>NZ_CP034449.1:1562500-1875000 GCF_003952425.1 Mesorhizobium sp. M2A.F.Ca.ET.046.03.2.1 | reverse complement strand
TGGCATTTCGCGTCGGCTCCCGCGCAGCCCGATCTCGCCGCGCTCGCGCTGGTCCTGGGCGGCTATGTGTATACGCGCTACGGCAAGAGGCCGGGCAAGGCCTTACGCTTCGCGCTTCCGGAGGGCGCGAACGCCGCGCATGTCCGCCGCGTCGCCGATAGCGTGTTCCTGACGCGCGATCTCGTCAACACGCCGACCAGCGACCTCGGTCCGGTCGAACTGGAAGAAGCCGCCCGGCAACTGGCGGCCGCCCATGCCGCCGATATTTCCGCAATCCACGGCGACGATCTTCTGGCGCGGAATTTCCCGATGATCCACGCTGTTGGCCGGGCTTCCGCCGATGCGCCGCGGCTGATCGACATGAGCTGGGGACCGAGCGCTGCGCCGAAGGTGACGCTGGTCGGCAAAGGCGTCTGCTTCGACACCGGCGGCCTCGACATCAAGCCGTCGTCCGGCATGCTTCTGATGAAGAAGGACATGGGCGGCGCCGCCAATGTGCTGGGCCTCGCTTCCATGATCATGGCGGCGAAACTGAATGTCCGGCTGCGCGTGCTGATCCCCGCCGTCGAGAATTCGATCGCCGGCAATGCCTTCCGTCCTGGCGACGTGCTGAAGAGCCGCAAGGGCATCACGGTCGAGATCGGCAACACGGACGCTGAAGGCAGGCTGATCCTGGCCGACGCGCTGGCGCTGGCCGATGAGGAACAGCCCGCCTTGCTGGTCGACATGGCGACGCTGACGGGCGCTGCCAGGGTCGCGCTCGGCCCCGATCTGCCGCCTTTCTACACCGCCGACGAGACGCTCGCGGCCGACATTGCCGCAGCCTCCATGGCGGTCGAGGATCCGCTGTGGCGAATGCCGCTATGGCGTCCCTATGATGCGAAGCTTTCCTCAAAGATCGCCGACATCAACAATGTCACCACGGACGGTTTTGCCGGCTCGATCACCGCGGCGCTTTTCCTCAAGCGCTTCGTCGAGAAGACCCACAGCTGGGCGCATTTCGACATCTTCGCCTGGAACCCGGCCGACCGCCCCCACGGCCTGACCGGCGGCGAGGCGCAGGGCATTCGGGCGCTCGAGCGGATAATTACGCAGCGATTTGCCTGAGCAATTGGTAGGCGCGCCCGTTACTGAAACGGAACCGAAACAATTTGCCGGCATGCTTGGGCGATGTCGATCTCGATGCGCCCGAGCCAGGCCTTGCGACTGTGGCAGCAAGTGATGCTGGCCCAGGTGCGCGATGGCGAGCCCGATCTCACCATGCGCCAGACGGCGATCCTGTTCACCATCTATCTCGATCCGCCGCCGCACACGGTGCGAGGGCTTGCGGCAAAACTCAACGTCACCAAGCCGGTCATCACCCGGGCGCTGGACACCATGGGCGCGCTGAAGCTCGTCTCGCGCCACCGCGACGAGCTCGACAAGCGCAACGTGCTGATCCGCCGCACGGTGGAAGGCGCGCTCTTTGTCGAGCGCTTCGGCGATGGTATCGTCGCCAGGGCGTACGAACTGCCCATCTGACCTCACTGCCAACGACTGGATTATCGATTTGACCGCAAGGGATGCCCGCCTTCACGCCTTCCGCTCCGACCTTGCCGATGCGAGGCTGAAAGGCGAAGTTGCCGCCGACCGCTTCGTCACCGGCCGCCCGGCGCGGATCACGGCCTCGGTCGCCGACCTGCGCAAGGCGCCGCGCCCCGATGCGGGCGTCAACACGCAGGCGCTGTTCGGCGACGACGTGCTCGTCTTCGAGGACGCGGAAGGCTGGGCCTGGGTGCAGGCCGAGCGCGACGGCTATGTCGGCTATGTGGCGGACAATCTTCTTGGCGCGCGCGACCATGCTCCGAGCCACATCGTCTGCGTGCCGCGCACCTTCCTCTATCCCGGGCCGGATCTGCGCTTTCCGCTCAGCGGGCAGCTGTCGATGGGCTCGACCGTGACCGTGAGCGGCTCGGCCGAGACGCGGGGCACGCATTATGCGCTGCTGCCCTCCGGCCAGGCGATCATCGCCGGCCATCTGCGGCCGATCGCCGAGCTGGCCGACGACTATGTCACCGTCGCCGAAAGTTTTCTCGGCACGCCCTATCTCTGGGGCGGCGTCTCCGGCTTCGGCATCGACTGCTCCGGCCTTGTGCAATTGGCGATGCGCATGACCGGCAAGGATGTGCTGCGCGACTCCGACATGCAGGCGGCGTCGATCGGCACGCCCTTCGAGCCGGGTCCGGACTATACCGGCCTCCAGCGCGGCGACCTCGTGTTCTGGAAAGGCCATGTGGCGACCATGACCGACGAAAGGGACATGATCCACGCCAACGGCCACACCATGCTGGTCTCGCGCGAAGGGCTGAAGGAAGCGGTCGAGCGCATCGGCTATCTCTATGGTGGCCCAACCGGGTTCAGGAGGCCGTGATCTTCCTTCTCCCCGTTTCACGGGGAGAAGGTGCCCGAAGGGCGGATGAGGGGCGGCGCCGATGTTCGCGGTTGGCCGCTATTTCCCGACCTATCATCGTCTAACTAAACCATCATCTCGATCGCCGGCGCCGCCCCTCACCTGCCTGCCGGCATCCTCTCCCCGTAAACGGGGCGAGGAACGCCGATCCCCTTTTGTTCCGATTTTCCTTGGCGATCGCGTGCCGCCGCGCTACCTGTTGCGCGTGACCGAGCAGCCGCGCCTTGCCGAACAGAACGCCGCCGTCCTGCTGCCTGAGCCATTCGTCAAATGGTTCGGCCAAAAGGGCTGGTCGCCGCGTGCCCATCAGCTCGAGCTGCTGGCGAAGGCGCAAAGCGGCCAATCGGTGCTGCTGATCGCGCCGACCGGCGCCGGCAAGACGCTGGCCGGCTTCCTGCCGTCGCTCACCGAGCTCGCCAACCGTCCCAAGCGCAAGCCTGGCCAGGCCCGTCGCGCCATCCACACGCTCTACATCTCGCCGCTGAAAGCGCTGGCCGTCGATATCGAGCGCAATCTCGGCAAGCCGGTCGAGGAGATCGGCCTGCCCGTCACCATCGAGACCCGCACCGGCGACACGCCTTCGCACAAGCGCCAGCGGCAGAAGCTGGCGCCACCCGACATTCTGCTCACCACGCCAGAGCAGCTCGCGCTGCTGATCGCCTCGAACGACGCGAGGCGCTTCTTCGAAGACTTGCGCTATGTCGTGTTCGACGAGCTGCATTCGCTTGTCACCTCGAAGCGCGGGCATCTCCTGGCGCTTGGCCTGGCGCGGCTGCGCGCTTTCGTTCCCGATCTCCAGACCATCGGCCTGTCGGCAACGGTCGCCGAGCCCGACGAATTGCGGCGCTGGCTGGTCAGCCAGGCTTCTCCCGGTGCCATGTCCGAGCTCATCGTCGTCACGGGTGGCGCCAAGCCCGATATCTCGATCCTTGATTCCGAAGAGCGCGTTCCCTGGGCCGGCCATTCGGCCCGCTACGCCACGCCGGAAATTTACCGCGAGATCAAGCGGCACAAGACCACGCTGCTCTTCGTCAACACCCGCAGCCAGGCCGAGCTGCTGTTCCAGGAACTATGGCGCGTCAATGAGGATACCTTGCCGATCGCCCTCCATCACGGCTCGCTGGACGTCGCCCAGCGCCGCCGCGTCGAGAAGGCAATGGGCGAGAATGCATTGCGCGCCATCGTTGCCACCTCGACGCTCGATCTCGGCATCGACTGGGGCGATGTCGACCTAGTCGTGCATGTCGGCGCGCCGAAGGGCGCCAGTCGTCTGGCACAACGCATCGGCCGCGCCAACCATCGCATGGACGAGCCGTCGAAGGCGATCCTCATCCCCGCAAACCGCTTCGAGGTTCTGGAATGCCGCGCCGCGCTCGACGCCAACTATCTCGGCGCCCAGGACACGCCGCCATTGGTCAATGGCGGGCTGGACGTCTTGGCGCAGCACGTGCTGGGCTGCGCCTGCGGCGCGCCGTTCCATGCCGACGCACTGTTTGATGAGGTAAGGACCGCCGCGCCTTACGCCAGCCTGGACAGGCCGACATTCGACCGGGTCATCGACTTCGTCGCCACCGGCGGCTACGCGCTCAGGAATTACGAGCGCTACGCGCGCATCCGGCAGACCAGGGAGGGCTTGTGGCGGGTTTCAAATCCGGCCGTCGCCCAGCAATACAGGCTCAATGTCGGCACCATCATCGAAGTGCCGGCGCTCAATGTACGCTACGTCCAGGCCGGCAGCCGGGGGGCAGCCTCGCGCGGCGGCAGGGTGCTGGGAAAGATCGAGGAAGCATTCCTGGAGACTTTGACCCATGGCGACACCTTCATGTTCGCCGGCAAGATCCTGCGCTTCGAAGGCATTCGCGAGAACGAGTGCTTCGTCTCGAACGCGCCGGGCAGCGATGCGAAAGTGCCCTACTATGGCGGCGGCAAATTCCCGCTTTCGACCTACCTGGCCGAGCAGGTCCGAGCCATGCTCGACGATCCGCAACGCTGGAAGAAGCTACCCGAGCAGGTTGCGGATTGGCTGCGGTTCCAGGCGGACAAGTCCATCCTGCCGAAACGCGACGACCTGCTGATCGAGACTTTTCCGCGCGGCAACCGCTACTACCTCGTGGCCTATCCGTTTGAGGGCAGGCTTGCTCACCAGACGCTCGGCATGCTGCTCACCCGCCGGCTCGATCGCGCGGGCGCGAAGCCGGTCGGTTTCGTGGCCACCGACTATGCGCTGGCCATCTGGTCGCTGGCCGACATGGGCTGGATGTTCAAGAACAGAAAACCGTCGCTGGCCACGCTGTTCGATCAAGACATGCTGGGCGATGATCTCGAAGCCTGGTTTGCCGACAGCTGGCTCTTGAAGCGCACCTTCCGCAACTGCGCGCTGATTTCCGGACTGATCGAAAAACGCCACCCCGGCAAGGAGAAAAGCGGCCGCCAGGTGACCGTCTCGACCGACCTGATCTATGACGTGCTGCGCAGCCATGAACCCGACCATATTCTGCTGCAGGCCACCCGCACCGACGCTGCGACCGGGTTGCTCGATGTCAGCAGACTTGCCGAGATGCTCTCGCGCATTCGCGGTCGAATCATGCATAAGAATCTCGAACAGATATCGCCGCTCGCCGTGCCGATCATGCTCGAAATCGGCAAGATGCCGGTGAATGGCGAGGCAGACGAGACGTTATTGATGGATGCCGCCACCCTTGTCGAAGAGGCCATGGGGCCGGAGATGATCGACTGAAAGAGAGGGACGAAGAGGGGATGAATTTTTCGCTCTCACGCGCAACGCTGATCGCCGAGGCCGACCCTGTCGGTATCGCCGGCGAGCGCGCGATCTGCGATCGGCGTGGCGTTCTCTACTTCCCCGATCTGCGCCTGCTCGCGGTCTCCGACCTGCATCTCGAAAAAGGCTCTTCTTTCGCCAGGCGCGGCGCGCTGATCCCACCTTACGATACCGGTGCCACCTTGCTCAGGCTGCAGTCGGTGATCGCCGACTATCAGCCGCGCATCGTCGTCAGCCTAGGAGACTCCTTCCATGATGGTGGCGGCGCCGGGCGCATGCATTCGAGTTTTCGCGAACGCCTGGAAGCGATGATGACCGGTCGCGACTGGTTCTGGGTCGCCGGCAACCACGATCCTGAGGCGCCCGCTGACTTGCCCGGCGAGACGGTGAGGGAACTTGCCATCGGCTCGCTGCTCTTTCGCCATGAGCCCTCGAAGACGCGGATCGAGGGCGAGATATCAGGCCATCTCCACCCATGCGCGCGCATCGTCCAGCGCGGCCGCTCGGTCCGGCGGCGCTGCTTTGCCGGCGATGGCGGCCGCATGATCATGCCGGCCTTCGGCGCCTATACCGGCTCGCTCAACGTGCTCGACCGCGCCTATGCCGGCCTGTTCCGCCTGGAAACGCTGGTTGCCTATATGCTCGGCGCCGAGCGCATTTTTGCGATCTCCGGCTCGATGCTGCGGCCGGGCTGATACAGCTTCATCTGCCATAGTACAGCGTGACCGTGTGCTTCGCCTCGGCGAAGAACAGCCAGCGCTCGACCAGCATGCCGGCCAACTGACAAACAGCTGCAAGCACCGAGGCAATCGCCGCGAACGGCCAAGGCAGGGCGAAGGCGATGACAAGCAGGACGGCGGGCGCAATGAATGCCAGCGTCTGCGTGATCCGTCGTAGCTTCGCGCTATGTTTGCGCGCGATGCGGAAGCCCATCTCCTTCAGCAGATAGTTCTCTTCCGTATGCGGCCATTCGATCGACCGCACCGTGCCGCCGGCGAGCCCGGTCGCGGTGTTGGCATTTGTCGGAATCTCCAGCCGGTCATTGTAGCGCCATGTCGCGAGCTTCCAGACCCAGCCGGCGAGGGTGGCAAGCAGGGCCCAGGCCAGCATCTCCGCTGAACCCAGCTCGAACCCCTGAAGCAGGGCGTTGGCGAGAACGCTTCCGGTCATGGCAGCAAAGATGAGATAGGCCGGCAACGTATATCGGCTGTGCCATTGCGCGACCGGCTTCAGCGAAGCGTAGATCATGCCCGTCGTGCAGACAGTCACGACGGCGCCAGCCGCCGCCAGCAGGCCGGCGGCCGCCACCCAGCCGCCGCTCTTGCCGAGAAACACCCAGCCGATGCCGAACAGCACGGCCGGGATGAAGGTCGCGACCGACGCCACGCCTTCGCGCGACAGCCACGAGCTGCGCCATTGCGAGAAGGCGCGCCAGGCGCGCCTGGGACGGCCGAGATGACCGGTGGAGGACAAAAGCCCGGCCACGATCAGCCCGAGCGCCAGCGCCATGCCGACAAGCCCAAGCCGGAAATCGGCGGGAATGAACCCCAACCCGCCAAGCAGGCCGAGCAGCGCCAACAGGCCGTAGCCGGCACCGGTGGCGGTTGTGAAGAAGACGACCGAGAAAGCGGGGTGCATGATCAGTTCGAAAGCACGCGGTCGATCCAACCGAGAAAGCCGCCCTCGGCCTTGATCGGCTCCAGCGCGGGCGCGTCGACCTTCGCCGCCCGTTCGCTGCGGGCGCGCGGCGGCAAATAGCGGTTGGTCGGCTTGTAGCCGAGTTCCGGCATCAGTGCCACGCCGCCACGCTCCTCGACGAGTTGCGAGATCGCCGAGGTGGGATCGCCGAGATCGCCGAAATGCCGGGCGCTGGTCGGGCAGGCGGCGACGCAGGCGGGCACGCGATCTTCCTCGGCCAGATTGTCGTTGTAGATACGGTCGACGCAGAGCGTGCATTTCTTCATGACGCCGACATCCGCGTCGAACTCGCGCGCGCCATAGGGGCAGGCCCAGCTGCACAATTTGCAGCCGATGCATTTATCCTCGTCGACCAGCACGATGCCGTCGGAGGCGCGCTTGTAGGAGGCGCCGGTCGGGCAAACGGTGACGCAGGCCGGCTGCTCGCAATGGAGGCAGGAGCGCGGGAAGTTCACTGTCCGGCAGCCCCGCTCCGTCGTGTGCTCGTAGGCATGCACCCGGTTGAACCAGACGCCGTCAACATGTCCGCCATAAGGGTCGATGTCGGTCAGCGGCGCCATATGGCCGCCGGTGTTCCACTCCTTGCAGGCGGTGACGCAGGCCTGGCAGCCGACGCAGGTGTCGAGGTCGATGACGAGGCCGAGCTTCTTGTCGGTTTGGGCGGGAAGGCAGGTCATTCGGCGGCTTCCCTTTTCATGCGGAATTCCGCGCCGAAGCGAAGTACGTCGGGCGACGGTTCGAAATGCGGCGGCTGAGCAAAACGCTCGAATTGCGGTTCGGTGAAGCCGGCTTCCTCGGCCGAGCATTTGACGATCCGCACGCGCACGTCGAACCACGCCGCCTGTCCCGTGACCGGATCGGAATTCGAATAGCGCTTGCCGTTGGCATCGGCCGATGTCTGGTCGCCGATGATGTGGTTGAGCAGGAAGCCGCGATTGCTCTCGGCCGCATCGTCCTTCAGCGCCCAGCTGCCGCGCCGCTTGCCGATCGCGTTCCAGGTCCACACCGTGTCCGGGTTGACGCCGTCGATCAGCTTGATCTGGCCCTTCACCCTTCCGTTGATGCTTTCGATCCAAACCCAGTCGTCGTCGGCAAGGCCGAGCTTGCTGGCCGTCTGGCGATGCACGAACAGCCGGTTCTGGCTGGTGATCTGCCGCAGCCACGCATTCTGCGAACCCCAGGAATGGTACATATGCATCGGTCGCTGCGTCAGCGCATGCAGCGGATATCTTTCAAGGTCGACGGCGTCGTCCTCGAAGGGCGCGTACCAGAACGGCAGCGGGTCCATATAGGCTTCGATGCGGCCGCGTTCGGCGTCGGGTGGCTGCACCTTGCCGTGGCCACGCGCTGCCAGCCTGAACCGTTGGATCGGCTCCGAGTAAAGCTGGAAGACGATCGGCTCTGCGCAGGGGATGAAACCCATCTCGACCGCGAAATCGAGATAGGCGCGGTTGCCCATCTTGTAATAGCGCTGGTCGTCGGAAAAATCGTGGTGCCAGAAGCCGCCATTGTCGATGTAGCGCTGCAACTGGTCTGGGTTGACGTCGCCCTTGCCGATCGAGCCACCATCCTTGCCGCGCCAGCCGGCTAGAGGGCCGATGCCGGGCGTGCGCTGATGGTTGACGATGTAGTCGGCATAGTCGCGGTATGTCGCCGAGCCGTCCTCGTTGACGAAGCAAGGCAGGCCGAGCCGCGCGCCGAGTTCGATCAGCACCGACTGGAACGGCCGCACGTCGCGATCCGGCTGCACCACGGGGTGGCGAATGGCGTCGGCGGCGCCGTCGGCATGGCTGATCGGCCGGTCGAGCAGGCTGATGCAGTCGTGCCGTTCGAGATAGGTGGTGTCGGGCAGCACCAGGTCGGCGAACGGCACGGTCTCGGAATAATAGGCGTCGGAATAGATGATGAAGGGGATCTTGTAGGCGCCGGCCTCGTCCTTGTCGGTCAGCATGGCAATGGTCTCGACCGTGTTCATCGACGAGTTCCACGCCATGTTCGACATGTACATCATCAGCGTGTCGATCGGATAAGGATCGCCGGCCCAGGCGTTGCGGATCACCGTGTGCATCAGCCCATGCGCGGCCAAAGGCGCTTCCCAGGAATAGGCCTTGTCGATGCGGACAGGCCGGCCGGCCTCGTCGACAAGAAGATCATCCGGTCCGCAGACGAAGCCGAGCGGCACGCCGTCCAGCGGCGTCATCGGCTGGGCGTTTTTTCCGCATGGCTTCGGTCCCGGCGGCGCGCAGCGCGGATAGGGCGGCTTGAAGCGGAAGCCACCCGGAACGTCCACCGTGCCGAGCAGAACCTGCAGCAAATGGATGGCGCGGCAGGTGTGAAAGCCGTTGGAATGGGCCGAGATGCCGCGCATGGCATGCATCGACACCGGCCGCCCCTTGATCGTCTCATGCCGCCGGCCCGCCCAGTCGGTCCAGGCGATCGGCAGCTCGATCGTCTGCTCGAAGGCGACATGCGCCAACTCCGCCGCGATCCGCCGGATCGTGTCGGCGCCGACGCCGCAGCGCGCGGCGACCGCGTCGGGCGAGTAGCTGTCGTCCAGATAGCGATCGGCGATGAGCTGGAACACCGGCACGCAGTGCCGCCCGCCGACGTCGTAGCCGCCGGTCAGCGCCGGCTTTGCTTCGGGATCGGCTGCATTGACCGGATGCTTGGCCACCCTGTCCCAAGCCAGCGGGTTGCCGTCGGCGTCGCGCACAAAGAGTCCGTCGTCGGCAGCGCCCGGCTCCTGCACGACCAGCACCGTCGCGTTGGTGTAGCGCAGCAGATAGTCGAGATCGACGCGGCCGGCCTTGAGCAGGTCGTGGACCAGCGCCAGCACGAACAGGCCGTCGGTGCCCGGCCTGATGCCGATCCAGTCGTCGGCGATGGCATTGTAGCCGGTGCGGCACGGGTTGATCGAAACCACCTTGGCGCCGCGCGCCTTGAGCTTGCCGAGGCCGATCTTGATCGGGTTGGAGTCATGGTCCTCGGCAACGCCGAACAGCATGAAATATCGGGTGTTGTCCCAGTCGGGTTCGCCGAACTCCCAGAACGAGCCGCCGATCGTGTAGAGCCCGCCGGCCGCCATGTTGACCGAGCAGAAGCCGCCATGCGCGGCGAAGTTCGGCGTGCCGAATTTCGACGCCCACCAGCCGGTCAGCGATTGCGACTGGTCGCGTCCGGTGAAGAAGGCGAGTTTTTTCGGATCGGTGCGGCGGATCGCCGACAGCCTCTCGGTGGCGATGGTCAGCGCCTCGTCCCATTCGATCTCACGGAATTCGCCCGAGCCGCGCGGGCCTGTGCGCAGCAGCGGTTTCTTCAGCCGCGCCGGGCTGTAATGCTGCATGATGCCGGCGCTGCCCTTGCCGCAGATCACACCGCGGTTCACCGGATGGTCCTTGTTGCCGTTGATGTAGCGGACCTTGCCGTCCTTGATGTGGACGTCGATGCCGCAGCGGCAGGCGCACATATAGCAGGTGGTCTTGGCGACGCGGTCGGAGACGCTGGGCGAAGTCTCGACGCCGTCGCCCTCATTTGGCGCGTGAGTGTCGGAAAGAGGCCGTTGCGAGGGTGCGGAATTGGCGCCGCGCGGCGCGGCGTTGCTCATGATTGGCGAACGCTCTTGCCGTTCGCCATCTTGGCCTTCGTCTTAGGCCCCGGGCCGCGCATGTAGTGAAGTTCAGGATGATAGCGCTCGCCGGCAAGCTGCCGCTTCAGCCGGCGGCTCCAATGCGCGAATAGGGATTTGAAGCGCCCTGCCATTTCCCACTCTTGGCCTCTGGCGACCAATTTTTTCCAAGTCCAGCTAAAAACTTAGAACAAAGCAATTGATCCGTCTAACAAGCAGCTCTTGTAATTCCGATCGATTTTGCTTCTTAGTTGCGCTATGACCCTCGACCAGTTGCGCATCTTCGTCGCCGTCGCCGAGCATGGCCACATGACCAAGGCCGCCGAGCGGCTCGGCATCTCGCAGTCGGCTGCGTCGGCGGCTATCCGCGCGCTCGAAACCCAGCACGACGTGCGCCTGTTCAACCGGGTCGGCCGCAACATCGAACTAGCAGAGACCGGCCACCGCTTCCTGCCGGAGGCGAAGGCGGTCCTGGATCGCGCCGCGGCTGCGCGTGGCGTGCTGGAGGATGTCTCGCAGACCGTCGCCGGCAGCCTGTCGATCGCGGCCAGCCAGACCATCGCCAGCTACTGGCTGCCGCGTCGCCTGGCTGCCTTCCACGAGGCCTATCCTGCGGTGAAGCTGAACGTGACCATCGGCAACACCAGGCAGGTCGAGACCAATGTGCTGGACGGCCGCGCCGATTTCGGCCTGGTCGAGGGCCGTACCGAGTCCGACATCCTGCGTCGCGCCACGGTCGACGAGGACCGCATGATGCTGGTGGTGGCGCGCTCGCATCCCGAGATCCCGATGACGCGGGCGGGAAACCTCGACATCAGGGCGCTGCGCTGGATCATCAGGGAAGGCGGGTCGGGCACGCGCGAGGCGCTGGAGGATTTCGCGCACAGCCAGGGCGTTCCGCCGGCGGAGCTGCAGATATTCCTGGTTCTGCCCAGCAACGAGGCAGTGCGCCAGGCGGTCGAGGCCGGCGCGGGCGCCACGATCATCTCGGAACTCGTCGTCGCGCGCTCCCTGGCGGAGGGGAGCCTCAGGGCCGTGCCGGTGGAATTGCCGAAGCGCGACTTCGCCATGATCACACACCGCGACCGCCAGGCGAGCCTCGCCCAGATGGCGCTGAAGGCGCATCTCACCGGCCGGGCGGACGCGCCGGCAAACGCCGAATAATCACGCGTATTTGCGCTGCGCATCCAGCGCGAGGCCAAGGCCGACCGAGCCGAACATGTCGCCTTCGATGACGGCTGCCTGCGGCACCAGCGACAGGATTTCCCGCTTCGCCAGCGGGATGGCGGTCGAACCGCCGGTGAGGAACACGGCAGTGATGGCCGAGGCATCGACGCCGGCGTCGGCGATCGTCTGCCTGACCGTCGCGGTCACGCGTTCGATGTCGTTCGCGATGGTCTCCTCGAGGCCTCCGCGCGTGATCTCGGCCGCAAAGCGCGCGCCGGGCAGCGACACCTTCACCTCGGCCGAGGACTGGTCGGTCAGCGCGATCTTAGCCCTTTCGACCAGGCCGGCAATTGCGTGGCCGTAGCGGTGCTCGACGACATGGATGAAGCGGTCGACGAGGTCGGCGCGCTCGGCCTCGTAGCGGATCTGGCGAAGATCCGACATCGCCTTGGCGGTGTAGACGAGGTTGATGCGCTGCCAGGTCGCCAGGTCGATGAAATAGGCCGCCGGCAGATTGCGCTTGTGGTCCTTGGTCCGCGTCAGATAGCCGAGCTCGGGCATGACATGGGAGATGCTGAGCAGCCGGTCGAAATCGGTGCCGCCGATATGGATGCCGCGATTGGCGAGGATGTCCGCCTTGCGGTCGGTCGAGCGCGCGCGCTCCGGCGAGACCCGCACGATCGAGAAATCGGAGGTGCCGCCGCCCATGTCGACGATCAGCGCCAGCTCCTCGCGGGTGACCTTCTGCTCGTAGTCGAGCGCCGCCGCGATCGGCTCGAACTGGAAGGCGATGTGCTTGAAGCCTTGCGCGCGCGCGGCCTTCTCCAATTCGCCCTGCGCCTTCGCATCGGCGGCCGTGTCCTCGTCGACGAACTGCACGGGCCGGCCGAGCACCACGTTCTCGACCGGACCGCCGGCGTCTTCTTCGAGCCGCTTCTTCAGATGGCCGACGAACATGCCGATAATGTCGATGAAGCCGATCTGGCGCGCCTTGATGCGGGTCTTCTCATTGGCGAGCGAGCTGCCGAGCACGCTCTTCAGAGAGCGCATCAGACGGCCTTCGATGCTATCGGTATAGTCGCTGATCGCGCGGCGGCCGAAATAAGTGTAGCCGTCCTCGAAGTTGAAGAACACGGCGCTCGGCAGAGTGGGTTGCTCGCCCTCCAGCGCCACCAGTCGCGCCCGGCCGTCGCGGATCACCCCCACGGTGGAATTGGACGTGCCGAAATCGATGCCGCCGAATGCTGATTGCATCGCAGCCTCCTCGTTACCTTGTGGCAGGGACGCCAAGCGCGCCGTCGTCCGGATGGCCGGACCGCTCTGCCGAACAGATTGTGCTTGTTTACCTTTGGGTTGGGAGGCGGCGGTTTATCGCATGATCGCCCGCAGGGAAACCCTTTGCGGGAAAATGGTCTTCCATTTTTCCCGTGTCTTCAATCCTTGCGGAAGATAATCCGACCTAGCCAGCCGGTCAGCATGGCGAGCGATATGGCGAACACGCCGTAGAGGAAGGAATAATCATGCGCGACCCGGAAGACCGACTGCTCGAAGCCCGATTTTCGGATCTCGAGCTGGGCCGAGCTTTCCTTGACGAACATGCCGCTCTTGAACAGGAACGCGCGGGCCTTGTGGGTTCCGACTGGCACGTTCGGCGCGAGCCTCACCGTGGCGCGAAACAGGTTCTGAGACAGGAACTGCACGCCGCCGACATTCTCGCTGTAGAGGCCTGTCGCTGCCTTGCGCTCGCGCAGCGCGGCGGTGAATTCCTGGATCGTCGCCGGGCTGTCGGTCTCGTCGGCGGGCTTCATGTAGAGGTTCTGCGCCCCGAGCGAGAGCTGCTTGTATTTGGCGGGCTCGGCGATGTCCTGCAGCGGCCGCGTCGTCGCGACGGAATAGGAGACAGGCACGTTCTCGAAGGTTTCGGAGTCCAGGTTGATCCAGACGCCGAGCACGCGGTCCTTGCGCCGCACCACGACCGGGCGCGGCGGCCCTTCGAGCACGACGACCACGTCGTAGCGGCCCTGTCTGGCGATCAGCGGGTCGGGATTTTCCAGCGATCCGAAGATGGTGAGGTCGGCGCCGGAGAAGCCCGCCGTGATGGAGATCGCGTCGGTCGAAAGGCCGATCTGGATGCTTTCGGTGGGCGGCGCCTGCGCCGTCGCCGGGGAAAGGGCAAAGAGCATCGACAACGAGGCGGCGGCTCCAAACGCTCTCAATCCCGCCATCAGTTGAGGCCCGCGGCGGACAGCGAATAGAGATTTGGCGGCGTCACGAAGAGATCGACGGCAAGGCGGATGGCGACGGCCAGCACCAGCATCGCCAAAAGCGCGCGCAGCTGCTCGCCGCGCAGCCTCTGGCCGGCCTTGGCGCCATATTGCGCGCCGGCGACGCCGCCGGCCATCAGCAGGAAGGCCAGGATCACGTCGACCGTCTGGTTGGTCGTGGCATGCACCAGCGTGGTGTAGGCCGAGGTGAAGATGATCTGGAACAGCGAGGTGCCGATAACGACATTGGTCGGCACCTTGAGCAGGTAGATCAGCGCCGGCACCATGATGAAGCCGCCGCCGACGCCCATGATCGACGACAGGAAGCCGATCCCGGCGCCGAGCCCGAGCACCGGGATGACGCTGACGAACAGCTTGGAGGCGCGGAAGCGCATCTTGAACGGCAGCCGGTGGATCCAGTTATGCTGGCCGGATTTCTTCAGCACGGGCGCCGCGCCGCTGCGGCTGGCGCGCAGCGCGTTGAGGCTCTCGACCAGCATCAGCCCGCCGACCGTGCCGAGCAGCACCACGTAGAGCAGCGAGATGAAGAGGTCGAGCTGGCCGAGCCGGCGCAACAGCGCGAAGACGTAGATGCCCGCGGTCGAGCCGACAATGCCGCCGGCCAGCAGCACGCCGCCCAGCTTGAAGTCGAGCGTGCCGCGCTTGAAGTGCGAGAGCGCGCCGGAGAAGGAAGAGGCGATGACCTGGTTGGCGCCGGTGGCGACCGCGATCGCGGGCGGGATGTTGTAGAAGATCAAAAGCGGCGTGATGAGGAAGCCGCCGCCGACCCCGAACATGCCCGACAGGAAGCCCACCGCCGCGCCCATCGCCAGCAGCACGAAGACGTTGACGGAAATTTCCGCGATCGGGAGATAGATGCCCACCCGGCTGTCTCGATCAGTTTGTCTGTCGGCGCACAGTGCCGTCCCCGGACACTAAAGCACCGAAAAGCCAATTTTTTCTTGCGCCGGTGCGGCGGCGGGTCAAAACCCCGCCGCCGCACCGAAACAAAAACCATCTCAATCAGTTAACAGGCAAATGTGTGGCAGGGCGTCGTGTATGCGACGCGCCTGCCGTTATTTCTTCGCCAAGAGCGCCTTGACGAGCGGCGCGTCGATCTCGCCGGTCGGCGTCATCTTGTTGTCGGTCTGGAAGGCCATGATCGCGGTCTTGGTCTTGCCGCCCATGACGCCGTCGGCGCCGCCGGCATCGTAGCCGTTCTTGTTGAGGATCAGCTGGATGTTCTTCACCGCCTTCTTCATGTCGATGCCGGCGGTGGTCTGCGGCGTGCTGTCCTGCCAGGATTCCGGAATGTCGGCCGAGTTGGCGGCGGCGTTGAGCGGCTTGGCCTTCCACAATTCCGTGGCGGCGCGCGCCCGCTCGAGCTGCTCGGGCCGCAGCGCATTGGCGATCTCGTCGCGCTTGGCTGAGGCGTCCTTGTCGCCGGTCTTGGCGACCAGGGCGAACCACTTGTAGGACTCTTCCAGGTTCTGCTTCATGCCGACGCCCTTGGCCGCCAGGATGCCGAGGTTGAACTGGCTGTCCTTGACGCCGAGGTCGGCGGCTTCCTGGAACCAGTGCGTCGCCGATTCATTGTCGGTCACCCCGTCCGCCGCCATGGCGAATAGCACCGCGAGATTGTGCATGGCGCTGGCGTTGCCCTGTTCGGCGGCGAGCTGGTAGTAGGTCTTGGCCTTCTTGATGTCGCGCGCGACGCCGATGCCCTTTTCGTAGAAATTGCCGATGCGGTATTCGGCCGGCGCGAAGCCGAGCTCGGCCGACTGCTCGTACCATTTGGCGGCGGCCTTCATGTCTTCCTTCACGCCGCGCGATTCAGCATAGCGCGAGCCGACCTCGAACAGCGCCTTGGCGTCGCCGCCGGCGGCGGCGTCGCGTAGCGCCACCGGACCGATTTCGGACGGAATGTCGAATTTGGCGGCTGCCGTCTGGCTCCCGGCCGGCGGCACGGTGCCTGTCGTGTCGGCGGAGGCTGCCGCAGGCGCGCTGGACGCGCCGCCGCCGGCTGCCGGACCGGCCGCCACGGGCTCCTTGGCCATCGGCTGCGTGTCGCCGTCCGTGTCCGTCGCAGTAGCAGCCGAGGCGGCGGGCTCGGATGGCGTCGCCGAAGCCATCGGGGCCGGTGCGGCAGGCGCTGCAAGCGCCACCGGCGCGGGTGCCGGTTCGGCCGGCGTGGCGGCTGCTCTTTCGGGACTTGCGGGGACAGATGCGGCCGGTGCCGTCTCTTGGACGGGCTCCGCCTGTCTGACGGGACGGGCAGGCGCGCTTTCGGGCTGTGCAGCGGCGTCAATCTTCGGTGTGTCGGTCTTCTGCGTGTCGGCCTGCGGCGCGGCGGTGGCGTTGAGCGAAGCCGTATCGACCGTTCGCGTGGAGAGAGCAGGCTGGTTGTTGGCCGTCTCGACCGGATCGGACAGGAAGGCTTTGCCCAGCTGCAGACCGGCCAGAGCCATCATGATGGCCGCCGCAGCCATCAGGATCGGCTTGCGCCGCGCCTTGAGCAGGTCGCCGATCCGCAGTGCCTTCACCGGGCCGGTCATGGTCGATTGCCGCTTCAGCGTGTCGGCTTCCGCCGCTGCCGCCTGGGCAGCGCGCCGGGCCGCGGCGATGAAATCCGACTTAGCGGCATCGCTGTCGGTGCGCCGGGCCGGCTGCCCGCCGCGCTCGTCTCGCACCCGCTTCATGATGGCATTGAGGTCCGGCGCACCGGAACCGGGCTCCAACGGCCGGTTGGCCGCCTTGGGGTCGAGTGGTTCGTCGATGTCGACGCCCGGCACGTCGCCGACCGGCGCCGAGCCGGCAAGCGGCTGCGTGTCCGCGTCCTTCTTGCTCTTGAAAGCGCGCGCCAGGCCGCTGAGCATGGATTTCCTGCGGCCGGCCGTCTCGCTCCTGTCGCCGACCGCATCCGGTCCCAGCGCCGCCATGGCGGCTGCTGCAGCAGCCTCGGCGGGCGTGCGCGGTACGCTCGGCTCGTCGCGCATGATCTCCGCGGCGCGGCCTTCAAGGCTAGCCATGTCTCCGGTGAGCGGCAGCGGCTGGTCGATATCCATCGAAGGCGCGTCCTGCACCGCGATCTTGCCGCCGCGGCCGCCGCGCTTGCTGGCCGGTTGCGGATCGACCAGCTCGCTGACCGCCTCGCTGGTCTCGGTCGCTTCCAGCGAGCCCAGCCTGTCGACGATCTTGAGCAGCGTGTCGTGGATTGCCTCGAAAGTCCGCGAATTGCGTTCGTCGGAGCGGCGGGTGAGCGCTTCGAGCGTCTTCAGATCCTGGGCGAGGCCGGCAACGGCGGTCGCGTTGGTCTGCGCCGTGCTGGAGGTCGACTCGGCGAGCGATTTGACGGCGCTCTCGGCCGCCTCGCGCGCCACGCTCAGAATGGAATCGCGCGTGCCGGCCAGCGACTTCTCGATCTCGTTTAGGCGCGGACTGATGTCCTCGAACTCGGGCAGCGGCGTGCCGGGCCTGGAAAGATGCGCCGATAGGCCGGCGACCTGCGCTTCCAGGCTGCGGATCAGCGCCGGATCGATGCCGGCGACCTGATGCGCCGACGATTCCAGCCGGCTGGAAATATCCTCGAGCCGGCTTTCGAGCCCGCGGATCGCCATATCGCTGGCGGGATCGGGCGCGCGCGTCTCGATGCGCTTGGCCAGAGCGGTGAAGCGGGCATCGATCGCTTCCATGATGCCGGCGCTGTCGTCTTGACGCATGCGCTGGTCGAGCCTATTCGCCACCTCGTCCAGCCGACGCTCCAGATCGTGGAACAACGCGTTGCTTTGTTCGATTGCGTCTCCCTGGCGGCGCTCGAGCAGCATCGACAGCGCGTCGAAGCGCTGCTCCAGGCCCTGGAAGATCTGGTCCGCGTCGGGCATGGCCGGCGCGCGGTCCATCTTGTCGGTGATGGAAGCGATCTGTTTGCCCAGACGCTCCATGGCCTGCTCGGGCAGATCGGTGCGGCCGGCCAGCTGGTCCACGCGGCTGGTGAGAAGATTGAGGCGGTCGAGGACCTCGGCGCCGGGCCGCGACTGCGCGACTTCTTCGATCTGCACCGCCAGCGAGGCCATGCGCTTCTCGATCCGGCCGAAGGTCTCGGGGTCGAAGGCATTGGCCTGCGCGGCTACCGTCGAGGCGACGATGGCGCGGGAAATCTCGTCCAGCCGCTCGTCGATCATGGCGAGCGTTTCGCCGCCGCGCGCGGTCTGCTGGCCGGCGAAGCGGTCGACCGCGCCGGCAAGCGTGCGCACCTTTTCCTCCAGCGAGCGCAGCGAAAGCGATTCCGGCAGGCTGTTGACGGCGCTGCTAATCTGCTCGAGCCGATCTGTCAGCACTGAAAGGCTAGGGCCTTCGGCGCGCTTGCGCTGGTCGGCGTCGACACGGTCCTCGAAAGCGCTCCAGCGGCGGTCGAAATCGTCCCAGCGGCGGTCGACCTTCTGCACGCTTTCCTCGCGCGCCAACGTGTCCAGCGCGCCCTTCACCTGTTCCAGTTCCAGCCGCAGCAGATTGACGCTGCGGTCATCACTTTTTTCGGCGAGCGACTGGATCGCTCCCGAAAGCCGCTCGAATTCGAGGCCGAGCTCGGCGCTGCTCTTGTCGGGCATCGCGCCGCGCTGGCTGTTGGCCTGCAGGGCGCGGTCGATATCCTGGCGAAACGCCTCGAATTCGCGCTGCAGGCCGGCGGTCATCTGGTGCCGAAGTTCCTCGCGCAGCCCGCGCAGCTCGACGGCGATCTTGCCGACCATGGCGACGCTGTCTTCCTGGCCGCGCACCCGGTCGATGTCGCGCGCGATCGCCTGATAGGCGGGCGCGGGGTTTTGCGGGGCGCGCTCCTGCGGCCACGGATTCTGCGGCGCCCGGTCCAGGGGTCTTTGCACGGCATAGGGATCCTCATACCAGCGCGGCGCCTGGCCGTAAGGCTGCGTGCTGGGATAACGCGGCTCGGCGGTCGGCCGTCGCGGGTCGGGGCGGTCGGGCATGTCGGCGCGCGTCCGGTCCAGCCTCTGCTCGAGCGTTTCGAGCGAGCGGTTCAGTTCTTCGAGCGAGGCATGCGGCCGACGTTGCCTGCCGGCGTTGAGTGTATCGAGATAGGACCGCTTGCTGTTCATCGATGCGCCCGTGTTCAGAGTGGCCGGCCAAAGACCGGTTTCCCAGTAGCCTGCCGGGTACGAAGCGAGCCGAGCGGTTTTGCTGCGGAGGAAGACGAGCTTCCCGGGTTTTACCCGCGCTTCGAAAACCGTGAAAAATTCGCTACAGGATAACCACGGGTGACCGACATGCGCACATTTCGCCCAACGTGGTAAACAAGGCGTTAACCAAGCTTAAGAAGTCGCGCATAAATCGTGAGCGGCATTTCGGGTGCGGCATAAAGGTTCGCTCCGACAACGCCCTTGCGTCACCCTGCGGCTGTCGATATAGGATTGACGTAAACGTAAAAGGTGCGAAGCCGTGCCTCTTGCGATTGATTTGTTGTTGCAACCACGATTGGAAGCACGCCCCCGCTTCCATTCAGGCGACGCTTGGTCCGCGACCGCGACGCCACCAGGGGAATGCCAGTGACCATGAAACTTGTTTCGCCCGGCGAAGCCGCGGCCAATACCAATGACATACCAGCCGAGGCAGGCGAGGAATTCGTCCGCATCGGTGAGATGGCCAAGAAATACGGCGTGACGCTGCGCACGCTGCGTTTCTATGAAGACAAGGGCCTTCTCAATCCTCATCGCGACGGCTCGACCCGTCTCTACACGCGCCGCGACAAGGCTCGGCTGAAGCTGATCCTGCTCGGCCGCAAGGTCGGGTTCTCGCTGCGCGACGTCAAGCAGATGATGGATCTCTACGATCCGACCGGCACCAACACCAAGCAGCTGCGGCTGGCGCTCGACAAGTCGGAGAAGCAGCTCGCTCGCCTGCAGAAGCAGCGGGCGCTGATCGATGATGCTATCGGCGAGCTGAGCAACTCGATGTCGGTCGTGCGGCAGATGCTCGTCGAGCGCACCGCGCCGCCGCAGGCCAGCGCCGCCGGCTGATCGCCCGCTCTTCCGGAATACCGGGACGTAGAAAGCCGCGTGGCTATGGCCGCGCGGCTTTTTTGTCGTCACAATGCCTGACCGCTCACAAAAATTTCAGGCTGCGACGAAGTTGACGTTTACGCAAACGTCAATATTTGCTATCGCAACATCGACATTGGCCCGGTCTCCCTGTCCGGGAGAGGCGACTTGCCGGCCGGGCCGGGACTGTAAGGGTGGAGGAAGGCATGACGATCTACAGGGCCCCGATCCAGGACACGCTGTTCGTGCTCAACGACGTGCTGGGCTATCAGCGCTATTCCAATCTTCCGGGCTTCTCGGACGCGACGCCCGACGTGGTCGAGGCGATCCTCGCCGAAGGCGCCAAGCTCGCCGAGAACGTCATGCATCCGCTGAACCGGGTTGGCGACATGGAAGGCTGCGTGCGCCATGACGACGGCTCGGTGACGACGCCGAAGGGCTTCAAGGACGCCTACGACCAGTATCGCGAGGGCGGCTGGATGGGGCTTGCAGCACCCGCCGAGTTCGGTGGCCAGGGCCTGCCCTATGCGGTCCACACTGCCGTCTCCGAATACATGATTTCGGCCAACATGGCGCTGATGATGTATCCCGGCCTGACGCAAGGCGCCATCGCGGCCATCGTCACCCATGGCACGGACGAACAGAGGGCCACTTGGCTGCCGAGGCTGATCGAGGGCGGCTGGACCGGCACCATGAACCTCACCGAGCCGCATTGCGGCACCGATCTCGGCCTGCTGCGCACCAAGGCCGTTCCCAACGGCGACGGCACTTACAGGATTTCCGGCCAGAAGATCTTCATCTCCGCCGGCGAGCACGACATGTCGGACAACATCGTCCATCTGGTGCTGGCCCGCGTCGAGGGCGCGCCGGAAGGCGTCAAGGGCATCTCGCTGTTCATCGTGCCGAAGTTCAAGCTTGATGCCGCTGGCAATCCCGGTGAGCGCAACACGCTCTCCTGCGGCTCGATCGAGGAGAAGATGGGCATCCACGGCAACTCGACCTGCGTCATGAATTATGACGAGGCCGAGGGCACGCTGCTCGGCGAATTGAACGGCGGCTTGAAGGCTATGTTCACCATGATGAACGAGGCCCGCCTCGGCGTCGGCCTGCAGGGGCTTTCGGTCTCCGAGATCGCCTATCAGAACGCCGTCTCCTACGCCAAGGACCGGCTGCAGGGGCGCTCGCTGTCGGGTGCCAAGGCGCCGGACAAGAAGGCCGATCCGATCATCGTCCATCCCGACATCCGCCGTTCGCTGATGACCATGAAGGCCTATAACGAGGCCGGCCGCGCGCTGGCATTGTGGACGGCGATCAAATCCGACGTCGCGCATCGTTCCGGCGACGACAAGGACCGCCAGGCGGCCGACGATTACACCGGCCTGATGACGCCGGTGGTCAAGGGCGTGCTCACCGACAAGGGTTTCGACCACGCGGTGATGGCCCAGCAGGTGTTCGGCGGCCACGGCTATATCGAAGAGCACGGCATGAGCCAGTTCGTGCGCGATGCCCGCATCGCCATGATCTATGAAGGTGCCAACGGCATCCAGGCGCTCGACCTCGTCGGCCGCAAGCTGGCGCAGAATGGCGGTCGCGCCGTGCAGGCCTTCTTCAAGGAGCTCGGCGAGTTCTGCGAGGAGAACCGCACTGATGAGAAGATGGCGCCCTTCACCAAGGCGCTGAAGAAGGGTCTCAACGACCTGCAAGCGGCTACGATGTGGCTGGTGCAGAACGCCATGGCCAAGCCCGACAACGCAGGCGCCGCCTCGACCGACTACATGCATCTCTTCGGTCTCGTGGCGCTGGGCTATATGTGGGCCCAGATGGCGAAGTCCGCGCAGGCCAAGCTCGCGGAAGGCGCCAACGGCGCTGCGCCATTCTACGATACCAAGCTGGTCACGGCGCGCTTCTTCATGGAGCGCATCATGCCGGAAACGGCGACGCGGCTTGCCCGCATTTCCAGTGGCGCGGACACGCTGATGGCGTTGCCGGCGGAAGCGTTCTAGATTCGGCGGGCCGGCGCCGCCGGCCCACAATCGTCGGAACGCGGAGGAAAACGTGGCGACAAATCCAGCCGAAATTCTTGGTCTTCCGAAGCCCGCCTGGGCGGCGGACGAGGTCGGCATGCTCTACGACATGGCGTCCCGCTTCATGGCCGAAGAGATCGCGCCGCGCTATGACGAGTTCGAGAAGAACGAGATGTTCGACCGAGAGAGCTGGCTGAAGGCGGGCGCCGCCGGGCTGCTCTGCGCTTCCATGCCGGAGAAATATGGCGGCTCGGGCGGGACTTTTGCGCATGAGAGCGCGATCATCGAGGCGATCGGCCATGTCGGCGTCGACGGTTTCGGCATCGGCCTGCACAATTCGATCGTCGCCCCCTACATCCTGCACTACGGCTCCGAGGAGCAGAAGCAGAAATGGCTGCCCAAGCTCGCGACCGGCGAGCTGATCGGCGCCATCGCCATGACCGAGCCCGGCGCCGGCTCCGATCTGCAGGGCGTCAAGACCCGTGCCGAGAAGGACGGCAACCACTACAAGATCAGCGGCTCGAAGACCTTCATCACCAATGGCCAGCTCGCCAATCTGATCATCGTCGTCACCAAGACCGATCCGGACAAGGGCGCCAAGGGCACCTCGCTGATCGTCGTCGAGACCGACGAGGCCGAGGGTTTTCAGCGCGGCCGCAACCTCGACAAGATCGGGCTGAAGTCGAACGACACGTCCGAGCTGTTCTTCAACGACGTGCGCGTGCCGACCTCCAACCTGCTCGGCCACGAGGAAGGCAAGGGCTTCGTCCAGCTGATGCAGCAATTGCCGCAGGAGCGCCTGCAGATTGGCACGGGCGCGATCGCCATGATCGAGCGGGCGCTGGCGCTCACCATCGATTACGTCAAGGAACGCAAGGCCTTCGGCAAGGCCGTCATCGATTTCCAGAACACCCAGTTCAAGCTGGCCGAACTGAAGACCGAGGCCACGATCGGCCGCGTCTTCTACAATGACTGCGTCGCCCGCCACATCGACGGCGGCCTCGACCCAGTGACCGCCTCGATGGCCAAATACTGGCTCAGCGACCTGCAGGGCAAAGTCGTCGACGAATGCCTTCAACTGCATGGCGGCTATGGCTACATGAATGAATATCCGATCGCCCGCATGTACCGCGACGCCCGCGTCCAGCGCATCTATGGCGGCACCAACGAGATCATGAAATTGCTGATCGGGCGCTCTCTCTGAGCGCGGCGGCCGGCAAAGCCAAGGAGCACGAAAATGACTGAGGCTTACGTCTATGACGCCGTGCGCACGCCGCGCGGCAGGGGCAAGAAGGATGGCGCGCTGCATGAGGTGCCGGCGGTGCGGCTCGCCGCGAAGACGCTCGAGGCGTTGCGCGACCGCAACGGGCTCGACACGGGCAATGTCGACGACATCATCTTCGGCTGCGTCGACCCGGTCGGCGAGGCGGGCTCGGTCATTCCGCGCGCCGCCGCCTTCGAGGCCGGCTACGATACCAAGGCGCCGGGCATGCAGATCTCGCGTTTCTGCGCTTCGGGCCTCGACGCCATCAATTTCGGCGCCGCCAAGATCGCGCAAGGGGCGGACGAGATCGTCATTGCCGGCGGCGTGGAATCCATGTCGCGCGTCGGCATGGGCATGTCCGGCGGTTCCTGGTTCATGGATCCGTCCGTAGGCCTGCCCGGCTGGTTCGTGCCGCAGGGCATCTCGGCCGACCTGATCGCCACGAAATACGGCTTTTCCCGCGATGACGTCGACGCCTATGCAGTCGAAAGCCAGAAGCGCGCCGGCAAGGCGTGGGAAGAGGGCCGCTTCAAGAACTCGGTGATCCCGATCAAAGACCAGAACGGCCTGTTGATCCTCGACCGCGACGAGCACATGCGGCCCACGACCGACATGCAGTCGCTGGCCTCGCTCAACCCGTCCTTCGTCATGCCGGGCGAAATGGGCGGCTTCGACGCGGTGGCGGTGCAGAAGCACCCGGAGGTCGAGGAAGTGAACCACGTCCACCATGCCGGCAATTCGTCGGGCATCGTCGACGGTGCTGCCGCCGTGCTGCTCGGCTCGAAGAAGGCCGGCAAGTCCATGGGCCTGAAGCCGCGCGCGCGCATCCGCGCCTTCGCCAATATCGGCTCGGAGCCGGTGCTGATGCTGACCGGTCCGGTCGACGTCACCGAGAAGCTCTTGAAGCGCGCCAAGATGAAGCAGTCGGACATCGACCTGTTCGAGCTCAACGAGGCCTTCGCCTCCGTCGTGCTGCGCTACATGCAGGCCTTCGACATCCCGCATGACCAGATCAACGTCAATGGCGGCGCGATCGCCATGGGCCATCCGCTCGGCGCCACCGGCGCCATGATCCTGGGCACGGTGCTGGACGAGCTGGAGCGCCGCGACCTCACCACCGCGCTGGTCACGCTCTGTATCGGCGCCGGCATGGGCACCGCCACCATCATCGAACGCGTCTGAGGGAGAGAAGAGATGAGCTACACCAATTTCACCCTCGACGTGGATGCCGACGGCATTGCCTTGATCACCTGGGACATGCCG
This sequence comes from Mesorhizobium sp. M2A.F.Ca.ET.046.03.2.1, assembly GCF_003952425.1. Taxonomy (NCBI): domain Bacteria; kingdom Pseudomonadati; phylum Pseudomonadota; class Alphaproteobacteria; order Hyphomicrobiales; family Phyllobacteriaceae; genus Mesorhizobium; species Mesorhizobium sp. M2A.F.Ca.ET.046.03.2.1. Next base: position 1,850,417 of record NZ_CP034449.1, on the reverse strand, counting down.
GATCGTTCGATGAACGTCTTCACCGAAGAGGTGATGCGCGAGCTGGACGCCATCGTTGATAAGGTGGTCGGCGATGCCGCCATCAAGGGCGCGGTCATCACCTCCGGCAAGGATACATTCTCCGGCGGCGCCGACATCACCATGCTGCAGAAGATGCTGGCCACCTTCGCCGCGGAAAAAGAGAAGGATCTCGACAAGGCGACCAAGGCGCTGTTCGAGAATGCCGGCTATATGACCGGCCTGTTCCGCAAGATCGAGACTTCCGGCAAGCCTTGGGTGTCGGCGATCAACGGCACCTGCATGGGCGGCGCCTTCGAGATGTCGCTTGCCTGCCACGGCCGCGTCGCCGCCGATTCCGACAAGGTGAAGATGGCGCTTCCCGAAGTGAAGATCGGCATTTTCCCGGGCGCCGGCGGCACCCAGCGCGTGCCGCGGCTGACGGACCAGCAGCAGGCGCTGCAGATGCTGACCACCGGGCAGAACCTGTCGCCGCAAAAGGCGAAGCAGATGGGGCTGATCCATGAGATCGCGGAGCCGAAGAAGCTCGTCGAGACCGCCAAGGCGATGATCAAGAACGGCCTGAAGCCGGTGGCGCCCTGGGACGAGAAGGGCTTCAAGCTGCCGGGCGGTCCGATCTATTCGGCGGCCGGCGCCAATCTCTGGCCGCCGGCTATCGCCATCCTGCGCCGCGAGACCTATGGCAACTATCCGGCGGCGGCCGCGATCCTGAAATGCGTCTATGAAGGCCTGCTGGTTCCGTTCGACACCGCGCTCAGGATCGAGCAGCGCTATTTCACCGAGATCATGCAGACCAAGGAAGCGGCGGCGATGATCCGCTCGCTGTTCCTGTCGCTGCAGGAACTGAACAAGGGCGCGCGGCGCCCGGCCGGCGTGCCGGAAACCAAGTTCAAGAAGATCGGCATTCTCGGCGCCGGCTTCATGGGCGCCGGCATCGCCTATGTCACCGCGCGGGCCGGCATTCCGGTCGTGCTGCTCGACCGCGACCTGGCTTCGGCCGAGAAGGGCAAGGCGCATTCCGACAGCCTGATGGCCGATCAGGTCAAGAAGGGCCGCGCCAAGCCGGAAGACAAGGACAAGCTCCTGTCGCTGATCACGCCGACGGCGGACTATGCCGACCTTGCCGGCTGCGACCTCGTTGTAGAGGCGGTCTTCGAGGATTCGGGCGTGAAGAAGGATGCCACCGAGAAGGCCGAGGCGGTGCTGAAGTCGTCGGCGATCTTTGCTTCCAACACGTCCACGATTCCGATCACCGCCCTGGCAAAGAACTCGGCGCGGCCGAAGAACTTCATCGGCATCCACTTCTTCTCGCCGGTCGACAAGATGATGCTGGTGGAGATCATCCTCGGCAAGAAGACGGGCGACAAGGCCCTGGCCGTGGCCTTCGACTTTGTGCGCGCCATCAAGAAGACGCCGATCGTCGTCAACGACACGCGCGGCTTCTACGTCAACCGGTGCGTGCTGCGCTACATGTCGGAAGCCTACAAGATGCTGATCGAGGGCGTCCCGGCGCCGATGATCGAGAACGCCGCCAAGGCCGCCGGCATGCCGGTCGGCCCGCTCGCTCTGACCGACGAGACGGCCGTCGACCTTGCCCAGAAGATCATGAAGCAGACCATCCGGGATCTCGGCGAGAAGGCGGTCGACCCGAAGCAGATGGCGCTGATCAACACCATGGTCGACAGGCATGGCCGCTTCGGCCGCAAGAATGGCAAGGGTTTCTACGATTATCCGGCGAAGCCCGCGAAGAAGAAGCTGTGGCCGGGCCTGAAGGACCTCTATCCGCAGCTCAACCCTGACAAGATCGACTATGAGGAGTTGAAGCAGCGCCTTTTGGTCACCATCGCGTTGGAAGCGGCGCGCGTGATGGAGGAAGGCATCGTCACCGACCCGCGCGAGGCCGATGTCGGCTCGATCCTCGCCTTCGGCTTCGCGCCCTTCACCGGCGGCGCACTCTCCTACATCGACGGCATCGGCGCCAACCGTTTCGTCAAGATCGCCAAGGGCCTGCAGAAGAAATATGGCGCCGAGTTCAAGGTGCCGAAGCTTCTGCTCGACATGGCCGAGAAGGGCGAGACCTTTTACCAGCGCTTCGACCCCTACCAGAAGGGCGAGGTCAGAGAGGCGGCCTGACGAACCCCGACCATGTATGTCTGGGGGCGAATGGCACGCACCATGGCCACGGCGTCGAGCCGTGGTCCCTATCGGGCCGGCGAGGAAAGCCGGCTGGCCTTTCGCTGCCTGCCGATCGACATCGACTTCAACCTGCATCTGAACAACGCCCGCTACATGATGCTGGCCGATCTCGGCCGCATCGACATCTTCCTGCGCATCGGCCTCATCGCGCTGGCGCGCAAGAATGGCTGGGCGCCGATGATCGGCGGGCTTGAGGTCGCCTATGTGCGCGAGATCAGGCTGTGGCGCCGCTTCGAGGTCGTCTCGTCGATCGAGACCTGGGAAGGGACGTCAGTCATCGGCCGGCACCGCTTTGTCCTCGATGGCGGCGAGACGGCGGCACTGATCCTGACCACGGGCGGCGTCTATGACCGCGGCGGGCGTCGCTTCCTCGACATCGACGAGGTCGTCGCGGCGCTCGGCCGCGCCGCCCGGCCGCGTCCGCCGACCGAAACCGAGCGCGCCTTCATGATTTCGCACAAGAATTTGCGCGAGCAGGCCAAGCAGGTCTGATCGTCGGCGATCCGACCCTTCGCCAGTGGACAATCAGATGGTCGCGCGCTAGACAGGCTTGAGGCATTTTTTCCTGTTTTCGAAGGAGAGCGGACTTGCTCTCACACGATCGCGTCTGGGCCGCAATCGACGCTCTCGCCGAGCGCTATTCGCTGTCGGCTTCCGGCCTTGCCCGGCGCGCGGGCCTGGATTCGACGGCCTTCAACAAGTCGAAGCGCCTGTCGTCCGACGGAAGGCCGCGCTGGCCCTCGACCGAATCGCTGGCCAAGATCATCGAGGCCACCGGCGCGTCGCTCGAGGAATTCACCGGACTGGTCGAAGGGCGCGCTGCCTCCGTCGCCCAACACCGCAGCGCCGTTCCCCTGCTCGGCTTCGCCCAGGCCGGCGCGGGCGGCTTCTTCGACGATGCCGGCTATCCGGCGGGGCAGGGCTGGGATCTGGTCGAGCTTCCCGCGCGGGCGACCGAGACCTCATACGCGCTGCAGGTGCAAGGCGATTCCATGCTGCCGCTCTACCGCAATGGCGATGTGCTGATCGTCGAACCCGGCGCGCCGACGCGCAAGGGCGACCGTGTCGTCGTCAAGACCACCGCCGGGGAGGTGATGGCCAAGGTGCTCGACCGGCAAACGGTGAAGTCGATCGTGCTGGTTTCGCTCAACCCCGCCCATCCGGACCGTGACATCCCGACGCGCGAAATCGAATGGGTGGCGCGCATCGTCTGGGCGAGCCAGTAGGTTCGGGCCGGTGCGGCTTCTTCAAATCATCCTGACGGTTCTGGCGGTTCCGGTGATGGCCGCGCTCGTTGTGGCGGGCGGCCGCGTGGTCAAGGGGCATGAGAGCGTCATCACAGTCGATCAGATCGATCCCATCGCCGATGCGCTCCCCATTTCCGGGGACGATGCACTCTCCGCCTCCGGCGCGAATACGCTCCCGGAAGAGCCGACGACCGCGGCCATTCCCGCGCCAGCCGCTCCACCGAACCCCGCTGTTCACTCGAGGGCCATCGATCCCGACGTCGTGGCGCCGCCCGAGCTGTCGGACCAGGAACTCGAACGGGTCGAACCGCGCGCGCCGCTCAGCGATCTGGCGCTGGCCGGACCGCCCAAGCCGCCCAAAACGAAGATGCCGGGCGACTGGAACGGCACCAAATTGTTCCAGCCGGTCGCCACCGCCGCCGGGCTGATCGAGGCGAAGGGCTATGCGGTCTCCGTGTCCGGCGTGGACGCCGTCAAGACGGACGAGACCTGCAGCGACCAGGGCCAGACCTGGGCCTGCGGCACGCGCGCCAGGACAGCCTTCCGCGCGTTCCTGCGCGGCCGAGCGGTCGCCTGCGCGGTGCCGCCGGAGGGCGGCCGCGATACCATTTCCGCCGAATGCCATATCGGCAATCAGGACATCGGCCAGTGGCTGGTCGAGAACGGCTGGGCGCGCGCCGCGCAAGGCGGCCCCTATGTCGAGGCCGAGAACAAGGCCCGCTCCGGGAAGAAGGGTATTTTTGGCCCGGCGCCGAAGCTTGACGGCCTGCCGGCGGTGCCGGCCATGTCGGGTCCGGCGCCCGTGGCGCCGGATTCGATCCTGCCGGCCGAGGGCGGCGCCGTTACGCCGCCAACTGACCAGCCAGCGCCCGCTCAATAAGCGCGCGCGTCTCGGCAATGCCGTAGAGTGCGGCGAAGGAACCGAAGCGCGGTCCGCGTTCCTGCCCGATCAGCACCTGGTAGATCATCTGGAAGAAGGCGACGGACACGCCGGGTCCGCCTTCCGGGCTCTGCTTGGAATGGTCTTGGTAGCGCTCGATCTTGCGCGCCACGTTGAGCGCGGCATTCTGGATCGCTTCGCTGTCGGCGCCTTGCGGCAGCGCGCCGAGCGCGTCGGAAAGCCTCGCCAACGCCTCGCGCTCCACCTCGTCGGCGGCGCGGTAAACCTTGGTCGGCTTCACGAAGTCGTCGAAGTAGCGGATCGCGTAGCCGGTCAGCCGGTCGAGCTCCGGATGCGTCTTCGGCGTCACGCCAGGCGCATGCCGCGAGATGAAACCCCACAGCACCGCCTTGTCATGGGCGTTGGAGGCGCTCACCAGGTTGAGCAGCAGCGCGAACGGCACCGGCAGGTCGATGGCCGGCGGGTTGCCGTCATGCATGTGCCAGACCGGATTGCCCAGCCGCTCCTTCCAGTCCTGGCGCGGATAGGCGCCAAGGAAAGCGTAATACTCGTCCACCGCCTTCGGGATGACGTCGAAATAGAGCTTCTTCGCCTGCCGCGGCCGCTGGTACATATAGAGGCCGAGGCTCTCCGTCGGCGCATAGGTCAGCCACTCGTCGATGGTCAGGCCATTGCCCTTCGACTTCGAAATCTTCTGGCCTTCCTCGTCGAGGAACAACTCGTAGACGAAATGCTCCGGCGCGCGGCCGCCGAGGATGTTGCAGATGCGGTCGTAGATCGCCGCATTGGTCTGGTGGTCCTTGCCGAACATCTCGAAATCGACGCCGAGCGCCGCCCAGCGCATGCCGAAATCCGGCTTCCACTGCAGCTTCACATGGCCGCCCGTGACGGGCAGCGTCGTCTCGGTGCCTTCGTCGTCGAAAGTGACGGTGCCGGCCTTTGCGTCGACATTTATCATCGGCACGTAGAGCACGCGGCCGCTCTTCGGCGAGATCGGCAGGAACGGGCTGTAGGTCGCCTGGCGCTCCGGCCCGAGCGTCGGCAGCATCACACCCATGATGTCGTCATAGCGTTCGGCGGCGCGCAGCAGCACCTCGTCGAAGCGGCCGGCCTTGTAGTACTTGGTCGCGCTGGCGAACTCGTAATCGAAGCCGAACGTGTCGAGGAAGCGGCACAGCATCGCGTTGTTGTGGTCGGCGAAGCTCGCATAGTCGCCGCCGAACGGATTGGGCACCGAGGTCAGCGGCATATGCAGATAGGGCTCGAGCGCGGCGCGGTCCGGCACGTTGTCGGGGATCTTGCGCATGCCGTCCATATCGTCGGAGAAGCACAGAAGCTTGGTCTTGACCTTGTCCTGCGTCAGCACGCGGAAGGCATGCCGCACCATGGTTGTGCGCGCCACCTCGCCGAAGGTGCCGATATGCGGCAGGCCGGACGGGCCGTAGCCGGTCTCGAACAGCACGGTCTCGGGGAAATCCTTGCCCTTGTACCGGGCGATGATTTTCTTCGCTTCCTCGAACGGCCAGGCCTTGCTCTCGGCCGCCGCGGCAAGCATCTCGGGATTGAGATCGATGATGTTTGATCCCGTCATATCGAAGTTCCAGTCATGGCCGTCTTGCGGCGGATAAGATTTGTCGACCGGTCTCTAGGCGCGACGGGCCGGAGCGTCAACGATTTGCGGCGGTTTTCCTTGCGGCGCCACACTCGCGTCCCTACGTTCGAGCCTCACTTCCAAATGCATGTCACCCAGAAGTGTGTCGCGGTTTGTGGGAATGACATGCACGCTGCCAGGAGTTTTGAATGCCTTTGTTGACGCCGCACGAAGCCCTGATCCACCTGATGGTCATCACCTCGGCTTCCGATCGGGACATGACCGATGTCGAGCTGGCGCGGATCGGCGACGTCGTCCGTTCCTGGCCGGTTTTCGTCGACTTCAACCAGGACAGGCTGATTCCAGTGGCGCAAGCCTGCCAGAAGGCGCTGCATGAGAAGGGTGGGCTGGAAGGCGTGCTGGCCCGCATTGCCGAAGCGCTGCCGGAGCGGCTGCGCGATACAGCCTACGCCGCCGCTTTCGAGGTCGCCGCCGTCGATCTCGAAATGCGCATGGAGGAGGTCAGGGTGCTGCAGCTCATCCGCCTCAAGCTCGATCTCGACACGCTGACCGTGGCCGCGATAGCGCGAGCGGCCAAGGCGCGCCTACGCACGCTGACTTAGCGTTGGCAGCAACCTTCAGAAGAAGCTGACGGGAAAATAGCGCAGATAGAACTCGGCGAAGGTGCCCTTGATCGAGATTTCCTGCAGCGCATAGTCGAAGGCGGCGGCCAGCGCCGGATCGCCCGCCCTGGTGGCGATCGCCATGCCCGAGCCCAGATATTCCGGCGCCAGATACGGACCGCCAGCAAAGCGGCAGCAGCCGGCCGCGTCGGAGCCGCCCAGCCAGAAGGCGAAACGCATGCCGTCGCCGAAGGCGGCGTCGACCTTGCCGGCCTTGAGATCGGCATAGAGGGCTTCCGGTGTTTCGAAGGTCACCACCTGCACGGTGCTGAAGTAATCGCGCAGCATTTTCTCATGCGCCGAGCCGGCGACGACGCCGACCCGCTTGCTGCGCAGCTTGTCGAGGATCGGCTCGGCGAAGGCCTTCGCCTTCGGCATGATGAAGCGTGCCGGGAACTGCATATAGGAGCGCGAGAAGGCGTATTTCTCGCGGCTCGCTGGCGTCGCCGCGATGCCGGCAATGATCGCCTCGCCCTCGCCCTTCTGCAGGGCATCCTCCAACTCGTTCCACGGCAGGGCCTGGATCTGGCATTTCTCGGCGACGCCCAATTCCGCGCAGATTGCCCGCGCCAGGTCGATGTGGAAACCGGACAGGCGACCCGCGCCGTCGAGGAAGTTGAAGGGCGGAAAATCGGTGGTTGTGAGGAATCTGAGTCGCGGCAGAGCGGAGAGATCGGGTTTCGGCAACCGCTCCTTGGCATCCCACAGCACCGGCACCTGCGGCTCCGCGCCTTGAGTCGCGCCGGCAAAGGGCAATACGCCGGCAAGTGCGGACATCAGGGCCAGAGTTATCCACCGCAAGATCACGATATGGCTCCGCCCTCGTCCCCGTTCGCAGGCTTTTCGTATGAAAATGATGCAGGCACAACGGTTTTTGATTTCAAGCGGTTAAATTAAGCGTATGGTTCAACCCGTTGCAAACGACCCTGCGCGCCGGAAGGGGGAAGCTACCGGCTTTGCGGAGATCATTGCGACCCGTGGTTGATGGCGAAGGGGTGTTCGAGCGTCTACTATCGGCAATGAAAAAGCAGAAGCAACATGGGGTAGATGTTGCGATGGGCCTGTTTGACAGAACTCTGGAATATATTGACCAGTTGCAGAATGCTGGCACCGCGGCGGCGGTTTGCGAGAGGCTGCTGGGCGTCACTTCGAATTTCGGCCTGACCGCCCTGATGGCGGGAACCGTGCCGCAACCTGGCACGCCACGCGGCCGGCAGAAACAGCATGTGATGCTTTGCGATTGGCCCGGGGAATGGCTGGAGCGCTACGTGGCGCGCAACTATGTCGACCACGATCCGGTCGTCAGTCACATGAAGCAGCTTCAGGCGCCGTTCCAATGGCGGGACGCGTCCAAGAACGCCGTAATCGACAAGAGCAGCGACGAGGTCATGGGCGACGCGCGCCAGTTCAAGCTGCGCGATGGTCTTGCGTTTCCGTTGGTGACGCTCGACGGCCAGATCGTCATGGTCTCGCTGGGCGGTGAATCCGTTGAACTGTCGGACCAGGAATTCGGAATGGTCTCGCTGGCGTCGACCTATGCGATCGGCCGCGCCATGCAACTGCACACCAAGGCCGACAGCGTCGTCGATCATATAGAATTGACGGCACGTGAGCGGGAATGCCTGCAATGGGCGGCCGTTGGCAAGTCCGAATGGGAGATATCTCAAATTTTAGGCATCTCGGAACATACTTCCGAGAAACATCTTCTCAACGCCAAGAGCAAACTCGGCGCAGCCAATCGGGTGCAGGCAGTCGCGGAAGCGATCAGGCGTGGCTATATTAGCTAGGTCGGCCGTGCCGAGCTGGAAAATTTCAGCCTACGCGATCACGTGATATTTCCAGAAAAGCGCAGCCGAATCTCCCTCTTGGGAGAGGGCTAATGATTTCTTAACGCCAAATCAAACTGGGCACCGCCAACCGTGTGCAGGCTGTCGCGGAGGCGATTAGGCGTGGCTATATTAGCCGGATCGGCCGTGCTGGCCTAGAATTCTTGCCTACGCGTTCGCGTAATATTTTGGGGAAAGCCCGGCCGTATCATCCTCTTAAGCCCAGGAGACGGCTAATGCTTTTTGCCCTTACCACTCAGGAATTGATGGAACGCCCCGACCTTTGGGAGGCCGTCCATCGCCTGCGCTACAAGATCTTCGTCGAGGAGATGGGATGGACCGATCTCGACCGTCCCGACCAGCTCGAGATAGATCAGTTCGACCATGACGAGGCCGAACACCATCTTGTGATCCGCAACGGCGAACTGGCCGGTTACCAGCGCATGCTGCCGACGACGCGGCCGCATCTTCTGACGGACGTGCTGTCCGATCTCTGCGAGGGGCAGTCCCCCTCGGGACCGAATGTGTGGGAACTGACCCGCTACGCGGTGGCTCCGGGTTTTCGTGACGGCAAGCGCGGCGTCTCGACGGTCGGCACCGAACTGATCGCCGGCTTCGTGGAATGGGGCCTGAAGCGCAACGTCAACCAGGTCATCATCGAGTTCGAGCCGATGTGGGTGCTGAGAGCCCTGCAACTGCACTTCCTGGCAAAGCCGCTGGGCTACCAGCGCACCTATGGCAACCAGCAGGTCGTCGCGACCCTGCTCACCTTCACCGAGCATACGCTCGAGGTCGTGCGAGCCCGCCGCAACCACTTCCTGCCGGTGCTGAACCGGGGTTATCCGGGCCTGCTTGGCCTGAAGCAGGCTTCGTGAGCCGGGAGGTGATCATGAGTTTCCATCCCGAACCGGAACTGCGCGGCCATACACTGGTCGTCACCGTGTCCTCGCATGACGGCCGGCCGGTGCTAGATCGGCATGCCTATGCGAGCCTTGCCAGGACCCTCCACGAGGCGGCCGTCAATGACGAGGTCCGCGTCGTCATGCTGCGCGGCCTTGCCGGATGCTTCTGCCTTGGCGGCGATTTCTCGGAGTTCCTCGATGCCACCAAGCACCGGGAACTGATCGCCGCGGTCACCGACATGTTCCGCATGCTGGCGACCTTCCCCAAGCCGGTGCTTGCCTGCGTCGACGGCGATGCCGTCGGCGTCGGCTGCACCATCCTGTTCCACTGCGACATGGTGATCGCCTCGAAGGGCAGCACCTTCAGGGTGCCGTTCGTCGATTTCGGCCTGGTGCCGGACGCGGCGACCAGCATCCTGGCGCCCCAGAAGCTCGGCTATGCGGGCGCCTTCCGCTTCTTCTGCCTGGGCGACACGCTCGGCGTCGAGGATGCCAAGGCCCTCGGCCTTGTCGGCGAGATCGTGACGGAAGGCAGCGCCGAGGAAGCAACGCTGGCGAGGGCGAAACAGCTCGCCAAGAAGCCGGTGGCGGCATTGCTGCAGACGCGGAGCCTTCTCAAGGGCGATACGGCGGTGTTGTGCGATCGTATCGACCACGAGATCACGCTGTTCCAGCAGGCGCTTCAGGATGACACCACGCTGAAGCGGCTGCAGCGGATCGCCCGCCTAGCCGCCTGAGCGGCCGGCATGAAAGTCTCAGCGCCGCGCGAGCCGAAAGCCGCGCGGCGCTGTAATTCATGCTCTTGATTGGTGTATCCCGTTTTTCCGGGACCGCCGCGCACCTCCGGGCGACAGTGCGTCAGTCCTTCAGGAACCCCGGCCCTTCGCCGATGATCTTCTTGTCGGGCTTGCCGACGGCATCCAGGTCGCGGCCATCATAGGGCAGCGACAGAAGGATACGCTGGATCACCGCAAGCCGGGCGCGGCGCTTGTCGTTGGCGCGCACGATGATCCAGGGCGAGAATTCCTTGTGCGTGCGCTCGACCATCTGGTCGCGCGCCTTGGTGTACTCGTCCCATTTGCTGACGCCGGCGATGTCGATCGGCGAGAACTTCCAGTTCTTCAGCGGCGACCAGCGGCGGTCATGGAACCGCTCGAGCTGGGTCTCGCGACCGATATTCAGCCAAAATTTGAAGAAATGGATGCCTTCGTTGCAGATCATCCGTTCAAAATGCGGTGTCTCGTCGAGGAATTTCTCATGTTGCTCCGGCGTGCAGAACCCCATGACCGGCTCGACACCGGCCCGGTTGTACCAGGAGCGGTCGAAGGTGACGAATTCGCCCGAAGTCGGGAAATGGTCGACATAGCGCTGATAATACCATTGCCCGGCCTCGGTCGGCGTCGGCTTGGTCAGCGCGACGTTGCGGGCAGTGCGCGGGTTCATGTACTGCCGCAGCACGAAGATCGTGCCGCCCTTGCCGGCCGCGTCTCTGCCCTCGAACAGCGCCATCACCCGCTTGCCGGTCGCCTGAAGCCAGGCCTGCGCCTTGACCAGTTCGATTTGCAGCCCTTCGAGCTCCTTTTCGTAGTCCTCGCCCTTCATCTTCTTGTCGTAAGGATAGGCGCCGGCCGTCAGCTTGTTGTCCTCGATCCAGTCCGGCAGGACCGGATTGTCGATGTCGAACTCGCGCTCCTTGCCGCCGATCTTGATCTTGATCGGTGTTGTGGCGGGTGCCGCTTCAGCCGTTTGCTTGGCTTTTTTCATCCGGACGAACCTTTCCAGTTTGCGGACTCATGCTATGGAGCCTTGGCGGCGTGGCGCTCCCTCCGGACGCTTACACGCCGTAGCATTTTGATTTTGCGCATGAACCTTCGCGAAAATCGATCCTGATTTTCAAGAAGCCCATGCGTCGGGCCGGTCCAGCGAGCCGCTGACCGGTCGACGGGATGCGGGGTAGCACGGGCCTATGGCAGAGACCGGCGCGGGGCAGGACAGCAGGGGGCAAGCCTGGGCGGCGCGGCTTCGGGGCAACCGCTGGCTGCTTGCCGCGGGCGTTGTCGCGGTCATCGCCGTCTATTCTTTCGCCGGCGCTTCAATCTACGTGCTGGTGCCGGCTTTGGCCCTGTTGGCGGCCGCGGCGATGCTGCCCGCGGACGCCGAGCGCCGGTCGACCGAGACAGGCGCGGCGATCGAGGCCAGCGGACTGCAGCGGCTCTCCGGCGAGTATCTGGCGGCCGCGGTCGCCGATCCGCTGATCATTTTCGACCATTCCGCCGCGATGGTTCACGCCAACGCCGCCGCCTTCGCCGCTTTCGGCGGCCTGGCGCCGGGCATGTCTCTGGCATTGAAGTTTCGCGCGCCGGAAATGCAGGCGCTGCTGGACGGCATCCTGTCGGGCGAGGTCGCCGCCGATGCGGTCGACTACACCGAAAAGCTGCCGGTGGAGCGGACATACCGGGTCAGCGCGTCAACGGTCGGCCATGCCACAGGCCTTTATGTGCTGGTGTTCAAGGATCAGAGCGAGACGCGCCGCATCGACCGCATGCGGGCCGACTTCATCGCCAATGCCAGCCATGAATTGCGCACGCCGCTCGCCTCGATCGCCGGCTTCATCGAGACGCTGCGCGGGCCGGCCCGGAACGATCCGGCGGCGCGCGACCAGTTCCTGCAGATCATGCAGAACCAAACGGGACGCATGGCCCGCCTGATCGACGATCTGCTCTCGCTCTCGCGACTGGAGATGAAACCTTATCTGAGGCCGGGCACTGCGGTCGATCTTCGCCAGACGATCGACAGCGTCATCGATTCGCTCGAGCCGCTGGCCAGCGAGAACGGCATCGTCATCGAGCGGGACTTCATCGATGGCCCGGTTTCCGTCCCCGGCGACCGCGACGAACTCTTCCAGGTTTTCGAGAATCTCCTGGAGAATGCCTGCAAATACGGCCAGTCAGGCGGACGCGTGACCGTATCCATGGCACGCGTCGAGGACGGTCAGGACCCAGGCATCGACGTCACCATAAGAGACTACGGTCCGGGCATTGCCGAAGAACACATCCCGCGCATAACCGAACGCTTCTACCGCATCGATGTCGAAAACAGCCGCACCCAGAAAGGCACCGGGCTTGGCCTTTCGATCGTCAAGCATATATTGAGCCGTCATAACGCAAGATTGTCGATCAAGTCGGAAGTCGGCAAGGGTGCGGCGTTCACGGTTCATTTGCCGGCTCGCTGATCGTGTACCGGTTGCCAACCGAGATTTTCTTCTTTCTGTCATGCGGTTCGCGTATCAGCGACAGATTGAGGGAACGCACCAGCCGGCACAAACCGGGAAGGCATATCGATGCAGTCCGTGCATACAGTCAGTGCCTATGACGAAGAGCTGAAATTCCTGTCCAAGCGCATCGCGGCGATGGGCGGCCATGCCGAGCGCATGGTCGAACAGGCTGTCGCGGCCCTCGTCAATGTCGACCATGGCCTTGCCCAGAAGGTCATCCAGGACGACATCGTCCTCGACGAGGGGCAGCGCGAGATCGATGACAAGGCCATCATCATCATCGCCAGGCGCCAGCCGATGGCGACGGATTTGCGTGAGATCGTCGGCGCGATCCGCATCTCGGCCGATATCGAGCGGGTCGGCGATCTTGGCAAGAACGTCGCCAAGCGCGTCGCCTCGGTCGACGGGCGCCAGCCGAACAGCCTTTTCCGCGGTCTGGAGGCGCTTGCCAACCTGGCGCTGACGCAGCTCAAGGAAGTGCTCGACGTCTACGCCTCGCGCTCGGTCGAGAGGATCGGCTTCGTGCGCGATCGTGACGACCAGATCGACGCCATGTACACCTCGCTGTTCCGCGAGCTTTTGACCTACATGATGGAAGATCCGCGCAACATCACGCCCTGCACGCATCTTCTGTTCTGCGCCAAGAATATCGAGCGTATCGGCGACCATGCGACCAACATCGCCGAGACCATCTACTACATCGTCACCGGCGACCAGATGCCCGCCGAACGGCCGAAGGGCGACAAGACCGACAAGGTGGTGCTGCCAGGCACGGTGCCGGCTAAGTGAATTCAGGCCCCTCGAACGGTTTTCTGATTTAGGCTAAGCTCTCCAGTGCGTTTCACCGTTTCACGGAAGCGGCGAAACGCCCAACTATTGTTTTTACGCAATTCCGGGCGGAAAACCGCTCACACTTTTCCTGGAATTGCTCCAGGCACGGCGAATTGTCAGTCGCAGTCTCGGGAGGTTTGCGATGGAACAAGTTCGAAACCTGACCCCGGCCCCAACGTCGGGCATCATTGCGTCCAGCGTCTATTTGGGCGGCAAGCGTGTCGCCGACATCGCGATCGAACAGGCCGGCGAATGGGCGGCCAAACCCGGCCATGTCGTCTGGATTGGCCTGCTCGAGCCCGACCGCAACCTTCTGCTTAGGGTGCAAGCGCAATTCCACCTGCATGACCTCGCGATCGAGGACGCCGAGCACCCGCATGCGCGCCCGAAGATCGAGCAATATGGCGATGCCCTGTTCATCGTCGCCCGCACCGCGCAATTGATCGACGGTCGCGTCACTTTCGGCGAGACGCATCTGTTCGTCGGCACCGGCTACATCGTCAGCGTCCGGCACGGCCCGTCGACCTCCTACGCCGCCGTTCGCCAGCATTGGGAAAGCTGCCCGCATTCACTGGCCAAGGGTGAGGATTTCGTCCTCTACGCCATCCTCGATTTCATCGTCGACAATTACATGCCGGTGCTGGAGCAGATCGAAGACGAGGTCGAGGCGATCGAGGACAAGGTGCTTCTGAAGCCGATGACTGGTTCGGATATCGAGCGCCTCTACATGCTGCGCCGCGATCTCCTGCGGCTGCGCAACGCGGCCTTGCCGCTCGTCGAGGTCTGCCGCCGGCTGACCAGCGCCGACCTGCCGCAGATCCATGCCGCCATGCATCCGCTGTTTCGCGATGTGACCGACCACATCCGCACCGTGCAGGAAAAGATCGACTCCCTGCGCGAGGTTCTGGCCTTCGCTTTCGAAGCCAGCCTGCTCGTCGGACAGAGCCAGGAAACGGCGATCTCGAAGAAGCTCGCCTCATGGGCCGCCATCCTGGCGGTGCCCACCGCCTTCGCCGGCATCTACGGCATGAACTTCTCCGACATGCCGGAACTGAAGATGGAATATGGCTATCCCATCATCCTGCTGGTGATGGCCGCGATCTGCTCGTTCCTGTATTGGCGATTCAAGAAGAATGGGTGGCTGTGAAGAGAGGGGAGTAGGGCAGTAAGGCAGTAAGGCAGTAAGGCAGTAAGGGAGTGGTCATACGGAGCGACTGGCGAAACGTCGCGCGTGAAGCGCTCTTTCCCCTATTCCCCTCCTGCCTTACTCCCCTATTCCCTTATTCCCTTATCTTGCCCTGCGCCGTTCCGCCGCCGGCTGGAACGCAACCCGGGAATGATACTTGCAATACGGTCCCGTTTCGGCGGCGTCGTTGCCGCAGAAGCTGAAGTCTTCCGAGAGCGGGTCGCCATTCGGCCATTTGCAGGTGCGTTCGGTCAGCTCGACGAGCTGCAGATTGCGCGAGATCGGAACCACCACGTTCTCGACCGGGCGGATGTAGTGGCGCGCGACCGGCTCGGCGTCGAACTGCACCTGCAGCGCGGTGGCGCCGATGGTGGCGGTCACATGGCGCGCCGGGCTCGCCGCGCGGGCCACCGATTTCTGCATCGAGGCGCCTTGCGTCGCCTTCTTCTGGCGCGCCGGGGCAGCCGTCGCGCGGCCGCGGCCCGACAGCTTCAGGCGATGCACCTTGCCGATGACGGCATTGCGGCTCACTCCGCCAAGCTGTGCGGCAATCTGGCTGGCGCTCAGGCCCTCCGACCACAATTTCCTGAGAAGTTCTACCCGCTCGTCAGTCCAGTTCATGAGACCGCGCTCCTGCTAATGCGTGCGGCAGCCAGAATCCTTTCCCGAGCCGGCTCTCGCCGGGCAAACGACACCACATGTACCGGGTGATCTAGGTCCGCCGCACGAAATATAGTTATTTCTCGACTACAATTACCTTATGCGCTGACTCGGTGACAAGAGTCCCAAAGGCAACACCGATTCGGTTTTTACGGTTTTCCCCAACTTGCCTGACCACTGATGGGCCGGAGTGGCGTCGGGGCTTGCCACGCGCTTCTGCGTGACGTTTTCGTTGACTTCATGGCCGAAAAACATGATAAGCCGCAAAGGCCGCCGCATTGGCGGCTTTTTTGATTTCCGGTTCCGGAGACGCATATAATGAGCGGTTCGGCGCTTTACGAGACCTTTGCCCGCGCACCCCTGGCCTTCGACCGTGGGGAGGGGACTTGGCTGGTCACCGACAAGGGCGAGCGATATCTCGACTTCGCGGGCGGCATCGCGGTGAATTCGCTGGGCCACAGCCATCCGCATCTGGTCGCGGCGCTCACCGAACAGGCCGCCAAGCTCTGGCACGTCTCCAATCTCTACGAGATCCCGGAACAGCGCCGGCTGGGCGAGCGGCTGGTCGATGCCACCTTTGCCGACAAGGTGTTCTTCACCAATTCAGGCGCCGAGGCGCTGGAATGCGCCATCAAGACGGCCAGGCGCTATCAGTTCGTCAAGGGCCATCCGGAGCGGTTTCGCATCATTACCTTCGAAGGCGCCTTCCACGGCCGCACGCTGGCGACGATCGCCGCCGGCGGCCAGTACAAATACCTCGAGGGCTTCGGGCCCAAGGTCGAAGGCTTCGACCAGGTTGCATTCGACGACATCGATGCCGCGGAAAAGGCGATCACGGCGGAGACCGCGGCCATCCTGATCGAGCCCGTGCAGGGCGAGGGCGGCATACGCCCGGTGCCGACGCAGTCCTTGAAACGGCTGCGGCAGCTCTGCGACCAGCACGGCCTGCTTCTGATCTTCGACGAGGTCCAGTGCGGCATCGGCCGCACCGGCAAGCTGTTCGCGCATGAATGGGCCAGCGTCACGCCCGACCTGATGGCGATCGCCAAGGGCATCGGCGGCGGCTTCCCAATGGGCGCCTGCCTCGCCACGGATGAGGCGGCGACCGGCATGACCGCCGGCGTGCACGGCACCACCTTCGGCGGCAATCCGCTGGCGATGGCGATCGGCAACGCCGTGCTCGACGTGGTGCTGGCCGACGGCTTCCTCGAGGATGTGCAGCGCAAGGCTCTGTTGTTGAAGCAGGGCCTTGCGGCGGTCGCGGACGAATTTCCCGAGGTCATCGAAGGCATCAGGGGAACCGGCCTGATGCTCGGCCTGAAATGCGCCATGCCCAACACCAAGGTGAACATGGCGCTGCGCGACCAGCATCTGCTTGCCGTGCCGGCCGGCGACAACGTGATCCGCCTCCTGCCGCCGCTCACCGTCACCGACGAGGAGATCGGCGAGGCGCTGAGGCGCATCCGCGGCGGCGCCAAGGGCCTGACCGACGCGATAGCGGCCGAAGCCGCGAAATAAGTTCTGGAACCTGCCGATGAGCGTGCGCCACTTCACCGATCTATCCGCCGTTTCGGCGGGCGACCTGCGTATCATGCTGGACGACGCGATGGCGCGAAAGACCAGGCTCAAGGCGGGTGAGCGCTCAAAACCGCTCGACGGCAAGGTGCTGGCCATGATCTTCGACAAGCCCTCGACGCGCACGCGCGTGTCCTTCGATGTCGGCATGCGTCAGCTCGGCGGCGAGACGATCATGCTGACCGGCACCGAGATGCAGCTCGGACGCTCGGAGACCATCGCCGACACGGCGAAAGTGCTGTCGCGCTATGTCGACGCCATCATGATCCGCACCACCTCGCACGACCGGCTGATCGAGCTCACCGAGAACGCCACGGTTCCGGTCATCAACGGGCTGACCGACGACACGCATCCCTGCCAGCTCATGGCCGACATCATGACCTTCGAGGAGCATCGCGGCCCGGTGGCCGGCAAGACCTTTGCCTGGACCGGCGACGGCAACAATGTGCTGCACTCGTTGCTCGAAGCCTCGGCCCGGTTCCGTTTCAACTTGAATGTCGCGGTGCCGGAAGGCAGCGAGCCTTTCGAGAAATATGTCGACTGGTCGAAAGCCAATGGCGGCAAGGTCCGGTTTGCCAAATCCGCCGAAGAAGCCGTCGACCAGGCCGATTGCGTCGTCACCGACAGCTGGGTCTCGATGGGCCAGGAGCACCGTGCTCGCGGCCACAACGTCTTCCTGCCCTATCAGGTCAACGCGGCGCTTATGGCTAAGGCCAAGCCCGATGCGTTGTTCATGCACTGCCTGCCGGCGCATCGCGGCGAAGAGGTCACCGACGAGGTGATCGACGGGCCGCATTCCGTGGTCTTCGATGAGGCCGAGAACCGGCTGCACGCCCAGAAGGCGGTGCTGGCCTGGTGCCTGGGCGCTTGAGAGCGGCGGACCTGGCTTCCGGTCCGATCGGGGTCAACTTGATCTGGGGACAGGTGATGCCTATTTGCGGGCCATCACGTAAATTGAACGCGCTTCGACGCATGCGGCTCATCGGGTTGCATGGCTGCGCCCCGGAGTTTTGTCATGTTGGAAACCCAGACCTTGGCTGAGCATAAACCCCAACTCGGTGAATTCGGCTTCGCCGGCGACGACCACGTCGTGCCTTACGAGGTCGCGCCGCTCGATGTGCGCGGCCGCACCGTGCAGCTCGGGCCGATGCTCGACGCTATTTTGAGCCGCCACAATTATCCCGAGCCCGTCGCCCGCCTGCTGGCGGAAGCCTGCGTGCTCACCGTGCTGCTCGGCACCTCGCTCAAATTCGAAGGCAAGTTCATCCTGCAGACCCGCACCGACGGGCCGGTCGACATGCTGGTGGCCGATTTCACCACGCCGCAGGCGTTGCGTGCCTATGCGCGCTTCGACGCCGACCGGCTGCAGGCGCTGACCGACGCCGGCGAGACCTCGCAGCAGGCTCTGCTCGGCAACGGCGTCCTGGCTCTGACCATCGACCAGGGCGCGCACACGCAGCGCTATCAGGGCATCGTCCAGCTCGACGGCACATCGCTGGAGGATGCCGCGCGCACCTATTTCCGCCAGTCGGAGCAGATCCCGACCGATATCAAGATGTCGGTCGCCAAGCTGGTCACGCCCGGCCCGGGCGGCGCGCGCGAGCAGTGGCGGGCAGGCGGCATCCTGGCGCAGTTCCTGCCGCAGGCGCCGGAGCGCATGCGCATTCCCGATATTTCGGGCGGCGACGGCGACGACCGCGAGCTGACGGACCACCCGGCCGACAATTCCTGGCAGGAATTGCTGGCGCTGCTGGGCACCATCGAGCCGACCGAGCTGATCGACCCGACCGTGGGCGCCGAGCGGCTGCTTTACCGGCTGTTCCACGAGCACGGCGTGCGCGTCTTCCGCAGCGTGCCCGTCGACTACCAGTGCTCCTGCTCGCGCGAGAAGATCCACGGCATCCTCCAAGGCTTTTCGGCCGAGGAGATCAAGGACTCGACCGAGGAGGGCGGCATCCACGTCGCCTGCGAGTTCTGCTCGACGCAATACGACTTCGATCCGGCCGAGTTCGTGGTGGAGTAACACCCATTCCTTCTCCCCGTTCCACGCAGGGCTGTCCGGGGAAAGGTTCGGGTGAATCGAAATGCCGCATGTGCATGCCCCGTAAGACGGGGATTTTCCGTCTACCTTCTGGTTGTCGAGACTCAGAAAGGGAACGGGGCATGCGCTTTACGCCTAGCATTCTTGGCAAGCTGGTTGAACCGATCAATCGTCGCCGCTTCCAGACGATTGTGGATAGCCATGACGGGGATGCGTATGACAAGTCGTTCAAGAGCTGGGACCATCTCGTGGTGTTGATCTATGCTCAGCTCAGCGGCGCGACGAGCCTTCGCAGCCTGCAAGCCGGCTGGAACGCCAACTGCCAGCACCATTACCACCTCGGCAGCGACCTGTTGCGGCGCTCGACCTTGTCGGACGCCAACCGGCGCCGCCCTGTAGCCGTCTTCGCCGAGACGTTCGCCCTGCTTGCAGGCCAACTCGACCGGCAGATGCGTCGCGAAGGCAGTGCCATGCTGCGGCTGATCGATTCCACGCCCATCCCGCTCGGCAAGCTTTGCGACTGGGCCAAGTCGAACGGCCGCATCCGCGGCATGAAGCTGCATATCGTTATGATCCAGACAGCGACTGTCCGCGCGTCCTCGACATCACCGATGCCAACGTCAACGACGCCCAGATCGGCCGCACCATCTCTATCGAAGACGGTGCGACCTACGTGTTCGACAAGGGTTACTGCCACTACGGCTGGTGGACGGCGATCGCGGCGGCGCAAGCCTTCTTCGTCACCCGGCCCAAAACCAACATGGGGCTCAAGCTGGTGTGCGATCGTCCCCTCGCAGCCATGCACGGCGATGGCTTCACCGTGCTTGAGGATGCCGAGGTGAGCTTTGCCAGCAAAGGCGATTCCAAACTGCCGATCCGCTTGCGTCGCATCATCGTGAAGCGAGACGAAGGCGACACCATCACGCTGCTGACCAACGATCTCGAGCGCTCGGCCGCCGACATAGCAGCCCTCTACAAGGGGCGCTGGCAGATTGAGCTCCTGTTCCGCTGGATCAAGCAGCACCTCAAGATCCGTAAGTTCCTCGGCAACAATGACAACGCCATCCGCCTGCAGCTCTTCGCCGCCATGATCGCCTATGCGCTGTTGCGCATTGCAGCGCGCGCATATCGCGTTGCACTGCCGATCCTGCGCTTCACCGACCTGGTGACACGATGCCTGTTCGAGCGGCGCCACATCGCCGCCATCGACAAACCGCCGCCCGTCAATCCAAGTCGAAGGTACCCCCGCTGCTCTCCCGATCAGATGAGCCTCGACTATGTCTAACTTTCCCCGGACAGCCCTGCGTTCCACGGGGAGAAGGTGCCCGAAGGGCGGATGAGGGGCAGCGCGAACCTCCACGAAGATTGCGCCGGCACCAACGCTGCCATCTCACTCAACGAAAATTCTCGGAAGCCGGCGCCGCCCCTCATTGCCCTGCCTGTCCAGCGGATAGATGGGTAACACTTTGAACCGGATACATAGGTAACAGTTTTCTCTCCCTATGATGCGGTCGCCGCAGCGCCAAGCGGTCGGCTTGGCGCGGCGCTGCGGCGAACCAGTTTCATGTGCTTCTCATCGATGAAGCCGAGCGGATGGGTGTGGAAGCGCATCGTCCACTCGCCATCCTCGGTCTCTTCAATGGCAATCGGTTCGCCGGCCAACGTGGCCGAGACATAGATCTCGGTGCCCCGCCATTTGACCGCGCCGTTCTGGCGCACGCCGCGCACCGCTGCCTCGGTCGGATAATCGGGTTCAGGGGCTGTCTTCGGCATCGGTCGGGTCGAGGGGCGGTAATGCTGTGCCGGGGTGTCCATGCCCAGCGCCTCGTGCGGACGCTCCTCATTGTAGCTGCGCCGGAAGTTCTCGAAGGCCCTGGCTTGAGCCGCTTTGTCAGCCTTCGGTGCATCGGCCATCGGCAGCATGGTCAGATGGAAACGCTCATGGCGCCCGTTCTGCTGCGGCTTGCCTGGCTGGATGCGCTCCAGGGCGATGCCGAGCTTAATGAAGCGCACTGCCAGCGGCGTCAGCCCTGTGACGCCGGCCGACGCAAAGGGTGGGCCATTGTCGCTTCGAATGCGATCCGGCAGACCGTTTTCCTCAAACAATCGCTCAAACACCGGCCACGCCTCCTCGTCGGCCGTCGAGCCCGTCGCCTCGAGCCCCAGCAGGTAGCGGCTCAATGCATCCATCACCGTCAATGGCTCGCAGCGCCAGCCGTCACGGGTCCGGAACCAGCCCTTGTGGTCTACCGTCCACACCGCATTCGGCGCCGCAGGCTCCGGCCATGGCCCATTGCCCACAGCCCGCCAGCGCCGGCGCCGGCGTCCCACAAGACCATGCCGCTTCAGGATCTCGCCAGCTGTCGAGACTGCCGGCCAGCCACAACTGGGCTCCGCCCGCTTCAGCCGCGCCATGATCTTCTTCGGCCCCCACAGCGGATGCGCTTCCTTCTCCGCCACGATCCGCTCCACCAGCTCGGCTGCCGTTGCTCGGCCGTGATCGAGCGGCGCCCGCGGCCGGTCGTGCAGGCCTTCCGGCCCGGTCTCCCGGTAACGCCCAAGCCATTTGTAGCCGGTCTTGCGTGAGATCTCGAAGGCCGCGCAAAGCTGCGTCATCGTCTCCTCGCCAGCTAGGCATTCAACAACAAAACGAAGCCGCTCATCCATGATGCCAGTCTCTCGCCAAACCATCGCCGGTCCTCCCGGCTGGCAAGAAAACTGTCACCCATCTAATCGGTCCATTCTGTTACCTATCTATCCGGTTCGGACATGCCGGGCATTTCTCCCCGTAAAACGGGGAGAAAGTGGCTAATTCACCGTCCGCCTTGTACCTGGCATGTCGAGTGAGAAAGCCGGAATGGCGATGTCGAACGTCTCGCCGCGGCCGTTGCGCATCGTGTAGTGGCCGACCATGATGCCCGACGGTGTCGAGAGCGGGCAGCCTGACGTGTATTGATAGCTGTCGCCGGGATTGAGCTCCGGCTGGTCGCCGACGACCCCGGCGCCGCGCACCTCCTCGACACGGCCCTGGCCATCGGTTATGTGCCAGTAGCGCGACAAAAGCTGCACGAAATCGTCGGAGCGGTTGTCGATCGTCACCTGATAGCCCCAGACATAGCGGTTCTCCGACGGATCGGATCTATCCTCCAGATAGAAGGGTCTGACCAGCACTTCGATGTTGCGCGTCACTGCGCGATACATGGGCCACTCCGGTTGCCGCCGCGGAACATTTTGTCGCGCTTCGCTGTTAAACGCGCCGCGCCGACCATCCTGCCAGCCTTGTAGCGCACGTGCCGAAAAACAATGTCATTTAAGTGACACATGACAATGTTGGTGTGCACAAACCGTGCCGGGCGACTCGGGCGCTCTGTGACTGATGAAATGGTCGCATGCGGCCAAGAGCAATTCCAGGAAAAGTGTGAGCGGTTTTCCGTCCGGAATTGCGTGAAAACAAAGAGATAGAGTGACCAGATCTCGATGGAACTGACTATCGCAGCCGGCCTGGCTTCGTCAGCCCTTCTTTTCTCGAACCTCGCCAGCATCCTGCTCGCCGCGTCGCGGCTGAAACGAAGACATGTCATTGCGCCGCCCGTCGGCGCGCAGCCGGTCTCGATCATCGTTCCTTCGCGCGGCGTCGAGCCGTTCACGCAGGAGACCCTTCAGCGCGCCTTCTCGCTCGACTGGCCGCGCTATGAGCTGATCTTCTGCGTCGCGCATGCCGAGGACCCGGTGGTGAGGCTCATCGATGCGGCGATAGCGCGCCACCCGAAGGTTCCGGCGCGGTTGTTGATCGGCGACGACCATATCAGCGCCAATCCCAAGCTCAACAACTGCGTCAAGGGCTGGCAGGCGGCGCGGCACGATTGGGTCGTCCTCGCCGATTCCAACGTGCTGATGCCGAGGGACTATGTCCAGCACCTGATGGCGGCATGGCGGCCGGATACCGGCCTCGTCTGCTCGACGCCGATCGGTTCGCGGCCGGACGGCTTTTGGGCCGAAGTCGAATGCGCCTTCCTCAACACGCTGCAGGCGCGCTGGCAATATGCCGGCGAGGCGCTCGGCCTCGGCTTCGCCCAGGGCAAGAGCATGCTGTGGAACAAGCCGATGCTGGACGCCAATGGCGGCATCCAGGCCTTGGCCGCCGAGATCGCCGAGGACGCGGCCGCCACCAAGCTGGTCAATGGCCTGGGCCTGCGCGTCAATCTCGTCGCCTCGCCTTTCGAGCAGCCGCTCGGACAGCGCAGCTTCGCCGAGATCTGGTCGCGACAGACGCGCTGGGCGCGGCTGCGCCGGGTCACGTTCCCGCTGTTCTTCACGCCAGAGATCCTGACCGGCGCGGCGGCGCCGCTCCTGCTGGCGCTGGTTGCCGCGGCAAGCGCCGGCGTCAGCCTGTCCACCACGGCTTTGTGGGTGCTGGCGATCGCCTACCTGCCGGAATGCCTGCTGGCCTTGGCCAAGGGCTGGTACCTGTCGCCGCGCAGCGTCACCGCGATGATCGCGCGTGACGCCATGCTGCCGGCCATCTGGGCGCGCGCCTGGTTCGGCGGCGCCGTCGAATGGCGCGGCAATGAGATGACCATCCGCACCCGCGCGCTGACAGAACTTGAGGAGATCGCCTGATCTCCCACGATGTTTTCCGGCTTATTTTGCCGCCTTCAGCGCCTGCTCGATGTCCTCCAGCAGATCGTCGGTGTCCTCCAGGCCGACCGAGAGCCTGAGCGTGCCGGGGCCGATGCCGAGCTCGGCACGTGCCTCGTCACTCAGGTTCTTGTGCGTCGTCGTCGCCGGATGGGTGATCAGGCTCTTGGCGTCGCCGAGATTGTTGGAGATCAGCACGATGTCGAGCGCGTTCTGGAAGGCGAAGGCCGCCTGCTTGCCGCCCTTGACGTCAAGGCAGATCAATGTCGAACCGCCCGACATCTGCTTCTTGACGATATCGGCCTGCGGATGATCGGCGCGGCCGGGATAGATGACGCGCGCGATCTCCAACCGGCCGGCCAGGAAATCGGCGATCCTGCCGGCGCTCTCGGTCTGCTGGCGCACGCGCAGCGGGAGCGTCTCCAGCCCCTTGAGCAGCGTCCACGCGTTGAAGGGCGACAGGCTGGGGCCGGTGTGGCGGAAATAGTCGTGCAGGTTTTCGTCGATCCATTTCTTGTCCGACAGGATGACGCCGCCGAGGCAGCGGCCCTGGCCGTCAATATGCTTGGTCGCCGAATAGACGACGATGTGAGCGCCGAGCTGCAGCGGCTTCTGCTGCAGCGGCGTGGCAAAGACGTTGTCGACGATAACGCGCGCGCCGATCGAATTGGCGAGCTTGGCGACCGCGGCGATGTCGACCACTTCCAGCGTCGGATTGGTCGGGCTTTCCAGGAAGAACAGCTTGGTGTTCGGGCGAACCGCCTTTTCCCAGTTGGCGATGTCGGTGCCGTCGATCAGCGTCGCCTGGATGCCGTAGCGCGGCGCCAGCGTCTCCACCACCCAGCGACAGGAGCCGAACAACGCGCGCGCCGCAACGATGTGGTCTCCTGCCTTCACGCTGCAGAGCAGGGCGGCGGAAACGGCGGCCATGCCGGAGGCGGTGGCGCGGGCATCCTCGGCGCCTTCCAGAGCGCACATGCGCTTTTCGAACATGTCGACGGTCGGGTTGGCGTAGCGCGAATAGATGAAGCCCGGTTCCTCGCCCTTGAAGCGGGCTTCCGCCGCCTGCGCCGTCTCATAGACATAGCCCTGCGTGAGATACATCGCCTCTGCGGTCTCGCCGTACTGGGAACGCAGCGTTCCGCCATGCACGAGTGCCGTTTGAGGTTTCCAGTTGCGCTTCTTGGTGCTCATAGCCCTGCTTCCAGACATAAAAAAACCGGCCGCGAAGTCGCAACCGGTCCATATAGCCTTGCGGCTCGACGGTCCTTTAGCGACTTGTTTAACGTGGCTGCAAGCCGACCGGCCAAATCACCACGGGATAACGACCCTTTAAATGAGCGCCGCGCTTGCGTCAATTGCCGGCTTCATTAAGAGGTTTGTACCAGCCGGACGGCAAGAGCCTGCCTAGGTCCTCGCCCGGCCTTGTGAACGGAGCCAGCCTTTGCGGCAGACAGGCATTCTTCCGGATCAGGACATCGCGGCGCTGTTTGAGGCGAACGCGCTCAAGTCGCCGCGCGCGCTGGACACCAACCAGATCCAGCCGGCCAGCCTCGATCTCAGGCTCGGCGACAAGGCCTATCGCGTGCGCGCCTCCTTTCTGCCGGGGCCCGATCATCTGGTCGCCGACAAGCTCGAACGGCTGAAGCTTCACGAGATAGACCTCACCGGCGGCGCGGTGCTGGAAACCGGCTGCGTCTATATCGTGCCTTTGCTGGAAAGCCTGGCATTGCCGGCCGAGGTTTCGGCCTCGGCCAATCCGAAGAGCTCGACCGGCCGCCTCGACATCTTCACGCGGGTCATGACCGATCGCGGCCATGAGTTCGACAAGATCGCCGCCGGCTATCACGGGCCGCTCTATCTCGAAGTCAGCCCGCGCACCTTCCCGATCGTCGTGCGCGCCGGCTCGCGGCTGTCGCAGATCCGTTTCCGCATCGGCAATGCCGTGCTTTCGGAAAGCCAGCTGCGCGACCTTCACCGTGCCGAGATGCTGGTCGCCACCGAGCCGCCCAATATTTCCGGCGGCGGCATCGCGCTCTCCATCGACCTCGACGGCGACAAGGACGGGCTTGTCGGTTATCGCGGCAAGCACCACACCGGCCTGGTCGATGTCGACAAGCGCGCCGCGCAGGATGTCGTCGACTTCTGGGAGCCGATCTATAAGAGCGGCGCCGGCGAGATCGTGCTCGACCCTGACGAATTCTACATCCTGGTCAGCCGCGAAGCGGTGCACGTGCCGCCGCTCTATGCCGCCGAGATGACGCCCTTCGATCCGCTGGTCGGCGAGTTCCGCGTCCACTATGCCGGCTTCTTCGATCCGGGCTTCGGCCATTCCGCCGCCGGCGGCAGCGGCAGCCGCGCCGTGCTCGAAGTGCGCAGCCACGAAGTGCCTTTCATCCTCGACCACGGCCAGATCGTTGGCCGCCTCGTCTACGAGCACATGCTGAAGCGTCCGCAGGCGCTCTACGGCACCGATCTCGGCTCGAACTATCAGGCGCAGGGCCTGAAGCTTTCCAAGCATTTCAGGGCCGCGCGCTGAGCTGCCAACCTCCCCCCTTGAGGGAGGGGGAGATGCCCGGCAGGGCAGAGGGGAGCGCGAAGGATCGCGGCCTTTGTATTTGAGGCAGGTGAGGGCTTCCGAGGTCTGAGCTTGAACGAGTGGAGACGCTGGCGGGACAGCGCCCCCCTCTGGCCTGCCGGCCATCTCCCCCACGAGGGGGAGATCACCCTTCCTACAGCGCCTTCACCGCCACCTTCACCGGATTTTCGATCTCCAGCGGATTGCGCAGCGGAAGCCCGAAATCCGGCGCCTCGATCTCGAACGTGTCGCCGGCCTCGGTCTTGATGCCGTCGGCGAAGGAGAGCGTCGCGGTGCCGAACATATGCACATGCACGTCGCCCGGCTGGCGGAAGGCCGAATATTTGAAGTGGTGGTGCTCGAGATTGGCGATGGTGTGCGACATGTTCGCCTCGCCCGACAGGAACGGCTTTTCCCAGAGCAGCTTGCCGTCGCGCCAGATGCGCGATGCGCCGCGGATGTCGGCCGGCAGGTCGCCGATCAGGATCTCGGGGCCGAACGAGGCATTGCGCAGCTTGGAATGGGCGAGGAACAGATAGTTCACCCGCTCGGTGACATGATCGGAGAACTCGTTCGACAGCGTGAAGCCGACGCGGAACGGCGCGCCATCATCGCCGATGACATAGATGCCGGCGATCTCGGGCTCCTCGCCGCCGTCCTGCGCGAAGGCCGGCGACATCAGCGGCGCGCCCGGCGCCACCGCCATCGTGCCGTTGCCCTTGTAGAACCATTCCGGCTGCACGCCGACCTGGCCTTTGGCCGGCTTGCCGCCTTCGAGCCCCATGCGGAACATCTTCATGGAATCGGTGAGCTCCTGCTCGCCGCCCTCGCTGAGCTTCTTGTGCATGGAATCGCGCGTCGCCGCGGAGCCGAGATGCGTCAGCCCGGTGCCGGTGAGATGCAGATGCGCCGGGTCCGGATGGTTGATCGGCGAGACCAGCCTCCCCCTCTTGTAGGCGGCATCGAGATCGACCGTCTCGCCATAGCCCTTGCGCTCGATTAGCGCTTCGAGCCCGATGCCGGTGCGCGCGGCCTCCATCGCCAGCGAATAGACGCTGCGCGCGCCATTGATGACCCTGGTCTTGCCGCCGCCATTGCGGGCGACGACGCGGATCGTCTCGGCGTCGTCGAGGATCTGGGAGATCAGCATGTTCGAATCCTCTCTCATTTAGCGGCCGCCCGCGGGCAAGCCTTACCCGGCGCGGCGTGGAGCGATCCCCGCCGCGGTTGAAACTCTTCGTCCGGATTGCGTTCGCGCGCTCGGTCCTTGTGCGGACTTCTTGGCGCCGACGGGTTGCCGGCAGCGTCGCGATCTGGAACCCGTATGCCTCCTGAACTTTGTTCCGGCCCTTAAGCCTTGTTCTTGTTGTAGACGTCGAAGATGACGGCGCCGAGCAGCACCAGGCCCTTGACCACCTGCTGCCAGTCGACATTGACGCCCATGATCGACATGCCGTTGTTCATCACGCCCATGATGAAGCCACCGACCACGGCGCCGATCACCTGGCCGACGCCGCCCATTGCCGAGGCGCCGCCGATGAAGACGGCCGCGATCACGTCGAGCTCGCTGCCGAGGCCAGCGGCCGGCACGGCCTGGCCGAGGCGCGCCGCGATGATCAGGCCGCCGAGCGCCGACAGCACGCCCATGTTGATGAAGACCAGCAGCGTCAGCCGTTCGGTGTTGATGCCCGAGAGCTGCGCCGCCTTGGCGTTGCCGCCCATGGCGTAGATACGGCGGCCGATGGTCATGCGCTTGGTGACGAAGACGAACAGCGAGATGAGCACACCCATCACCAAGAGCACGACCGGCAGGCCCCGGTAGCTGGCGAACTGGAACACCAGGAACAGCGCCAGCGCGCTGCCGACCAGCGTCTTGATCACGAACAGCGGGAAGGGCTCCGCCTCATAGCCATGGCGCTCGCGCTTGCGCCGCGTCCTGAAACCGAAATAGGCATAGGCGAGCACGGCGATCAGGCCGAGCACGATCGTTGTCATATGCAGCGTCAAGCCGCTGCCGACGATGGTCTTGCCGGCGGCATTGACCGTCGGCGGGATCAGCACAAGCGGGCCGATGACGTCCGGGATGAAGCCCGAGCTCAGCGCCTTGAAGCTGTCCGGCAGCGGGCCGACCGACGAGCCGCCGCCGAGCAGCGCCTGGCAGATGCCGCGGAAGATCAGCATGCCGGCCAGCGTCACGATGAAGCTCGGTATCTTGTGATAGGCGATCCAGTAGCCTTGCGCCGCGCCGATCAGCGCGCCGACGATCAGGCAGACGATCGAGACCACCAATGGATTCGAGAATATGCCGAGCGGCCAGATGACCATCATCATCGCGGCAAGCGCGCCGATGAAGCCTGCCACCGATCCCACGCTGAGGTCGATATAGCCGGCGACGATCACCAGGAGCATGCCCAGCGCCATCACGATGATGAACGAGTTCTGCTGCACCAGGTTCGAGAGGTTGACCGGTTTGAACAGCGTGCCCGACGTCGTGTACTGGAAGAACAGCATGATGACGATCAGCGCGATGATCAGGCCGTATTCGCGCAGGTTCGTCGTCAGCGCCGACACGGCGATGCGTGGACCCTGCTTGACGTCTTCGGCTGTGCCGCTTTGCGGTGCGGGAGCGCTTTCTGTGCTCATGATGCTTTTTTTCCTTCTCCGCGAACGATGGCGCGCATGATTTTTTCCTGGCTGGCTTCGCTTGCCGCCATTTCGCCGACGATACGCCCTTCGTTCATCACATAGATGCGGTCGGTGATGCCGAGCAATTCGGGCATTTCCGACGAGATGACGATGATCGCTTTGCCCTCGGCGGCGAGGCGGGCGATGATCGTATAGATTTCGTACTTGGCGCCGACGTCAATGCCGCGGGTCGGCTCGTCGAGGATCAAGACTTCCGGATCGGCGAACAGCCATTTCGACAGCACCACCTTCTGCTGGTTGCCGCCCGAAAGGTTGCCTGTCAGCTGATAGACGCTGGAGGCGCGGATATTGGTCTTCTTGCGGTAGTCGTTGGCGACGCTCATCTCGCGCATGTCGTCGATGACGCCGCGGCTGGAAACGCCGCCAAGATTGGCCAAGGTCACATTGTGCTTGATGTGGTCGATGAGGTTGAGGCCGTAGGTTTTGCGGTCTTCCGTCACATAGGCGATGCGGTTCTCCACCGCCTTGCTCACCGACGAGAGGTCGAGCGGTTTGCCGTGGAGCGACACCTCACCGGTGATGTGCCGGCCGTAGGAGCGGCCGAACAGGCTCATCGCGAATTCGGTGCGGCCGGCGCCCATCAGCCCCGCAATACCCACCACCTCGCCCTTGCGCACATTGAGGTTTACGTTCTTGATCACCTGCCGCTCGGCGTGGATGGGGTGGTAGACCGACCAGTCCTTCACCTCGAAAATGACGTCGCCGATCTGCGGCTCGCGCGGCGGGTAGCGGTCGTCGAGGGAACGGCCGACCATCGAGGTGATGATGCGGTCTTCCGAGATGTCCTTCCTCGGCAAGGTCTCGATGGTGCGCCCGTCGCGGATCACCGTCACATTGTCGGCGACACGGTTCACCTCGTTCAGCTTGTGCGAGATCAGGATCGAGGTCATGCCCTGGCGCTTGAACTCGAGCAGGAGGTCGAGCAGCGCCTGGCTGTCCTTTTCGCTGAGCGAGGCCGTCGGCTCGTCCAGAATCAGGAGCTTCACTTCCTTGCTGAGCGCCTTGGCGATCTCGACCAGCTGCTGCTTGCCGACACCGATATTGGTGATCAGCGTCTTGGGATCCTCCTTGAGCCCGACCTTCTTGAGCAGGGCGGCCGTGCGCGTCTCATTGGCGTCCCAGTCGATGACGCCATAGCTGGCGTGCTCGTTGCCGAGGAAGATGTTTTCCGCGATCGAGAGCATCGGCACCAGGGCAAGCTCCTGGTGGATGATGACGATGCCCATATGCTCGCTGTCGTGAATGCCTTTGAAATTGCATTCCTGGCCGCGAAAGATGATTTGGCCATCATAGGTCCCGGACGGATAGACGCCCGACAGCACTTTCATCAGCGTCGACTTGCCGGCGCCGTTCTCGCCGACGATCGCGTGGATCTCACCTTCCTCGACGCTTAGATTGACGTTCGACAACGCCTTCACGCCGGGGAACGTCTTGGTGATGTCGCGCATCTCCAAAATCGTCGAGGCCATCGGGTCTGCTCCTTGGCGCACGCTTTCCATCATCGGAGAATGCCATGCGCGAAATCAAAATGCTGCGGCTGCCTTCGCACCGTGACGGCGCGCTGCGCTGCAGAAGCCGGCAAAAACAATACCGGGGTCGCTTCTGAACGAAAAGGGGCCCTGCGTCACGCAGGACCCCTCGTTTCAAGCCGGATTACTTCAGCTCTTCGGCCTTGATGTAGCCGGAGTCGACGACCAGCTTCTCGTAGTTCGACTTGTCGACCTCGACCGGCGTCAGGAGGATCGAGGGAACCACCTTGACATCGTTGTTGTAGGTCTTGGTGTCGAGGCCCTCAGGCTTGCCGCCCGAGAGTACCTTGTCGACGAGCTCCACGGTCGACTTGGCCAACTCGCGGGTGTCTTTGAACACCGTCGAATACTGTTCGCCCGAGATGATCAGCTTGACGGAGGCGGTCTCGGCGTCCTGGCCGGTCACGATCGGCCAGGGCTGAGCGTCCGTCCCGTAGCCGACGGCGCGCAGCGAGGCGGTGATGCCGCGCGAAAGGCCGTCATAAGGCGACAGAACGCCATCGACGCGGCTGCCGTCCGAGTAGTTGGCCGAAAGCAGGTTGTCCATGCGCGCCTGGGCGGTGGCGGCGAGCCAGCGCAGCGTGCCGACCTTGTCCATGCCCGTCTGGCCGGACTTGATCTTGATCGAGCCGTCATCGATCAGCGGCTGCAGGACCGAGATTGCGCCATTGTAGAAGAAGAAGGCGTTGTTGTCGTCCGGCGAGCCGCCGAACAGCTCGACGTTCCACGGCTTGGTGTTCGGGAAGCGCTCCTTGAGGCCCTTGACCAGCGAGTTCGCCTGGATCACGCCGACGCCGAAATTGTCGAAGGTGGTGTAGTAGTCGACATTCGGGGTCTTCTTGATCAGGCGGTCATAGGCAACGACGACGACGCCCGCGTCGTTGGCCTTCTGCAGCGCGTCGGCCATGGTGGTGCCGTCGATCGAAGCGATGATCAGCGCCTTCGGTCCCTTGGTGATTTCGTTTTCCAGCTGGCTGAGCTGGTTCGGGATGTCGTCCTGCGCGTATTGCAGGTCGACGGTGTAGCCGAGCTTCTCGAGCTGGGACTTGACGGCGTCGCCGTCGTTGATCCAGCGCTGCGAGGTCTTGGTCGGCATCAGCACGCCGATGAGGCCCTTGTCGGCCGCGTGTGCCGAGTAGGTCATGGCAGCGACGCCAAGGGCCGCGACGGCGGCCAGTGTCTTGATGATCTTCACGATTACTCTCCCTGGTTGATAGACGCGACACCTCGGGGCTTCGCGGGCCGCGCAGCCGGGCAGATGCGCTGGCGCGCCTCCGTCGGCTTTATCGATCTCCGGTATCCTCCCAATCGGCCCCGCGACGCAGGTTCAATCGATACGAATTCGCTCGTTACCGACCCCTGCGCCTCGGAACGCGCGAAGGGTGTGGCCCTTTGACATAACTGTCAAATGCGATCTTTGGTGATTGCTATATCGAAACTGATATGGCTTAGAAGGTTGAAAGGAAACCCGCTTCGGAGGTCTAGGATCATGGCGGCGATGCAAGATTTCGGCGCGATTTCAGGTGGTTACGAGAAATCGCCGGGAGACGGCGAGACGCTGCTACGCAGCGGCCTGAGCCTCCGACATATGCGCATGATCACCGCGCTGGACGATCACGGACGGGTGAGCGCGGCCGCACAGGTCATGAACATCTCGCAGCCGGCCGCCTCGCGCATGATCGCCGAGATGGAGGCCGTGCTCGACGTCAGATTGTGCGAGCGGCTGCCGCGCGGCGTGACGCTGACCCCTTATGGCAAGGCGCTCGCGCGGCGCGCCCGCTCGATCCTGCTCGAAATGCGCGAGGCCGATCGCGAGATTTCCGAGCTCAAGGCCGGCAAGGGCGGCGCGGTTTTCCTAGGCGCGGTGACGGCTCCGGCAATCGAGTTGGCCGTGCCGGCGATTCGCGAAATCCGCCGCATCTATCCGCGCATCGAGATCACCATGCAGGTCGAGACCTCCAACGTGCTCGCCCGCGAACTGATCGCGTCGCGCCACGACTTCATCATCGCGCGCATTCCCGACGATCTTAACCCGAGGCTCTTCGAATCGCGCGTCATCGGCGTCGAGAAGGCCTGCCTCATCGTACGCCGCGGCCACCCGCTGGCGAGTGGCAAGGCAGTGAAGCTGGAAGACACGGCAGCCTATGACTGGGTCTTCCAGTCCGGCGGCTCGCCCCTGCGCCAGGCGATGGAAAGCAACTTTCTCAACCGCGACATTGCGCTGCCCGACCGCATCCTCAACACCTCGTCGCTGCTGCTCACTTTGGTGATGGTGGCGCAGTCCGACGCCATCGCGCCGGTCTCGATCCAGGTCGCCAGGTTCATCCAGGGGGCCGACGGGCTGGCCGGCGCCATCGACGTGGTCCAGACTGAGTTCGATATCGAGGTCCGCCCCTACAGCCTGATCACGGTCAGGAATCGCGTGCTCTCGCCGGCCGCGAAAATGCTGCACGACTTCATCTTGCGCGAAGTGGGGTGATGGAACGAGAACGCTACTTCTACGTTCAAACCGATCGGTCGCTCGCTCGAGCCCGTTGCGGGTGAGGAAAGAGCTGCCGAGGCTCAACAAGCTCGGGAGGTTTTTGATGGAACGTCGGTTGTTTCTGACTGGAATGCTTGGCGTTGCGGGGGCGGCGGCACTTGCCAGCCTGGCCGGACCCGGCAAGGCTGTTGCCGGCATTCCCGGTGGCAACGGGATCCTGGACGAACTCGACAAGCCGGACAACGCGGTCCTCGAAGGCGAGGATCCGGCCGAAGTGGAGCTGGTTTCCCACCGGCGTTACCATCACGGCGATTGGTACTGGCGCCGCCGCAGGCGCCGCCGTCGGCGCGGCTGGAGACATGTCTGCCGCCGCTACTGGCGTCATGGCCGCTGGCGCCGCCGCTGCTGGCGCGAGCGCTACTGGATCAACATCTGGCTGTAGTTCAGGCGCCGGTTGAACGTTGGATGTCAAGCGTTGGGTCTTGCATGGTCACGCAAGACCCAACGCCGTTGCAAAGACAATGTGGTTGCAAGACAATGTGCCGGGGCCGTTCCGGCGGCGAGCCAACACGATTTCATTTCAGGCGGGGGACTGAAGCGGGTAGCGACCCCGACGTTCAACTGGGAGCTAGCCCTTCAGCGACCTGGGGGATCGCCGAGATCATGGCCGGCTAGGAAGAAACGGTCTCCCGCATCACTCGCCGTTACGTCGGTCGCGGCGCCGCGTTTCAAGAGCGAGTCCGAAAGCCGAACGAGCCGAGGAGACTGAAGTGAGAGTAACGGCCTGATGCGGTCCTTGCGGATGAGGCAGCATGACTACCAGCTAGACGGCCGTTGCGTCTACTGCCGAGTAAATTTAGATAGCTTACCTCCCGACGACAGAACAGATGAGCATGTAGTTCCTCTCTCGCTTAACGGGACGTTGGTAATCCGAGATGGCGCATGTAAAGAATGTGGCTGCCGGGTACATGTAGATCGGAATCTTGCCCTGCGACGTCTCTGAGAGAGAGTTAACCGTCCAGAAACCTGCTGCTTGTTGCAGCTGGGGCATTTCCCTACACGATATGGAATTTATCGGCCCCTCTTGATGCCCGGTGCAAGTAAACACCCCCACCTCGCCGCAATACCGGCATCTGGCACTCACTGCCGCCGGCTTGAGTCTGAGTCCACTAACATCGCCACCTCTCAAGGCCGATGATAATCTCTGCATCAGAAGTAGAACCCCGCCATTTCATTCCCCCGCTGAAACTAGTCGGGAGGTGGTCTCAAACGCAAGTCGGTCTTCATTGGCTTAGAATTGGGCGATGGAGCCGGAATCAGAACCGCTAAGGAACCGAACGCGAACCAATTATGTAAAACCGAGTGTAAACCGGCATTTCGGCGCCGTTTGAGAATCTGGCTCGGCACCTTGCGCCACAAGCTGGAGCGGGTAGCGGGAATCGAACCCGCGCGTTCAGCTTGGGAAGCTGACAGGCTACCATTACATCATACCCGCGCGAGCCCTCGTTACCATGATGGCGCCGCCTCAAGCAATCGGCAAAACGGAGCCGGTGGCTCCATTGCTTGATGCCTTTCCGCGGAATGCGTATCTCTGATACCGCGCCGCCGAATCAGGCGGCTCGAACCGGAGGATGGCCTTGTCCGCACTGACGCGCTTTCTTGGCGACACGCCGCTCAGGGTGTTCCTGAAGCTGCTCGTGGTCTCCTTCCTCGTCGGCCTCGTCATGCATGCCTTCGGCTGGTCGCCGATGGACGTCTTCTATGGCATCCGCCAGTTCTTCGTGGATTTGTGGAATCTCGGCTTCCACGCCGTCGACCGCTTCCTCGGCTATATCCTGCTCGGCGCCGCGATCGTCGTTCCTGTGTTCATCCTGCTTCGGATCGCCAGCTACAGGAAGTAGCCGAGCGTCCCATCACGCATATCGGGAGGCAGCTTCGAACAATATGGCGTGGCGCGCGGCGAGCGCCGGCACATCGGTCGAGTAGCCGCCTCCGATGACGCCGCACAGCGGAACGTCGTGACTACGGAAATGGCCGATGACCATGTCTTCGCGGGCGCGGAGGCCATCGTCGCTCAGCGCCAGCCGGCCGAGCCTGTCCTCGGCATGCACATCCACGCCGGCATTGTAGAAGACGATGTCCCAATGCCTTTGCCCGGATAGTTCCGGCAGGATGGCGGCGAGCCGGTCGACATAAGCGTCGTCGCCGGTGCCGTCCGGCAAGGCGATGTCGAGGTCGGAAGCGATCTTGCGCAACGGGTAGTTGCGCTCGCCATGCATGGAAAAGGTGAAGGCGCGAGGCTCGTCCTTGAGAATGTCCGCCGTGCCGTCGCCCTGATGCACGTCGAGATCGACAATCAGCACGTTTTCGACCGCGCCTTCGGCCAGCAGCGCCAGCGCGGCGACGGCGACATCATTGAAAGTGCAGAAGCCGGCGCCTTGCGCCCGCCTGGCGTGATGGCTGCCGCCGGCGGCGTTGCAGGCAATGCCGTGTTTAAGCGCCAGCCTGGCCGCCAGCACGGTGCCGGCCGTGGCGAGCTGAGCCCTCAGCGACACGCGCGGGCCGACCGGAAAGCCGATCTCGCGCTCTATCGTCTGCGGCACCTGGCAGGCGATCACCTGGTCGACATAGTCAGCTGCGTGGGCAAGCTTCAGCCATGGCGCCGGCGCCGGTTCCGGCATCGAGAGCGCTTCCGGCACCGCCAGCCCGCGCATGCGCAAGGCCTCCATCAAAAGCGGATATTTGCTCATCGGAAAGCGATGGTTGACGGCGAAGCCGGCGTCATAGTCGGGGTGATGGACGATCTGTAGCGGCATGGATCGGGAGGCCTGAGCCAGGTCTGAAATTCGGTTGTCAGCCCGGCGGATGATGGTTGCATGAGGCAGGCAAACTGGGGCACATCGGGTCCTCGATCAAGCCGCAAGCAAACAGGCAGCAATCCCCTTGGACGCGACCGAAGCCAATATCAGGTCCTTCGCCGTCACCAATCGCTCGGTGCTGGCGATCGCCGTGCCGATGACGCTTGCCTATCTGACGACGCCGCTGCTCGGCATCGTCGACACGGCGGTGGTCGGCCAGTTCGGCGACGCGCCCCTGCTCGGCGGCCTGGCGGCGGGATCGCTGGTCTTCGACGTCGTCTTCACCACCTTCAACTTCCTGCGCTCCGGCACCACCGGCCTCGTCGCTCAGGCCTTCGGGGGCGGCGATGCGCTGGAAGAGCAGGCGGTGCTGTGGCGCGCCGTGCTGATCGCGGTCGTCGCGGGCGTCATCCTTGCGGCACTCGCGCCGCTCTTTGCCGTCGCCGGCCAATGGTTCATGGGCGCCGAGCCGCGCGTGAGCGCGGCCATGTCGGTCTATATCCGCATCAGGCTGCTCGCAGCCCCCTTCTCGCTGATCAACTACGCCATACTGGGCTACGTCCTGGGGCGCGGCGAGGGCGGGCTCGGACTGATGCTGCAGGCGGTGCTCAACGGCATCAACATCGTGCTCTGCTTCCTGCTCGGCCTCGAGCTCGGCTGGGGCGTCGCCGGCGTCGCCTGGGCGACGGTCACCGGCGAGTTCCTGGCCATGCTGCTCGGTCTTGCCATCGTGCTCAACCGCTTCCGCATGCTGGAGCGACCGTCACGTCGCCGCATCCTCGATTTGCCGGCCTACCGGCGCATGCTGTCGCTCAACCGCGACATCATGATCCGCTCCTTCTCGCTGCTTGCCGCCTTCGCGCTGTTCACCAGGCAGGGCGCGCAATTCGGCACGGTGACGCTTGCCGCCAACGCCGTGCTGATGAACTTCTTCCTGATCGCCGGCTATTTCCTCGATGGTTTCGCTACGGCCGCCGAGCAGTTGGCCGGCCGCGCCATCGGCGCGCAGGCGCCTGCTCCCTTCCGGCAGGCCGTGCGGCTGACGCTGATCTGGGGTTTTGGCCTCGCGGCCGGCGCCAGCCTTATCCTGCTGACCGCTGGCGCTGGTCTGGTGGCTCTGGTCACGACCTCGCCGGAAGTCCGCGAAGTCGCCGACATTTATCTGCCATGGGCGGCCTTCACGGCGCTGAGCGGCGTGCTGGCCTTCCAGATGGACGGCGTCTTCATCGGCGCCACCTGGTCGCGCGACATGCGCAACATGATGCTGTTGTCGTTCCTCGCCTTCAGCGCCGCGCTGATCACGCTGGCGCCGGCCTTCGGCAACAACGGGCTATGGGCGTCGCTGCATGTCTTCCTGCTGGTGCGCGGATTGAGCCTGCTCGCGGTGCTGAGGCTCAGGGTACGAACGGCGTTTTAGGCGCCGATTGTTCGGTTCCGGCCAGGCGCCGGTGTTCCTCAGCTCCAGAGGTCGGTCGAGAGGTATTTCAGCCCGGAGTCGCAAATCACGACGGCGATCGTCTTCCCCGATTGATCGCTGCGTAGGAGACGCAGCGCGGCGGCGACATTCGCTCCGGACGAGAAGCCGCCGAAGATACCTTCGCTGCGCGCCAGCAGGCGCGCGGTCTCGCGTGCCTCGTCGCCGGAAACCTGAAGATAGCCATCGACGGGCGCGTTTTTCAGAAACGGCAGGTCCGGCATGGCGTAGCCGCCGCCTTGAATGGGGTGTTCGGGTTGGGTGACCGTCTCGCCCGCGGCCGCCGCCGCGCCTTCGGGCTCGACGATGAAGCACTTGATCAGGGGATTGCGTTCCTTGAGCGCCCTCGCCACCCCGGCATAGGTGCCGCCCGAGCCGATGAAGTCTACGAATGCATCGACGGCGCCATGGCTGGCGTCCCAGATTTCCGGTCCGGTCCCGTGATAATGCGCAAGCCAGTTCCCGTCGCGGTGGAACTGATCGCCGCGAAATGCGCCTCTTTCCGCCGTCACCGCCTTGGTGGCCTGCTCGACAAGCGCCAGATCGCCACCCGAGACCTGCCCCGGCACCGATCCCGGCAGTTGGTCCACGAGGATCACTTCCGCGCCGAGCGCCGCCATCATGCGGGCGCGCTCTTCGGAGTTGCCCTTCGACATCACCGCGACGAAAGGGTAACCCCTGACGGCGCAGACGATCGCGAGGCCCGTGCCCATGTTTCCGGAGGTAAGCTCGACCACCGTTTGCCCCGGCTTGATTGCGCCGGACTTTTCGGCCTCCTCGATTATCCCAAGCGCCGCGCGATCCTTCTTGGAAAAGCCCGGATTAAGATATTCCAGCTTGGCGAGGATTTCGCCTTTGACGCCCGCTTGCGCCGTCAGCCTTTCGAGCCGGACCAATGGAGTTCGACCGATCGACTCTACGACGGAGTTCAGAACCTTAGCCATGGCTGTCCTCCCGATTTCGTGGGAGCTTATCAGAGTCTTTTGGACCAGTCTGTGCAACCGGTATCGCGCAGTTCGCCAATAGATTTGAGCCGTTGCCGCTCCACGAACCGTGCCATGTCGGCCACGATGCGCCCGGGCAGCGCCGGGCCGGCATAGATCATGCCGGTGTAGAGCTGGACGAGGTCGGCGCCGGCGCGGATCTTCTCCAATGCGGCCTCGGCGGAGTCAACGCCACCGACACCGATGATCGCCATCTGCGGTCCGAGCAGTTTGCGCATGCGGGCCAGAACCGCGGTCGAACGCTCGAACAATGGTTTTCCCGAGAGGCCGCCGGTTTCATCCGCCACACCGCCGCTCCGCAATCCGGTCCGCGCCAGCGTCGTGTTGGAGACGATGACGCCGTCGATCTTCTTTTCGGCGACCTCGGCGGCGATATCTTCCAGCTCCGCCTCGACGAGGTCCGGCGCGATCTTGAGGAAGACCGGCGGCTGGGCAGGGGCTGCTGCACGCGCGGCCATCACCCGCGACAAGAGCTCGCCAAGCTGCTCGCGCGCCTGCATGTTGCGCAGGCCCGGCGTGTTGGGCGAGGAGATGTTGACGGTGAGATAACTCGCATAGGAGGCGAAGCGGGCGACGCCGCGCTCGTAATCGGCGATGCGGTCGGCGCTGTCCTTGTTGGCGCCGATGTTGACGCCGACGATGCCTGGCCGCCCCTTGCGCGCGGCAAGCCGCTTTTCCGCCGCCGCATGACCTTCATTGTTGAAGCCCAGCCGGTTGATCACCGCTTCATCCGCCGTTAGCCGGAAGATGCGCGGCTTCGGATTGCCGGGTTGCGGCAGCGGGGTGATGGTGCCGACCTCGGCGAAGCCGAAGCCAAGCCTAAGCAGCGCGTCCGGCACTTCGGCGTTCTTGTCGTAGCCGGCGGCCATGCCGAGCGGGTTCGGGAACTCGAGGCCACAAAGCCTGATCCTGAGCCGCGCGTCGCGCGGCGCGGCCGAGCCGACCGGCAGTCCGCAGCGCAGCGCGGCGATGGACATGCCATGCGCGGTTTCCGGATCAAAGGAGAAAAGCAGCTTCTGGCCGATCCGGTCGAGCACGCTCATTCGCCTTCCAGCGCCGGGAAGTCGTGGCCGCCGGCGCCGGGCGGCAGCGGCTTGACCCAAAGGACGGCATCGAGGTCGAGCGGGGCGTAGAGATGCGGGAACAGCGCGCCGCCGCGCGATACCTCGTATTTCAGCGCGTTCCCCAGCTTCTCCCCGTCGATGGCGACCAGCAGCAGGCCCGTCTGGCCGGCGAAATGCTTGGCCGCTGTCTCGCGCACCTGGGCAGCGGTGGAGAAATGGATGAAGCCGTCGGCGATGTCGATCGGCGCGCCAGTGAGGCGCCCGTTCTTCTCGGCTTCGCGCCAAAGCGCCTCGGGGGCGATCTTGTAGATAATCTGAGACATTCTCGCGCTATAGTCCGAACCGAAGGAGCGGGGAAGGCTTGAAGCTCGACTCTTCCCCATTTCCGGCGCAAACCTGTGATAGCCCGCCTTCACTGGCTCATGGAGGACGATATGCGTCTGCAGCACATCCTGATCCCCGCGGCGCTTTGCTCGTTGGTTGCCGCTTCCGCCTATTCCGAGGAGACCGACCACTACCGTCTGGAGAAGTCGGCCAACGGCTATGTCCGCATGGATGCAAGGACCGGCGCCATGTCGATCTGCGAGGAGCGCACCGGCCAGCTCGTCTGCAAGATGGCGGCGGACGAGCGCGCCGCCTACCAGGACGAGATCGACCGGCTGGACAATTCGGTCAAGGCCCTCGATGCGCGGGTCGCCAAGCTGGAGAATTCGCTCTCCGCCCGGCTGGAATCGCAACTGCCGAGCGAAGAGGATTTCAACAGGACCATGGGCTACATGGAACGCTTCTTCCGCACCTTCAAGGACATCGTCAAGGACATGGACAAGGAAGACGGCGACGGCGGCGGCAAGCTGAACCAGCAGAAGACCTGAGCCGGCGCGACCGGGCCGCCCCTGGGGAAAACTCCGCGCGCGGCCTTTGCCGCTTGAAAAAGCGCCGCGCCGCCGCATAATCATTCCGGTCCCCGCAAGAAGCACGAAAATGATGATGGGATCGGGGGAGGAATATTTGCCGTCGGGCCACACTTTCGTCATTGCCGACGATCACCCGCTTTTTCGCGGCGCCTTGAAGGAGGCGCTGGCCGGCGTCGGCGACGTTGCCGCCATCCATGAGGCCGGGGATTTCGAAAGCGCCAAGGCTCTGGTGCTGGCCAATGAGGATATCGACATGGTGCTGCTCGACCTGTCGATGCCGGGCGCCAGCGGCCTCTCCGGCCTGATTGCGCTGCGCGGCATCCATCCGGCGGTGCCGCTGGTCGTAGTGTCGGCGCATGATGATCCCGTCACCATCCGCCGCGCCCTCGATCTCGGCGCGTCCGGCTTCATCTCCAAATCGGCCAGCATGGAAGAAATCCGCGCCGCGGTGCAGGCCGTGCTCGCCGGCGATATCGCAGCACCTGCCGGTGTCGAGCTCGGCGTCGAGCGCGACCCGGAAATCTCCGACCTGATCAAGCGCCTGCAGGCGCTGACGCCGCAGCAGACGCGGGTGCTCGGCATGCTGGCGGAAGGCCTCCTCAACAAGCAGATCGCCTATGAGCTCGGCGTCTCCGAGGCCACCATCAAGGCGCATGTCTCGGCCATCCTGCAGAAGCTCGGCGTCGACAGCCGCACCCAGGCGGTCATCCAGCTCTCCAAGATCGGCAATGACCCGCTGCAGCCGGTAAGTTAGCTACTTCTGCCTCTACTCCGCCGCCGGCGCCAGCGGCCTGACCCGCGCCATCATCGAGCGCAGCACGGCGGGCTTCACCGGCTTGTTGACGACCGGAATGTCGAGCTGGCTTGCGGCGGCGCGCATCTCGCTGGAGCGGTCGGCGGTGACCAGCACGCAGGGCAGGTCCTGGCCGTAGGCGGCGCGTAACCTGGCGATCGCGTCGAGCCCGGTGCCGCCATCGAGATGATAGTCAGCAAGCACGACGTCCGGCCTCACCGCGCCGGGTCCCATGAGCTCTCCCGATCCCGAAGCCGTCTCGACATGGCAGTCCCAGCCTTCGAGCAGCAGCCGCATGCCGTCGAGGATGCGCGCATCATTGTCGATGCAGAGCACATTGAGCCCGGCAAGCGTCGACGCAGAGCGGGCCGGGGCTTTGCCGATTTCGCGCGGCGGCGCCGCGACCTCCGCGACCGGCAGGATGACGGAAAAGCGCGTGCCCTTGCCCGGGTTGGAGAAAATGCGGATTTCGAGTCGCAGCACCCGCGCGATGCGGTCGACAATGGAGAGCCCCAGGCCAAGGCCTTCTGCCTCGCGTACGCCCTCGTCGAGGCGTGTGAATTCGTGGAAGACAGTGTTGAGCTTGTCGCCGGCGATGCCAATGCCGGTGTCGATCACCTGGATTTCGGCCAGTTCGCCGCGTCGCCGCACCCCAACCAGGATGCGGCCCTTGCGCGTGTATTTGATGGCGTTCGAGACCAGGTTCTGGATCAGCCGGCGCAAAAGGTTGCGATCGGTCATGACGCCGAGCGAGGACGGCATGATCTTGAGCTCGAGCTTCTTTTCGGCGGCCAAAGGGCGGAAGTCATTGCCGATCTGCCCGAGCAGCCCGCCGAGGCTGAAGGCGGTGTCCTCGGGCTTCATGGCGCCGGCATCGAGCCGCGAGATGTCGAGCACCGCGCCGAGGATGGTTTCGACCGATTCCAGCGAGGATTCGATGTTGATGGCCGCCTTGCCGGCCGGCCCCTTGCCGGCCTTCTCGATCAGCGACGAGCAATAGAGACGCGCCGCGTTGAGCGGCTGCAGAATGTCGTGCCCGGCGGCGGCGAGGAAGCGCGTCTTGCCGAGATTGGCCTCCTCGGCCAGCATCTGCGCCTGCGCCAGCTCCTCGTTGACCCGGGTGAGCTCGACGGTGCGGGTCTTGACCCGCTGTTCCAGCGATTCATTGGCCCGTTTCAGCGCCAGGTCCTGCTCGACGCGGCCGGAGATGTCGGCATAGGTGGCGACGATGCCGCCGTCGGGCATCGGGTTGGAGCGCAGCTCCAGAATGCGTCCGCTGGTCTTCAGCTCCATCTGCCATGGCCCGGCGAAGCTGGTCAGCCGGTTGAGCATCGTCACGCGCTGGTCAGCCGGGATATCGCCGCGTTCGGCAAGATGGCGCAGGATCCGGTCAAGCGACACGCCGACCTGGCCCATCTCGTCCGGCAGGTCGAACAGCTGCCGGTATTGCCGGTTCCAGCAGATCAGCCGGAAATCGCGGTCGAAGACGGTGATGCCTTGCTCCATCTGGTCGAGGGCGATCTGGAGCAGGTCGCGATTGTGCTGCAGCGCCTCGGTGGCGTCGTCGAGCAGCTTGAAGGCATCCTTGGAATCGTGGTCGTTGCGGCGGAACAGCAGCGACAGGATCAGCCGCGCCGAGGACGAGCCGACGGCGCTTGCCAGCAATTGCTCCGAGAAGCGGATGACATCCATGCTCGCTTGCTCCTTGCCGTGGAGCGAGACGCTTGCGCTCTTCTCGAAGGACTGGAAGGAGCGCTCCGTGCGCTCGACGCCGAGATAGCGCGAGATCGTGTCCTTGAGATCATTGACGGTGACGGCGGTGCGGAAGCGCCTGAGGCTTGGCATTGGGCCTGCCTCGCGCGGCACGAAGATCGCCGCCTGGATGCGCTCCAGCGGCACCGACGCGCGCGACAGGGACCCCAGCACGAAAAACAGGGCGTTGACCGAGAGGCTCCACAGCACGCCGTGGTTCAGCGGCTCGCCGACGGTGCCGAACAGCGCCTGTGGCCTCAGCGCCTCGAAGCCGAACAGCCCGTGGACGACGATGTCGGAACCCGGGCCGGCGAGCGAAGGCAGAAGAAGCGTGTAACCCCAGACAGCGATGCCCGCGACCATGCCGAGCGCGGCGCCCCGGCCGTTGGCGCGGCGCCAGATCAGGCCGCCGATCAGCGACGGCGCGAATTGCGCGATCGCCGCGAAAGACATCAGCCCGATCGAGGACAGCCGCGCGCTGTTGGTGCTCTCGCGGTAGTAGAGGAAGGCGATGAACAGCAGGATGAAGATGGACGCGCGGCGTACGTTGAGGATCAGTGTCGACCAATCCTCATTCTCCGAGGCGCTGGTCTTGATCACGCGGCGCACGAACAGCGGGATGATGAGATCGTTGGAGATCATGATCGACAGCGCGACGCTCTCGACGATCACCATGGCGGTCGCCGCCGACAGGCCGCCGACGAAGGCGGCCATGGCGAGCACGTCATGGCCGCCGAGCAGCGGCAGCGACAGGACATAAAGGTCGCT
Organism: Mesorhizobium sp. M2A.F.Ca.ET.046.03.2.1; assembly: GCF_003952425.1. Taxonomy (NCBI): domain Bacteria; kingdom Pseudomonadati; phylum Pseudomonadota; class Alphaproteobacteria; order Hyphomicrobiales; family Phyllobacteriaceae; genus Mesorhizobium; species Mesorhizobium sp. M2A.F.Ca.ET.046.03.2.1. Next base: position 1,806,926 of record NZ_CP034449.1, on the reverse strand, counting down.
GCTGGTCTTGGTGCCGACCAGCGACAGGCCGGCAAAGGCGATCGGCAGCACGAAGAGGTTGATCGCCACGAGATAGAGCGGAAACAGCCAGGTCGCCGTGCGCAGTTCCGCCTCGCTGCGGTTCTCCACGATGGTGACATAGAATTGCCGCGGCAGCATCAGGATGGCAAAGCCGCTCAAGCCCGTCAGCACCAGCCAGGTGGCCAGCGAGGTGTTGTAGCTCATCGCCTGGCGTACCTGGCCGTTCCCGGCGAGCCTGGCGAACATGTCGCCGGGGCCGCCGAAGATCAGGAACGTGACCATCAGGCCGATGGCTATGAATGCGGCGAGCTTCACCACGGTCTCGACCGCAACGGCCAGAACCAGCCCGTCCTGATGTTCCGTGGCATCGGCGTGGCGGGTGCCGAACAGCACCGCGAACAGCGCCAGAAGCATCGCTACCACCAGCGAGATGTCGCTGACGAACGGATCGAAAGAGGGCGGCGAGCCGGTATAGTGCTCGACCATCAGGCTGACCGAGCCCGAAATCGCCTTGAGCTGCAGCGCGATATAGGGCACCGCGCCGATCGTGGCGATCAAGGTCGCGATCGCCGCGACGGTGAAGCTCTTGCCGTAGCGGGCGCCGAGGAAGTCGGCGATCGAGGTGATCTTCTCGCTCTTCGCCAGCCGAACCAGGCGGTTGAGCAGCGGGAAGCCGAACACGAAGACCAGCACCGGGCCGGTATAGATGCCGAGGAATTCGAGGCCGCGCTCGGAGGAAAGGCCGACCGAGCCGAAGAAGGTCCAGGAGGTGCAGTAGATGGCCAGGCTAAGCGCATAGATGAACGGCCGCGCCCGGCCGAGCCCCGCGGCGGCCGCGCGCCGGTCGCCGACGCTGGCAATGGCGAAAAGCAGCGTCACATAGGCGATCGCGATGATGACGACGAACCAGCCTTGCACGGCCCGTGCTTCCTCCCTGGCCGGTCTCCCATCCGGCCTGCCCAACCATTCCGGAAAAATACCAGGCGATTTGCCGTCCGGAATTGCGTCTGAACAAATACCCGGAGCGTTCAGGCATCTCGATGAAACGCTCGACCACCCCGACGCAACCACAGCTCGGGGCCCAAGTCCATCGCGGCTTTCGGCGCATATGCGGCTGATGGACGATGCGTGACACAAACCGGTGCCTTCATTGTTTTTCCGGTTTTGCAACCGGGGGTTTTTGTTATTGTGGGCTCGGGTCGGCGCCCAAGGACAACTGGTGAGGCGGCAGTGCGGCCCGCCACGGCAAGGAGGGTCGAATGCTGAAAGAATTCCAGGAGTTCATTTCCAAGGGCAATGTGATGGACCTGGCCGTCGGCGTCATCATCGGCGCCGCCTTCGGCAAGATCGTCGATTCCTTGGTCAACGACATCATCATGCCGATCGTCGGCGCGATCTTCGGCGGGCTGGACTTCAACAATTACTTCTTCGGGCTGTCCTCCAACGTCCATTCGGCAACGCTGGCTGATGCCAAGAAGGAGGGCGCGGTGTTCGCCTATGGCAGCTTCATGACCGTCGTGCTGAACTTCCTGATCCTTGCCTTCATCATTTTCCTGATGGTCAAGGCGGTGAACAATCTGCGCAAGCGGCTGGAGCGCGAGAAGCCGGCTCCCGCCGCGGCTCCGCCGCCGGCTGACGTGCAACTCCTGACCGAAATCCGCGACCTGCTCGCCAAGAAGTAACGCAGAGCGGGCGCTCTGGACCAAAACCCCGGCCCCAGGCGGCCGGGGTTTTCCGTTTGGCGATCTGGTAAGAGCGCTGACGACACGAACACGGATTTTGCCCATGAGCCTTATCGACACCTTGCGCGCCGAAGCCCGCGCCGCGCCCGAAAGCGGCATTGTCGCCGTCATCAACCATGGTCGCCTGTGCGAAGGGCTGATCCCGCTCTGGGCCGGCGAGGGCGATCTTCCGACGCCTTCCTTCATCAGCGATGCCGCCGCACGCGGGCTCGCTGATGGCGAGACCTTCTACACCTGGCAGAAGGGCATTCCCGAGCTCCGGCAGGCGCTCGCGCGCTACTACGCCAGGCATTTCGGCAAGACCTTCGCCGAGGAGGAGTTCATCGTCACCGCCTCTGGCATGCATGCCATCCAGCTGGCCATCGACGCCATCGCCGGCGGCGGCGACGAGGTGATCTACCTCTCTCCCGCCTGGCCGAATTTCGCCGCGGCCGCCGGCGTGGCGGGCGCCGTGCCGGTGCCGGTCACGCTCGACGAGTCCGGCAATGGCTGGTCCTGCGACGTCGACAAGATCGCCTCGGCAATCACGCCGCGCACCAAGCTGTTGTTCATCAACACGCCCTCCAACCCGACAGGCTGGACCGCCGACAGAGAAACGCTCCAGGCGATCCTGGATCTTGCCCGGGCAAAGGGCCTTTGGATCATCGCCGACGAGATCTATTCGCTGTTCCACTACGGCCATGGCCGCGCGCCGTCCTTTCTCGATGTCGCCACGCCCGAGGACCGCATCCTGTTCGTCAACAGTTTTTCCAAGAACTGGGCAATGACCGGCTGGCGTGTCGGCTGGATCAAGACCCATCCCGCCTTGCAGCAGGTGTTCGAGAACCTGATCCAGTACTCGACCTCGGGCGTCGCCCAGTTCATGCAGCGCGGCGCTGTCGCCGCCCTCGACGAGGGTGACGGCTTCATAGCGGAACAGGTGGAGCGCGCGCATGCCGCGCGCGACCTCGTCTGCGGCATTCTCGGCGAAACCGGCAAGGCGCGTTTCACCGTGCCGCAGGGCGCCTTCTACCTGTTCTTCAGGGTCGACGGCCTCACCGATTCCCGAAAAGCGGCCTTCGACATCGTCGACAATGCCAATGTCGGCCTGGCGCCCGGCACCGCCTTCGGTCCCGGCGGCGAGGCCTTCCTCCGACTATGCTTCCACCGCCGCCTCGATCAGCTCGATGAAGCGGCGCATCGCCTGGCGAAATGGATGAAGACGGTTTGAGCCGAGCGTCGACGAAGCCCGGATTGAAACTCGCTCCGGTGAGTCAGCCGGTGTGACTTTCGAGAACCGGAGCGCAGCGGACATTCAGGTCCGTGAGCACCGGAAGCGCAGAAAGTTGCAGCGGATGGCCGCCGGAGTAGAGTTTAAACCGGGCTTCAGCCGCCTGACTTCGGCACCAGGAGGGGAATGATCCGATCGGTCTTGGCGACGGCGGGGCGGCCGGAGCCGGCATAGGGAATGCCCAGCGCATCCCAGGTCTCGACCAGCGCATCCTGCAATTCGGCGATCAGCGCGTCGGAGTGGAACGGCGTCGGCGTGATGCGCAGCCGCTCGGTGCCGCGCGGCACCGTCGGATAGTTGATCGGCTGGATATAGATGCCGTGCACGCCAAGCAGCCGGTCGCTCGCCATCTTGCAGAGCTCGGGATCGCCGACCAGCACCGGCACGATATGGGTGGCCGATTCCATCACCGGCAGGCCCGCCACGGCAAGCACCTGCTTGGTGCGCGCCGCCTGGCGCTGCTGCGCGTCGCGCTCGGCCTGCGAGCGCTTCAGGTGGCGGATCGAGGTGGTGGCGGCGGCCGCGATCGCCGGCGGCAGCGCGGTGGTGAAGATGAAGCCCGGCGCATAGGAGCGCACCGCGTCAATCACCGCACTGGTGCCGGTGATGTAGCCGCCCAGCGTGCCGAAGGCCTTGGCCAGCGTTCCCTCGATGATGTCGATGCGGTCGGCAAGGCCCTCGCGTTCGGTGATGCCGCCGCCGCGCGGTCCGTACATGCCCACCGCATGCACCTCGTCGATATAGGTCATGGCGTTGTAGCGCTCGGCCAGCTCGACGATCTCTCTGATCGGCGCGATGTCGCCGTCCATCGAATAGACGCTCTCGAACACGATCAGCTTGGCGCGCTCGCGCCCCGCCGCCTGCAGCAGGCTTTCCAGATGCGCGACGTCGTTGTGGCGAAAGATCTTCTTTTCTGCGCCGGAGCGGCGCACGCCTTCGATCATCGAGGCATGGTTGAGCTCGTCGGAGAGCACCAGGCAGTTGGGCAAAAGCCGGGCGATGGTCGAGATCGAGGCCTCGTTGGAGACGAAGCCGGAGGTGAAGACGAGCCCTGCCTCCTTGTCATGCAGGTCGGCGAGCTCCCGCTCCAGCTCGACCAGCGGGTTGGAGGTGCCGGAGATGTTGCGGGTGCCGCCGGCGCCCGAGCCCATCTTGCCGGCCGCGGTCTGGAAGGCGGCAATCACATCCTCGTTCTGGCCCATGCCGAGATAGTCGTTGGAGCACCAGACGGTGATTTCCTGGGCGCGGCCGTTGGAACGCCAGATGGCGCGCGGGAACTTGCCCACCATGCGCTCGAGGTCGGCGAAGACGCGGTAGCGCCGCTCCGCGTGGAGCTGGTCGATCGCATCCTCGAAGAACCGCTGGTAATTCATGTCGACTTCCCAATTTTCGGCCGGATCATAGTGGCTGCCCCATGCCGCGTCCACCGGACCCAACCGGTCAAAATGCCACGCCTTTACCCTGTTCCTAACGATGCCGGATCGTGGCCTATTCCCAGCTGTTTGAAGCAGATTTGTTTCAGTACGATGCCTCGGACGGGAGGAACTGTTACCGACTTAACGTTAGAGGGAGGCCAATGCATATCGCCCAAACGTGTACAGCGGTTTTGGGGGAACGACATGGACTTTAACGGGCTTGCGGCGGGGTTTCCAGCACGGTGGCTGTTGAGACAGTTTCCGATAAATCTTGATCAGCGAGGTAGAAGATGACGGTTTTGGTGACGGGCGGTGCCGGTTATATCGGCAGCCATATGGTCTGGGAGTTGCTGGACGCCGGCGAGAGTGTCGTGGTGCTCGACCGGCTTTCCACCGGCTTCGAATGGGCGGTGGCCCCGGAAGCAAAGCTCGTCGTCGGCGACGTCGCCGACCGAGACCTGGTCGGCCGGATCATCCGCGAAAACAAGGTCGACGCCATCATCCACTTCGCCGGCTCGATCGTGGTGCCGGAATCCGTCGCCGATCCGCTCGGCTATTACGAGAACAACACCTGCAAGACCCGCACGCTGATCGAGACGGCCGTCCGCGAGGGCGTGCCGCATTTCATCTTCTCTTCCACCGCCGCCGTCTATGGCGGCGCCGGGCTGGAGCCGGTGCGCGAGGATGCCCGCCTGGCGCCGGAATCACCCTATGGCCTCTCCAAGCTGATGAGCGAATGGATGCTGCGCGACGCGGCGCTGGCGCACGACATCCGTTACACGGCGCTGCGCTATTTCAACGTCGCCGGCGCCGATCCAAAGGGCCGCACCGGACAGTCGACGCCCGGCGCCACGCATCTGATCAAGGTTGCCTGCGAGACCGCGCTCGGCAAGCGCCCCTTCATGCAGGTCTTCGGTACCGACTATCCGACGCCGGACGGCACCTGCATGCGCGATTATATCCATGTCAGCGATCTCGCCGCCGCGCACCGGCTGGCGCTGCAGCGGCTGCGCGCTGGCGGCGCCAGCCTCGTCGCCAATTGCGGTTACAGCCACGGCTATTCCGTGCTCGAGGTAATCGACAGCGTGCGCCGCGCCTTCGGCCATGACTTCGATGTCCGCATGGGCGATCGCCGGCCCGGCGACGCCGCCGCCGTGGTCGCCAATTCCGAGCTTGCCCGCAAGGAGCTCGGCTGGACGCCGCAACGCGACGATCTCGACCTGATCGTCAACGACGCCCTGGCCTGGGAACGCATCCTGACGGGCAAGAATTCCGTGAGAAGCTAAGCAATTCCAGGAAAAGTGTGTAGCGGTTTTCCGTCCGGAATTGGGTCAAGACAAAAAGTCCAGCTGTTGGGCCTAGGGCTCGTCCGGCGCCTTTGGAAGCGGTATTGAGCCTCATGCGGCGGTGCCCTCCGGGTGTGCCGCCGCCATGATGCTTGAGGGGACGGCATGAAGATCCTGGTTCTCGGCGCCGGCGTGGTTGGCACGGCGGCCGCCTATTATCTGGCCAAGGACGGTCACGAGGTGACGGTGATCGAGCGCCACGAGGCGGCGGCCCGAGGCACCAGCCAGTCGAATGCCGGCCTGGTGTCGCCCGGCGACGCCACCGCCTGGGCTTCGCCCGCCGCGCTGAAGACCTTCCTGCGCGCGCTTTGGAACCACGATCTCGGCATCAAGGTGAGACTCCGCCTCGATCCCTATTTCTATGCCTGGAGCCTGCGCTTCCTGCGCGAATGCACCGTGAAGCGGCTGCGCGCCAACACCGACATCAAGCTCAGGCTCGCGCTGCATTCCCGCGCGTGCATCAATCAACTGTCGGAGGAGACCGGCATCCACTACGACGAGCGCAGGAAGGGCATCCTCTATTTCTTCCGCTCGCAGAAGAGCCTCGACACCGGCATCGACAATTACCGCTATCTCGGCGAGCACGGTCTGCCGATCGAGATCGTCGGTCGCGAGCGCCTGATCGAGCTGGAACCGGGCCTGGCCGGCGTGAAGGAAAAGATCGCCGGCGGCGTCTATTCGCCGATCGACCAGACCGGCGATTCCAAGCAGTTCACCGACAGGCTCGCCGCCCATGCCGCCGAGAAGCTCGGCGTGAAATTCCTGTTCGGCACGACAATCCAGGGCCTCGACATCGAGGGCGACCGGGCGCGCGCCGTCATGACCTCGGCCGGCCCGGTCACCGGCGACGCCGTCGTCATCTCCATGGGACCGGAAAGCGGTCTGCTCGGCCGCCGCTACGGCATCGACCTGCCGGTCTATCCGGTGAAGGGCTACACCGCGACGATTCCCTTGGAGGACGAAAGCAAGGGCCCGACCATGGGCGGCGCCGACGAGGACCGGCTGATCGGCTATTCGAGGCTCGGCAATCGCCTGCGCATGTCCTCGACGGCCGAGTTCACCGGCTTCGACCGCAGCTTCAAGCCCAGCGATTTCAGGACCATCCTGGAAACCGGCAAGGATCTTTTCCCGGGAGCCTTCGACGAGAAGAAAGCCGTGCTGTGGGCGGGATTGCGGCCGATGATGCCGAACTCGGTTCCCGTGATCGGCCAGGCGAAATACCGCAACCTCTATCTCGACACCGGCCACGGTCATGTCGGCTGGACGATGGCCTGCGGCTCGGGGCAATTCCTGGCGGATGTCGTCGCCGGCAGAAAGCCACAGATCGATCCCAAAGGATTGCTATACGGGACGGCACGCTGAAACCTATCCAATCGGCGACGTTGGCGCTGCCCCTCATCCGCCCTTCGGGCACCTTCTCCCCGTAAACGGGGCGAAGGGGCTGGCCGTGTCCGAACCGGATAGATAGGTAACAGAATGGACCGATTAGATGGGTGACAGTTTTCTTGCCAGCCGGGAGGACCGGCGATGGTTTGGCGAGAGACTGGCATCATGGATGAGCGGCTTCGTTTTGTTGTTGAATGCCTAGCTGGCGAGGAGACGATGACGCAGCTTTGCGCGGCCTTCGAGATCTCACGCAAGACCGGCTACAAATGGCTTGGGCGTTACCGGGAGACCGGGCCGGAAGGCCTGCACGACCGGCCGCGGGCGCCGCTCGATCACGGCCGAGCAACGGCAGCCGAGCTGGTGGAGCGGATCGTGGCGGAGAAGGAAGCGCATCCGCTGTGGGGGCCGAAGAAGATCATGGCGCGGCTGAAGCGGGCGGAGCCCAGTTGTGGCTGGCCGGCAGTCTCGACAGCTGGCGAGATCCTGAAGCGGCATGGTCTTGTGGGACGCCGGCGCCGGCGCTGGCGGGCTGTGGGCAATGGGCCATGGCCGGAGCCTGCGGCGCCGAATGCGGTGTGGACGGTAGACCACAAGGGCTGGTTCCGGACCCGTGACGGCTGGCGCTGCGAGCCATTGACGGTGATGGATGCATTGAGCCGCTACCTGCTGGGGCTCGAGGCGACGGGCTCGACGGCCGACGAGGAGGCGTGGCCGGTGTTTGAGCGATTGTTTGAGGAAAACGGTCTGCCGGATCGCATTCGAAGCGACAATGGCCCACCCTTTGCGTCGGCCGGCGTCACAGGGCTGACGCCGCTGGCAGTGCGCTTCATTAAGCTCGGCATCGCCCTGGAGCGCATCCAGCCAGGCAAGCCGCAGCAGAACGGGCGCCATGAGCGTTTCCATCTGACCATGCTGCCGATGGCCGATGCACCGAAGGCTGACAAAGCGGCTCAAGCCAGGGCCTTCGAGAACTTCCGGCGCAGCTACAATGAGGAGCGTCCGCACGAGGCGCTGGGCATGGACACCCCGGCACAGCATTACCGCCCCTCGACCCGACCGATGCCGAAGACAGCCCCTGAACCCGATTATCCGACCGAGGCAGCGGTGCGCGGCGTGCGCCAGAACGGCGCGGTCAAATGGCGGGGCACCGAGATCTATGTCTCGGCCACGTTGGCCGGCGAACCGATTGCCATTGAAGAGACCGAGGATGGCGAGTGGACGATGCGCTTCCACACCCATCCGCTCGGCTTCATCGATGAGAAGCACATGAAACTGGTTCGCCGCAGCGCCGCGCCAAGCCGACCGCTTGGCGCTGCGGCGACCGCATCATAGGGAGAGAAAACTGTTACCTATGTATCCGGTTCAAAGTGTTACCCATCTATCCGCTGGACAGCCGCGCCGCCGGCGCCCATTCTGTGCGTCGAAAATTGGCGAAGGCCGGGACAACAGCGTCTTTCTCCCCGTCACTATACGGGGAGAAATGCCCGGCAGGGCAATGAGGGGCAGCACCGGACTCTCAGAAAAAGGGCTACGTCTAGACGGCCAGCCGCCACGCCTCTGCGTAGTCGCCCCAGACCGGTTCCGCTTGTGGTTCCGTTTGTTCGCCCTTGCTTGCTGTGTCAATGCCATCCGACGCCAACAGCGCGGCGCCGATGCTGGTCCCGGTCGAGGTCTCCGACGCGACGACGGATCGGCCCGTCGCCGCCGCCAGCATTTTGATGAAAAGCGGGTTGCGCGCGAATGGTCCCTCGACGGTTGTCGGCCCATCGCCGCCGATCAATTCCAGGCAGGTCGCGCTCATCAGCGCGAGATAGAACGAGATGGCGGCGAAGCGTTGCCCGGGGCTCAAGCCCCCGGCATTGACCCACTGCGCGGCGCGATGCGGAAAGGGTCCGGAACCCTGCTGCGTCGAAGGCAGAAGCTGAACCTGGCGCGCCAGCACGGCGGCGACATCGTCATCGCTCCACTCCTGCGGCTGGCCCTCGGTCAGCAGCGAAAACTCGCGTCCCCCCATGAACCGCGCAGACGGCACCGGATCGCCCAGCGCGTTGACATTGACCAGCGTGTCGCGCGCCGCATCGAGCTCGACCTTCCGGCCGCCCACGGCCATCGACACCACCCATGTGCCGGTCGAGACGACGGAGAAGGGCGGCGCGTCGGACAGCAGGTGCGGCAGCAGCGAGGCGTTGGAATCGTGCAGTCCGCAGAAAACCGGGGTCTGTGGGGCGAGCCCCGTCCGTTGCGCAATCGTTGGCAGGATCGGGCCAAGCCGGTCCTTGGCCTGCCGCACCGGCGCCATCAACCGGCGCCAGCCCATCCTGTCGACCAGCGAGGAATAGTCGGATGTCCAGGGATTCCACAGATCGGTGTGGCAGCCGAGCGACGTCACCTCATTGGCGGCGACGCCGGTCAACCGCAGCGCCCAGTATTGCGGATACATCAGCATTGCGGCGGCTCGTGCGAATTCCGGCGGGAAGCGCTTCTGCTGCCAGAAGAACTGCGCGCCGAGATTGAGGCCGATCGGCAGCCGCGGCGTGCCGGTCTCGGCGAAGGGCGGACGAACAGCATCGTAGTCGGCCGCAAGCTGGTCGGGGCCGTCGAACTCGTAGTCGAGAACCGGCAGCGCCAGTTCGCCGGCGGCGCCGACCAGCGCGCCGGTCGCGCCATGCGTGGTGATCGAGATCGCATCGATGCGCCGTTCGCGGTTGAGATCGGCTAGGCTGTTCAGGATGAACGTCCACAGCGCCTCGACATCGTGATGCGGGTAGGGCGCCTGCCGCACCGGCGCGTTGGCGATACGGCGCAGCGCGATCTCGCTCAATGTCGCGAGATCGACCAGCGCCACCTTGGCGTTGGTCTTGCCGATATCGATGACGGCGACGATCATGCCATATGGAACATTGTTTCGAGCGGCACCGCCACCGGCTCGTTATCGGGCTTGGTCTCCATGAGGTCGGCCATACGCGCCCACCAGCGCTGCATCACCGGGTGCTTCGGCAGGTCGGCCATGCCATGGTCATCGCGGCGCCACAGCACCCCGAACAGGATATTAGTCTCCTCGTCGAGATGGATCGAATAATCGGAGACGGCGGCCTCTCTCAGAAGTGCAACCAGCTCAGGCCAGATCTCATCATGGCGGCGCTTGTACTCGGCCTTCATGCCGGGATTGAGCTTCATCTTGAAGGCGTATTTCTCCATCAGGCGAAGCGTCCTTCACGCAGCCGCCGCCAGACGATCGGCAATGCAATGACGATGATCAGCAACAAGCCGATGAAGATCGACATGACGATGCCCGGCACGTTGAGCAAACCAAGCCCAAACGTCACCAGCCCCATGATGAAGGCGGCCAGCACGACGCCAAGGATGCTGCCGGCGCCGCCGAGGATCGACACACCCCCAAGCACCACCATGGTGATCGCTTCGAGCTCATAACCCTGCGCGATCGACGGTCGCGTCGATCCGAGCCGCGAGGTGATCAGCACCGAAGCGATGCCCGACATCAGCCCGGTCAGGCAGAACAGGATGAATTTTATACGGTCGACCCGCACGCCGGAAAACTGGCAGGCGACCGGATTGTTGCCAATGGCGAAGACGCGGCGGCCGAAGCTCGTGCGGTGCAGCACGAACCAGTAGATCAGCGCCGCGACGAGGAACAGCGCCAGCTCGAACGAGAAGACCCACCAGGCATAGCCCTGGCCGAAGAACGCAAAACTTTCCGGATAGCCTTTGTAGGCCTGGTCGCCGAGGATGATGAAGGCGATGCCGCGAAACAGGCTCATCGTGCCGATGGTGACGACGATGGACGGCAGGCCGAGCCGCGTGACGAGCAGCCCGTTGAAGGCGCCGCAGGCGAGGCCGACGGCAATGCCGATCGCCACCAGCACCGGCGTGCCGGCGCCGGCCTGCACCGCCATGCCCATCATGGTCGAGGCCAAAGCCACGATCGCGGCGACCGACAGATCGATCTCGCCGGAGATGATCAGCAGCGCCATCGCAAGCGCGATCAGCCCCTTTTCCGTAAAGTTGAAGGTCAGGTCCGACAGCGACCACGGGTCGAGGAAATAGGGCGAAGCAAAACTGTTCACCGCGAAAATGGCGACCGCGATGACGACCAGCAGCGCCTCCCAGGAGAAGATCGCCGAGGAAAGCGGCTTGTCGAGCCGGTCGGGGATGTGGCGCGGGGCAGGGGTGTCGGTCATGCCGCTTCCGCCTTTCTCAGGATGATGCGGCCCTGCCGGCGCTCGCCGCGCGCGTTGAGCACCACGGCCAGGATGATGGCGCTGCCCGAGATCGCCATCTGCCAGAAGGGCGAGATGTTGATGACCGGCAGCGCGTTGGAGATGATGCCGAGGAACAGCGCGCCCAGCACTGCGCCGCCGACCGAGCCGATGCCGCCGGCGATCGAGATGCCGCCGATGACGCAGGCGGCGATGATGTTGAGCTCATAGCCGTTGGCGACCTCGACCGAAGCGATCACATAGCGCGAGATCCAGAGGTAGCCAGCAAGCCCGCCGATCATGCCGGAAATGCAAAAGACGATGAATTTGGTGCGGCCGACATCGATGCCGGCATAGACCGAGGCGGTGGGGTTGACGCCGATGGCGTAGATCGAGCGGCCGATCGCGGTCCGCGTCATCACCAGGAAGAACAGCGCGATCACGATGATGGCGATCCAGGACAGCACTGGAAGGCCGAGGAAGGCGGCGCGCTGGAAATTGATGAAGTCGGGGCTCATCTGGTCGGCATTGACCCAGGCGCCGCCGGAGACGACGAAGGTGGCGCCACGATAGATGGTGAGGGTGCCGAGCGTCACCACGATCGAGGGAACGTTCAGCCGCCACACCAGGAAACCGTTGATCGCGCCAAGCACCAGCCCGACGGCGAGCGCGATGACGATCAGCACCGGGATCGGGATCGCCGGATGCGCGGCGTTGAGCATCGCCACTACCATGCCGGTGAAACAGAGATTGGACGCCATCGAGAGGTCGATCGAGCGCGTCAGGATCACCACCATCTGTCCCAGCGCCAGGATCATCAGGATCGATGTGTCGTTGAACACCTGGCGCAGATTGGCCGGATCGGCGAAGCCGGGGAAGCGCGTCGAGATCAGTCCGATCAGCACGACGATGCCGGCGAGCAGCCAGATTTCTCGGTATTTGAGGAAGCTCTTCATGCCGCGATTCCCGCTGCGGTTCGAACCAGCGTCTCGGCGTCGAGGCCCTTGTTGTCATAGGTCGCGGCGATGCGGCCCTCTCGCATGACGACGACACGGTCCGACATGCCGAGGATTTCCGGCAGCTCCGACGACACCATGATCACCGAAAGCCCCTGCGCGACCAGCTCGGCCATGAAGCCATGCACGGCGGCCTTGGAGCCGATGTCGATGCCTTTGGTCGGCTCGTCGAGGATGATGACCTTGGGCGCTGTGGCCAGCCATTTGGCGATGACCACCTTCTGCTGGTTGCCGCCGGAAAGCGTGCCGACATCCTGGCTGAGCGATGAGGCGCGCAGGTCCAGCCGCTCGGTGTAGGAACGGGCGAGCGAGAACTCTTCCGCCAGCCTCAGCACGCCGGATTTCGAGGTGCGCGCCAGCGAGGGCAGGGATACGTTCTGGAATATCGGCAGGCCGATGACAACGCCCTGCTTGCCGCGCTCTTCCGGCACATAGACGATGCCGGCCCCGATCGAATCCGCGGCCGATTTCGGCGCGATCGATGTACCGTCCAACGAGATAGTGCCTCGGCTGGTGCGGGTGATGCCGGCGATCGCCTGCATGACCTCGCTGCGCCCGGCGCCGACGAGCCCGTAGAAGCCGAGGATCTCGCCCTTGCGCAGCTCGAAGCCGATGTTGTCGAACTCGGTCGGATGCGACAGGCCCGAAACCGACAGCACCGGCGCGCCGATCTTCGGCTCGCGCTGCGGGAAGATATGGTCGACGTTGCGGCCGACCATCATGCGCACGATCTCGTTCTGGCCGGTGTCCTTGAGCAGCCCTTCGCCGACCATCTCGCCGTCGCGGAAGACGGTGTAGCGGTCGGCGATGCGGTAGATCTCGTCGAACTTGTGGCTGATGAAGAGCACCGCCTTGCCGTCGCTCTTCAGGAATTCGATCAAAAGGAAAAGCTCCTCGATCTCCTTCATCGAAAGCGCCGCGGTCGGCTCGTCCATGATGACGATGCGCGCATCGATCGACATCGCGCGCGCCACCGCAACCAGGTGCTTGTTGGCGATGCCGAGGTCCTTCAGGCGCGCGTCGGCGTCGATATGGCCGGCGCGCATCGTCTCCAGCACCTCGCGGGCATTGCTGCGCATCGTGGGCCAGTCGATGGTGCCGAAGCGGGTGCGCGGCGCGTGGCCGAGGAAGATGTTTTCGGCCACCGAAAGGTCGTCGAACAGCACGGTTTCCTGGTGGATGGCGGTGATGCCGTGGCCGAATGCTGCGTGCGCGCTGGGCAGCGTGGTGGCCTGGCCGTCGATGCCGATCTCGCCGGAATCGGGCTGGTAAATGCCGGTCATGATCTTGACCAGCGTCGACTTGCCGGCGCCGTTCTCGCCGATCAGCGCCGTCACCTGCCCCGGGTAGAGCGACAGGCTGACATTGTGCAGGGCGCGGACGCCCGGGAAGCTTTTCGAGATGCCCGCGAGCGTCAAGCGGGGGGCCGAGGTTGCGAGCCGCTCGTCTGCTTTGCCGTGATGGGCCGTCGTATCCATAGTCGTATCAAGCCCAGTGAATCGCTTGCGTGTCGCCTCCCCCTCACCCGACCCCCGCTTCGCTCGGCCGACCTCTCCCCGAGGGGAGAGGAGGTTTGCGAGCTTGGCTCCAGGCTCTTCTCCCCGCCGGGGAGAAGGTGGCCGCGAAGCGGCCGGATGAGGGGGCAGCGCCGTCGGTCCAGGATCAGTAGATCTTGGAGAACTTCTCGATGTTGGTCTTGTCGAATTGGAAGGGCGGAGCCATCGCGGCCGAGTTGGTGTCGTCGAGCGTCACCTTGCCGACGCGGCCGATCGACAGCGTGGCGCCGGGCTTGGCCTCTTCCTTCTTCACCGCCAGGTCGTGCGCGAGGTAGATCGCCGAGTAGCCGAGGTCGATCGGGTTCCACAGCGCGACCGCTTGCGATGCGCCGTTGTCGATGAATTTCTTGAACTCGGACGGCAGTGCCAGCCCGGTGACATTGACCTTGCCGATCAGGTTCTCGTCGGTGACGACCTGCGCGGCGGCGACGACGCCGACGGTGGTCGGCGCGATGATCGCCTTGAGGTTCGGATAGGACTTCAAGAGGCCCTTGGCTTCGTCGGTGCTCTTGGCCGAGTCGTCGTCGCCGTAGACGGTGGCGACCAGCTTGATCTTCGGGAACTTCTCGGGCAGCACCTTCTTGGCCGCCTCGATCCAGGCATTCTGGTTGGTCGCCGTCGAGGAGGCCGAGAGGATCGCGACGTCGCCGCCTTCCGGCAAATAGTCGGCGGCGAGCTTGATGATGGTCTCTCCGATCAGGCCGGTGTCGGACGGGTTGAGGTGGAGCTGGCGGCCTTCCTTGGCGACGCCCGAGTCCCAGGAGATGACGGTGATGCCGCGATCCATCGCCTTCTTCAGCACCGGCACCAGCGCGTCGGCGTCATTGGCCGAAACGGCGATGGCATTGACCTTCTGCGCGATCAGCGAGTTGATCACCTCGATCTGCGCTTCGGCGGTGGCTTTGGTCGGGCCGGTGTAGATGACGTCGACATCGCCCAATTCCTTGGCCGCTTCCTCGGCGCCCTTGTTGGCGGCGTCGAAGAAGCCGTTGCCGAGCGACTTCACCACCAGCGCGATCTTGACGTTCTCGGCATAGGCGGCATTCACGAACATGGCGGCGGAAAAGGCCGCCGTGACCAGCAGTTTCTTCAAAAAGCTCATCGAATATCCTCCCTTGAGCGTTGCATTCCATCGCCGCTGCGGGCGTGAGTTTCCCTCAGGCCTGCAGTGAAGATTCTTCCCTGTCGCTTGGCTGTCTGCGGGCGACGATCAGCGCCACGCCCGCCGTTTCCAGCATCTTGGCCTCCCGGTCCTCGATGCCGTCGTCGGTGATCACGGTTGCGATGCGCGATAGCCCGCACAGGATCAGGCTGGAGCGCATGCGGAATTTGGTGGAATCAACCAGCACCACCAATTCGTCGGCTTGGTCGATCAGCTTCTGCTCGGCCTGGATCAGCAGCGGATCGCCCTCCATCAGCCCGAGCGGCCCCAGGCCCTGCGCGCCCATGAACATGCGCCGCGCATAGAAATTGCGCGTCACGTCATTGTCGAAGGGCGACAGGATGATGTTCTGCTCGCGGTAGATCGTGCCGCCCGACAGCATCACCGTGTTTTTGGAATGCTTGAGCAGGTGCTCGGCGATCGGGAACGAGTTGGTGAAGATCGGCATGCGGCGTCCGGTCAGTAAATGCACCATCTGGAAGGTGGTGGTGCCGCCATTGATGATGATCGGCTCGCCGTCGGCGCACAGATTCACCGCTTCCCGCGCGATCGCCCGCTTCTGCGCGGCGTTCAGCGTTTCGTTGACGGAGAAGGGCCGGCCGGCAAGGCCGATGAATTGCGGCGGCGAGATCGCCTCGGCGCCGCCGCGCACCCGGCGCAGGCGCTTTTGCACATGCAGCGCCGCGATGTCGCGCCGGATCGTCGCCTCGGAGGAGTCCGTCAGCTCGACCATCTCCTGCACCGTCACCACAGGCTTTTCCTGGACGGCGGACAGAATGATCCTGTGGCGCTCTTTTTCGTGCATGGTTCCTCCCTGCCCAAACATCAGGCCTCAGAAAACGCGCAGTGTCAATCATTTCCGATCATATATTTTCATTGTGCAGTGCAATATGATCGATATTGATCGTTTGTGATTGACAAGCGGGGCGCTTGCGTAGACATTCCCGAGCAAGAAATGAGGAGCGCGACATGCGCTCCAAGGGAGGATACCTATGCTCGACAAGCGCTCCGGCTCGCGCCTCGCCAATCTGTGGGACGATGCAAAAGCCGAAGGGATGAGCGGTCCCGAGCTCCTGGTCTATCGCTCGAACACGCTGGGATCCGACAAGCGCGTCACCAATTATGGCGGCGGCAACACCTCGTCCAAGGTCTGGCAGAAGGACCCGCTGACCGGCGAGGATGTCGAGGTCCTGTGGGTGAAGGGCTCCGGCGGCGACAGCGCCTCGATCAAGCTGGACGGTTTCGCCACCCTCTACATGGACAAGCTGCGCGCCATCAAGGGGCTCTATCGCGGCGTCGAGCACCAGGATGAGATGGTGGGCTATCTGCCCCACTGCACCTTCAACCTCAATCCGCGCGCGGCCTCGATTGACACGCCGCTGCACGCCTATGTGCCGAAGGCTTGCGTCGACCACATGCATCCCGACGCCATCATCGCGGTCGCGGCGGCCAACGATTCCAAGGCGATCACCAAGGAGATCTTCGGCGACGCCATCGGCTGGCTGCCCTGGAAGCGGCCGGGCTTCGAGCTTGGCCTGTGGCTGGAGAAATTCTGCCTCGAAAATCCTGAGGCCAAGGGCGTTGTGCTTGAAAGCCACGGCCTGTTCACCTGGGGCTGCACGCCCAAGGAATGCTACGAGACCACGATCTCGGTGATCAACCAGGCAATCGAGTGGTTCGAGCGCCGGTCGGAACGCGTGGCTATTTTTGGTGGCGAGGCGGTGCAATCGCTCGACGCGCCGGCGCGCCGTGCCATTGCCGCCAAGCTGATGCCGAGGATCCGCGGCCTGATTTCCGAAAAGAGCCATAAGCTCGGCCATTTCGACGATCAGCCGGCCGTGCTCGAATTCGTCAATTCCAGGGATTTGCGGCCGCTGGCGGCGCTTGGCACCTCCTGCCCGGACCATTTCCTGCGCACCAAGATCCGGCCGCTGGTCATCGAGTTCGATCCGGCGAAGCCAGATATCGACGCCGTCATCGCACGGCTTGCCGACGACATTGCCGAATACCGCGTCGGCTACCAGGCCTATTACGACGCCTGCAAGCATGCGGACTCGCCCGCCATCCGCGACCCCAATGCGGTGGTCTATCTGATGCCCGGTGTCGGCATGTTCACCTTCGCCGGCGACAAGGCGACGGCGCGCATCTCCGGCGAGTTCTATGTCAACGCCATCAACGTCATGCGCAGCGCCTCGACAGTCTCGTCCTATGTCGGCCTGCCGGCGCAGGAGGCTTTCGACATCGAATATTGGCAACTCGAGGAAGCCAAGCTCCAGCGCCTGCCGAAGCCGAAGGCGCTGGCCGGCCAGATCGCGCTGGTCACCGGCGGCGCCGGGGGCATCGGCCGCGCCACCGCCAACCGGCTGCTGCGCGAAGGCGCCTGCGTCGTGCTTGCCGATATAGACGAGGCCGCTTTGGCCAGTGCCAATGACGAGCTCTCGAAAACCTTCGGAAGGGACTTCGTCCGTCCGGTGCGGATCGACGTCACCTCCGAGGAGCAAGTGCTTTCCGGCTTCGCCGAAACGGCGGTCGAATTCGGCGGCATCGACATCCTGGTTTCCAATGCCGGCCTGGCCTCCTCGGCGCCGATCGAGGAGACGACACTGGCCTTGTGGAACAAGAATATGGACATCCTGTCCACCGGCTATTTCCTGGTTTCGCGCGAGGCTTTCCGTCTGTTCCGCGCCCAGAAGATCGGCGGCAACGTCGTCTTCGTCGCCTCCAAGAACGGGCTCGCCGCCTCGCCGAATGCGTCGGCCTATTGCACCGCCAAGGCCGCGGAGATCCATCTTGCCCGCTGCCTCGCGCTGGAGGGGGCCGAAGCGCAGATCAGGGTCAACGTCGTCAATCCGGACGCCGTGCTGCGCGGCTCGAAAATCTGGACCGGCGAGTGGAAGGAACAGCGCGCCGCGGCTTACAAGATGTCGACCGACGACCTCGAGGAGCATTACCGCTCGCGTTCGATGCTGAAGCGCTCGGTGTTCCCGGAAGACATTGCCGAGGCGATCTATTTCTTCGCCTCCGACATGTCGGCCAAATCGACCGGCAACATCGTCAATGTCGACGCCGGCAACGCGCAAAGCTTTACGCGCTAGGCGCCCTTTCCTTCTCCCCGTCTCTATACGGGCAGTTGAGGAGTGGCCGCGTAGCGGTCGAAAAGCCAATTGCTTGGCTTTTCGAAGGACGAAAGCCCGAAGGGCGGATGAGGGGCGGCGCCAGCCGAACGCATTCTTGGGAGGAATTGCATGTCCGAAACAATTATCCGCGCCGACATAGTCGCCAGCCACAACACCGCGCGCCAACCCGACCTCGAGCGCGACTACGCCTCGCTCGGCGAACGCCTCGACCGCCGCGGCATCGCCATCGACGCCATCCGCGACAAGGTCGAGAAATTCGGCGTGGCGATCCCGTCCTGGGGCGTCGGCACCGGCGGCACGCGTTTCGCGCGTTTCCCCGGTCCCGGCGAGCCGCGCGACATCTTCGACAAGATCGAGGACTGCGCCGTCATTGCCCAGCTGACGCAGGCAACGCCGACCGTCTCGCTGCACATCCCCTGGGACAAGGCTGATCCGAACCGGCTGAAGCAGGCGGCCTCGCGCTTCGGCCTCGGCTTCGACGCCATGAACTCCAACACTTTCTCCGACGCCAAGGATCAGAAGCTATCCTACAAGTTCGGCTCGCTCTCGCATGCCGATGCCGGCACGCGCCGGCAGGCGGTCGAGCACAATCTCGAATGCATCGAGATCGGCAAGACGCTGGGCTCCAAGGCGCTGACGGTGTGGATCGGCGACGGCTCGAACTTCCCCGGCCAGGTCAATTTCGCAAAGACCTTCGAGCGCTATCTGGACGCGATGCGGGAGATCTATGCCGGCCTACCGGACGACTGGCGGCTGTTCACCGAGCACAAAATGTATGAGCCGGCCTTCTATTCGACGGTCGTGCAGGACTGGGGCACCAACTACATTATCGCGCAAGAGCTCGGCGCCAAGGCCTTCTGCCTTGTCGACCTCGGCCACCACGCGCCCAACGTCAACATCGAGATGATCGTGTCGCGGTTGATCCAGTTCGGCAAGCTGGGCGGTTTCCACTTCAACGATTCCAAATATGGCGACGACGACCTCGATGCCGGCTCGATCGATCCCTACCGGCTGTTCCTCGTCTTCAACGAACTGGTCGATGCGGAGCTCTCCGGCGCCAAGGGTTTCAATCCCGCCCATATGCTCGACCAGAGCCACAACGTCACCGATCCGATCGAGAGCCTTATGCTGTCGGCGGTCGAGGTGCAGCGCGCCTACGCGCAGGCGCTGCTGGTCGACCGCAAGGCGCTCGAAGGTTTCCAGGAGGAGAACGACGCGCTGATGGCGACGCAGACGCTTAAAAGCGCCTACCGCACCGATGTGGAGCCGATCCTCGCCATGGCGCGCCTGCGGACCGGCGGCGCCATCGATCCGGTCGCGGCCTATCGCGAAGCGGGTTATCGCGCGAAGGTCGCGGCGGAGCGGCCGGCTGTCGCCAGCGGCGGCGGCGGCATCGTCTGATAGGCTGCGCCACTCCCCCTCATCCGGCCGCTTCGCGGCCACCTTCTCCCCGAGGGGAGAAGAGATCGGCGCAAGCTCCTCTCCCCTTGGGGAGAGGTCGGATTGCCCGAATTGCCCTTGCAATTCGACTTGGCAATCCGGGTGAGGGGGTCTCTCGCGCTACTTCAATTGTTATTGGACTAATTCGCTCCGACGGTTTTTCCTAGGCATTTCGACGCCAGGAGCACCGCCATGCCCTTGACCCGCCGGTCGCTGATCGCCGTCAGCCTTTCGCTTGCCTCTGCCTTCATTCCGGCCGTTGCCGCCTTCGCCGGTCGCCCGTTCCGGCCAAGGGTGAGCACGGCATGGTGGTCACGGAGCAGCATCTGGCGACCGAAGTCGGCGTCGACGTGCTGAAGAAGGGCGGCAACGCCGTCGATGCCGCTGTCGCGGTCGGCTACGCGCTGGCCGTCGTCTTTCCCGAAGCCGGCAATATCGGCGGCGAAGGGTTCATGACCATCCGGCTGAAGGACGGCCGCACCACCTTCATCGATTTCCGCGAGCGCGCGCCGCTCGCCGCCGCGAGAACCATGTATCTCGACAAGGACGGCAAGCCGATCAAGGGCGCCAGCCTCGATGGCTATCTTGCCGTCGGCGTGCCGGGCTCGGTGGCCGGCTTCGAGATGGCGTGCGAGAAATATGGCACGCTCTCAAGGCAGGATCTGATGGCGCTGGCGATTGCCTACGCCAGGGCTGGTTTTGTCCTCAACCAGGGCGACGCGGCTTGGTTCGCCGACAGCGCCGACCGGCTGGCGAAGGACCCGGCGGCGGCCGCGATCTTCCTGAAAAAGACGGCAAGCCTTATGGCATCGGCGAGAAGCTCGTTCAGCCGGACCTCGCCGCCTCGCTGTCGGCGATCTCGCAAAAGGGGGCGGACGCCTTCTAAAAGGGCGCCATCGCCGACGCCATCGTCAAGGCGAGCGGCGCCAGGGGCGGCATCCTCGCCAAGGGCGATTTCGAGCAATATGCGGTGCGCGAATTGAAGCCGGTGACCTGTTCCTACCGCCGCTACGAGATCATCTCCTCGCCACCGCCAAGCTCGGGCGGCGTCATCATCTGCGAGATTCTGAACATCCTGGAGGGCTATCCGCTCTCCTATCTCGGCTCGGCTTCCGCCGAGACGGTCCATGTCATGGTCGAGGCGATGCGCCATGCCTATGTCGATCGCAATTCGGCGCTGGGTGACCCGGATTTCGTCGAAAATCCGGTCTCGAAACTGCTTGACAAGGGCTACGCCATGGACATCCGGGACAAGATCGATCCCTTCCGCGCCGGCGTCTCGAAGGACTTGATGCCGAAGGGTCTTGGCGAGTCGAAGGAGACGACCCACTATTCGATCATCGACAAGGACGGCAACGCGGCCGCGGTCACCTACACGCTGAACGGCTCCTTCGGCGCCGGCGTCGTCGCCGAAGGCACCGGCATCCTGCTCAACAACGAGATGGACGACTTCACCCAGAAGCCCGGAGTGCCCAACCTCTACGGGCTGGTCCAGGGCGAGGTCAACGCCATTCAGCCGAAGAAGACGCCTTTATCCTCGATGAGCCCGACGATCGTAACGAAGGATGGCAAGCCGTTCATGGTCATCGGCAGCCCGGGCGGCTCGCGCATCATTACCATCACCCTGGAGGTGATCGTCAACGTCATCGACCACGGTATGGACATCCAGGAAGCCATCGACGCGCCGCGCATTCACCATCAATGGCTGCCGGACACGGTCTATGTCGAACCTTTTGGGCTTTCGCCGGACACGGAGCGGCTGCTTGCCGGCATGGGCTATCATCTCGACCTCAGCGACGAGACCTGGGTCCGGGCCGCCGGCATCCTTGTCGGCGGCAAGAGCCTGGCGGAGATCGAGAAGGGCGGCGGCGCCCGCTACAACGGCGCCATGGACAGTCGCGCGGCTGCCGGCGAGGCGCTGGGAGATTAATTGATCAGGTCACCAACGTGATGGTCGAGGCGATCAGCATGACGGCGGCAATGGCCACAAACAGCGCGTAGATGCGCGGGCGGTCGAGCAGCAGCGCATTGCCGGAAATCCAGGCCGCCGTGGCGCCGCCGAGCGCGAACAGGAAGCCGTTGCGGTGGCCGAAGGACATGGAGGCGGCCATCAGGCCGCCGATGATCAGCGCGCCGAAGACGATGATGACGGCGACCGCGTATTTCTCGAAATCATTGCCGCCGCCCATCACCGGCCCCATCGCGTTGAGATTGGGCAGGTCGTCCGGATCGAAAGGGTTGGCCGAGCCGTATTCGTCTTGACCGAGGGATTCGCGCATCATTCGTTCTCCGCTGGGCGGCAACAAACCATCAACGCCTGCCAAGCGCAACCCGGCAACGCCATCGCGCCGATGCGTTCACTGGCCGGCTGGTGCCAACGTGCCACGGTTTGCCGGACAAGCTCAACGGCCGGAGATTGGATCGGGTTCCACGAGCTTGATCTATCTGGAAAAATCGCTGCGCACGATGCCGTGCCGCTGCAACTTGTCATAGAAGGTCTTGCGCGGAATACCGAGCGCCTCGATGGTGCGGCGGACGTCGCCTTCATTGCGACCAAGTGTCTCGCGGATGATGTCGGCCTCGTAGCGATCGAGCCGTTCGGGCAACGGCATCGCGGCGTCGCTCTCCATTGCCGCAGGGGAAGGCGTTTCGGCGACATCCTCAAGCCCGAGCACCAAGCGTTCGGCGAAATGGGCGAGTTCGCGTACATTGCCCGGCCAGTCGTGCTCCCTGAGATGGCGCTGGACCGCCGCCGAGGTCGCCGGCACGGCTCGCCGGAACCGTGCGGCGGCCCGCTCGGCGAAATAGCCGAACAGCAGCGGCACGTCGTCCCGCCGTTCGCGCAGCGGCGGAATGGAGAGCGTCACCACATTGAGCCGGTAATAGAGGTCCTCGCGGAAAGCGCCGCGCTGGCTGGCATTGCCGAGGTCGACCTTGGCGGCGGCGACGACGCGCAGGTCGACCGGCCTGACTTCGTTGGTGCCGAGCGGCGTCACCTCGCGCATTTCGAGCACGCGCAGCATCTGCACCTGCGTCGCGGCCGGCATGCTTTCGATCTCGTCGAGGAAGAGCGTGCCGCCGCTCGAATGCTCGATACGGCCGACGCGCTTCTTCTGCGCGCCGGTGAAGGCGCCGGCCTCGTGTCCGAACAGCTCGCTTTCGATGACCGTCTCCGGCAGCGTGCCGCAATTGAGCGCGACGAAATTGCCATTGGCACGGCGGCTCCAGCGATGCAGCAGGTTCGCCACCACCTCCTTGCCGGAGCCGGTCTCGCCGGTCACCAGCACGTCGACATCGGTGTCGGCGATCTGCCTGAGCGTACGGCGCAGCCGCTCCATCGCCGGCGTCTGTCCGATCAGCGGCAAGCCCTCCTGCGCCTGCTCGGCCGCTTCGCGCAAGGCGCGGTTCTCCATCACCAGCCGGCGTTTTTCGGCGGCGCGGGCAACGCTCTGCGCCAGCCGCTCAGTGGCGAAAGGCTTGGTGATGAAGTCGTAGGCGCCGTCCTTGATCGCCTTGACGGCCATGGCGATGTCGCCGTGCCCCGTGACCAGGATCACGGGAATATCTGGGTCGAGATGCAAGACGCGGCCGAAAAGCTGCAGCCCGTCGATCTCCGGCATGCGGATGTCCGAGACAACCACGCCGGCGAAATTCCTGTCGAGCGTCGCCAGCGCTTCGCTCGCCACCGAATAGGCCGACACAGCAAAGCCGGCAAGCTCCAGCGTCTGCCTTGTCGCCTTGAGCAGGTCGCTGTCGTCGTCGATCAGGATCACCGTTGCTGGGTTGTGCTTCGTCATGCTGCGCCGGCTTTCGACAGATGGATGGTGAAGCGTGTGCCCTGGTCGCTGCTCGAAACCTCGATGCGCCCGCCATAGTCGGCGACGATGTCCTTGGAGATGACCAGGCCGAGCCCAAGGCCTTTCTCCTTCGAGGTGTTGAAGGGCGTGAACAGTGATTTCAGGATCGCGGGTGGGATACCAGGTCCGTTGTCGGAAACGACCAGCGCCACGTCTTCGCCGGTTTCGGCGGCGGAGACTTCGACCCTTGCGCCATCACGGCCATCGAGCGCCTCCAGCGCGTTCTGGAACAGATTGATCAACACCTGTTCCAGCCGCAGCCGATTGCCCATTACTTTTAGCGCCGTCGGCGGCAGCGTGATCGCCAGGGCATCCAGCCGGCCGGCGAAGCGGCTCCTGAGCAGCACGACTGCGCCCTCGATCACGCTGCGCAATTCGACGGGCTCGGCGGCGGTGCGGCCCTTGCGGGCAAAGGCTTTCAGCTCCTCCGTGATGGCTCCGATGCGCTCGGTCAGCGCGGCGATGGCGCCAAGATTCTCCTCGGCTGAGGCGCTTTGCTTGCGCTCGAGGAACACGCGCGCATTGTCGGCATAGGCGCGGATCGTCGCCACCGGCTGGTTGATCTCATGCGCGACGCCGGCCGCGACCTGGCCAAGCGTGGCAAGCCGGTTGGCCTGCACCAGCTCCTGCTGCATGACCTGCAGCCTCACCTCGGTGCTGCGATGGTCGGCGATCTCGGCCTGCAGCCGGTCGCGCGCCAGGCTGAGATCCTGCGTGCGCTCGACGACGCGCCGCTCCAGCTCGGCGCGCGCGGCCTGTTCGGCGGCGATCCGCATCTGGGCGGACTGCCGGCGCCAAAGCAGATAGGCGGCCAAGGCGATGAGCGGCACAAGGACGCCCAGCGCCAGGAGCCGCATTTCGCGCTGCGCGGCGGCGATCGGCGCTTCGGCTGGAACAAGATAGTCGAGCTGCCACGGTGTCGACGGCACAGCGGTCGAGAGCCGCAGATATTCCGCATCGCTGCCTCCAGGCGTGATGGCATGGACCAGCGCGACATCGGAGCTCAGCGCCTCCGGTCTCGTGATCGGCAAAGGCACCAGCGGCACGTCGCCGAATTGCTGGCTGGCGCGGATCTCGGCGAGCACCGGCCGGCTAAGCGGCTCCGTCGTCAGGAAGCGCCAGGAGGGGACGCTCGTGATCAGCACCACGCCATGCGCGTCGCTGACAAAGGCCGGCCGGTTCGCTTCGTGCCAGTCGGCTTCGAGCTGGTCGAACTCCATCTTGACCACGACGACGCCGAGAGGCCCCGAGGCGCCGTCGACGCGCCGCGAGATGTAGAGCCCGGGACGTTTGCTGACATTGCCGAGCGCGAAATATTCGGCGGTGCCGGTCTGCATCGCGCCTGAGAAATAGGCGCGGAAACTGTAGTCGCTGCCGACGAAACTCACCGGTTCGCGCCAATTGCTGGAGGCGATCGCCAGACCGTCCGTGCCGGTGACGTAGAGCACCGAGGCCTTGGTGCCGGAAACCAGCCCTTCCAGCTTGCGGTTGAGCACGTCGATCGCGGCAGGGCTTCGCTGGGTCAACGCGTCATTGACCTGCTGGTCCTCCGACAGGAGCAGCGGCAGCGCGCGCGGATTTTCCAGCACCGCGCGCAGCAGCGCGACCTTGAGATTGGCGTCCGTGCGTCCTTGCGTGGCTAATGCCTCGATCTCCGTCGAGCGGCCATAGAGGCCGGCGCCGTAGAGCGCTGCCGCGATGATCGCCAGCGCCACCGCCGTGAACAGCAGCCAGGCGCGCCGCGCCCGCCCGGCAAGCAGTTCGGGCGTCGAAGCGAGAGCAGCGGCAGGGCGTTGCAGCATGGCGTATTTGTGCATGCTTTCGCACAAGGCGCAATTGTACCTATGCGGATAACCACACTGATGCCGCGGAAAAGGCACCTCGCGAGCTCGAAAAATTCAGCAAAATCAACGAAGCGAAACTCCGGGCGCCATCTGGCACGCGCGTTGCAGGTAGGTCCGCAGCAGCCGCGAGGCTGTGAAGGTTAACAGCCCCCTGGG
The DNA here is from genome assembly GCF_003952425.1 of Mesorhizobium sp. M2A.F.Ca.ET.046.03.2.1. Taxonomy (NCBI): domain Bacteria; kingdom Pseudomonadati; phylum Pseudomonadota; class Alphaproteobacteria; order Hyphomicrobiales; family Phyllobacteriaceae; genus Mesorhizobium; species Mesorhizobium sp. M2A.F.Ca.ET.046.03.2.1. Next base: position 1,781,361 of record NZ_CP034449.1, on the reverse strand, counting down.
AGGTCGAGCGTTCTCGATCGGGGGCCGAACGGAGGATACCATGCAGACAGCAATCGCTGCCGCCGAACCGCGCGGCAAGGTTCCCTTTTACCGGCATCTTTATGTGCAGGTCCTGGTGGCGATCGCCGCCGGCATCCTGCTTGGCCATTTTTACCCCGATCTGGGCGCTTCGCTGAAACCGCTCGGCGATGCCTTCATCAAGCTGGTCAAGATGGTCATCGCGCCGGTGATCTTCCTCACCGTGGCGACCGGCATCGCAGGCGTCTCCGACCTGCACAAGGTCGGCCGCGTCGCCGGCAAGGCGATGATCTATTTTCTTGTCTTCTCGACATTGGCGTTGATCGTCGGCCTGGTTGTATCGAACGTCATCCAGCCCGGCGCCGGCATGCACATCAATCCCGCGACACTCGATGCTTCGAAGGTCTCGACCTTCACCGAGAAGGCGCATGACACGACCATCGTCGGCTTCCTGATGAACATCATCCCCGACACCATCACCGGAGCCTTCGCGCAGGGCGACATTCTGCAGGTGCTGTTCTTCTCGGTGCTGTTCGGCATCGCGCTGGCGCTGGTCGGCGAACGCGGCCGCCCCGTGGTCGATTTCCTGCAGGCGCTGACCTCGCCGATCTTCCGCCTCGTCGCCATCTTGATGAAGGCAGCCCCCATCGGCGCTTTCGGCGCCATGGCCTTCACCGTCGGCAAATACGGCATCGGCACGATCGCCAACCTCGCCTTCCTGATCGGCACCTTCTACCTGACGTCGCTGCTCTTCGTGCTGGTCGTTCTCGGCGCCGTCGCATGGTACAACGGCTTCTCCATCCTGGCGCTGATCCGCTACATCAAGGAAGAGCTGCTGCTTGTGCTCGGCACCTCGTCGTCCGAGGCGGCGCTTCCCGGCCTGATGGCCAAGATGGAGCGCGCCGGCTGCAACCGCTCGGTGGTCGGCCTGGTCATCCCGACCGGCTATTCCTTCAATCTCGACGGCACCAACATCTACATGACGCTGGCTGCGCTGTTCATCGCCCAGGCAACCGACACGCCGCTCACCTTCGGCGACCAGATCCTGCTCCTGCTAGTCGCCATGCTGAGCTCCAAAGGTGCGGCCGGCATCACCGGCGCCGGCTTCATCACCTTGGCCGCCACGCTCTCGGTGGTGCCTTCGGTGCCGGTCGCCGGCATGGCGCTGATCCTCGGCGTCGACCGCTTCATGTCTGAGTGCCGCGCGCTCACCAATTTCGTCGGCAATGCGGTGGCGACCATCGTCGTGGCGCGCTGGGAAGGCGAGCTCGACCAGAAGCAATTCGCCGCCGCCATGGCCGGCCAGTTGCCGGAAGAGGCGGATCTCGCGCTGTCCGGCGGCCTGCTGCCGGCCGAGTGACAGGCAAGTTAGGCATCCCTCCCAAGCCTGTGCAGGCCGCGGCTCAGCCGCGGCCTGTTCTTTTTGCCGGCCGCCGCATACGGTGCGCGAGCCGGATTCCCGGCGAAATAGTCAGCCGAGGGCGGTCAATGAGCAGCGCGTATCCCGAGATCTATCTTGTCCGTCATGGCGAGACCGAATGGAGCCTCTCGGGCAGGCATACCGGCCGCACCGACATCCCTTTGACGGCAAAAGGCGATGAGGCTGCGCGCGGTGTGGCCGAGCGGCTCAAGGGCCTGACCTTCCAGGCGGTCTGGTCGAGCCCGTCGCAGCGCGCCTTCGACACCTGCCGCCTGGCCGGCTTCGGTGAGGGCGCGGTCAAGAAGCCGGACCTGCAGGAATGGGATTATGGCGCTTACGAGGGCGTGACGACCAAGGAAATCCTGTCGAAGCGCCCCGGCTGGCAATTGTTCCGCGACGGCTGTCCTGACGGCGAGACGGCGGCCGATGTCGGCGCCCGCGCCGACGCGATCATCGCCGGGCTGCGTGCGATTGCCGGCAATGTGCTCATCTTCTCCAGCTCGCATTTCCTGCGTGTTCTCGCGGCGCGCTGGGTCGGCCTGCCGCCCGAAGGCGGCGAGCATTTCGTGCTCGACACCGCGAGCCTCAGCATCCTCGGCTACGAGCACGACCTGACGGAGCCGGTCATCCGGCGGTGGAACCAGAAATAACGAGCGCGACTCCCCCTCATCCGGCCGCTTCGCGGCCACCTTCTCCCCGAGGGGAGAAGAGGTTGGCGCCGGCGCTTACCTGCTCCTCTCCCCACGGGGAGAGGTCGGATTGCCCCGAATTGCTCTTCGCAATTCGGCTGGCAATCCGGGTGAGGGGGAGTTCGTGGCCCGGCGTCAAGTCGCCAAGGTCGCCAGCTCCTCGCTCGTCAGATGCCGTGCCTTGCCTTTGGCAAGCTCGCCGAGCTGAAGACCGCCGATCGCCACGCGAACCAGCCTTAGCACCTCGATATCGAAAGCGCCGAGCAGCCTGCGGATCTGCCGGTTGCGGCCTTCGTCGAGCACGATTTCCAGCCAGGCTGTCCGCCCGCCGCTGCGCAACAATGCAATCGAGCTTGCCGTGAGCAACTCGCCGTCGACGACCGCGCCTTGGCGAAAGCGTTCCAGCATCGCCTCGTCGGGCATGGCCGCGATCTGCACATGATAGGTCTTGGCGACATGCGAGGCGGGGTCGAGCAAACCGCTCGCCCAGCGTGTGTCGTTGCTCATCAACAGCAGCCCTTCGCTTGCCTTGTCGAGCCGGCCTACCGGCGACACGAAGGGCAGGTCGAGCCCTTTAAGGCAGTCATAGACGGTGCCACGGCCTTCGGGATCGTCGCGGGTGGTGACCAGCCCGCGCGGTTTGTTGAGCATCAGATAGACCTTGCGCTCGGCCGCAATGCGCTCGCCGTCGACCGTGATGCTCTCGCGCTCGGGATCGACCCACAGCGCAGGGTCGCGCGCCACCTTGCCGCCCACCCGCACGCGCCCCTTGCCGATCAAAAGCTCAGCCTGCTTGCGCGAGCAGAACCCGAGCTTCGACAGCGCCCGGTTGAGGCTGACCTTCCCGGCGGTGGATCGCCGCGCGGCCTTAGAAGGCTGTCCAAGGGGCTTGCTCGTCATTTGCCCCACAAATGCCATGCGGCGCGGCGCATGCGCAACCTTCGGGTGAAGTAAGATGGATTTTTGGAGACCGGTCGGCGCCGGGAAATCATTGATCCTTCGGCGCGCTCAGCCGCCGGTAGGGGACGCCGTCGAATGTTGCCGTCACGAAGCTCTGGACCGACATCTTGCGCTTGCGCCCGTCGCTGCAGGCATAGAGCGGCCAGCCGGCTTCGCTGCACTCGCTGGCCACGCAGAGGCGGTTCACGCAGTTGCCCGTGGTCAGGCGAAAGCCGCCCTTGCCGGCAAATCCCTGAAGCAGGCTGCCGTCCGCCGAACGCCATGTCCGTTGCTGGAATTCAGGCCGCAGCAGGCGAGGCTCGAGCGGCGCGGCCAAACCGGCCTGGGTTGCGGGACCCGAATATTGAAACCGGTAGCGCGCCATGCCGGTCGTATACGCGGTGACGAGATCGGGTTGCCCCGAATAGGCTGCCGTGAGGTCAGCTCGGTCAAAAAGATGGGACGCACGCGGTTCCGCCCCTGATGATGTCATCAGGGCAGCGATGGCGACAACCGCCAGGCAGACGCGCAACATCCCCATTTCCAGCAGCCATACCCCGTCCGGCGTGCCAGGTTGCCCGGCTGCCTGCGCCTACAATCTTTCCAATCGGATTTTCGCGCAAGCCAAGAGCTGCAACGAATGGCCTCGTTTTGGTCAGCTATTGGCGGCCGGCGGCAGCTCGAACAGATGGGCGCCGTTCTCCCGCCCACGGTCGACATAGCCGATCACGCGGAACCACTTCGCCACGTCCGGCCTGTCCAGCCAGCTGCGCGAATGTATGGGAAGGTTGCCGGCAAGCGCCTGGACATGGCGGATGTGCCGCCTGCAGAAGCGGACCGTCGCGGCGTTGAAGAAATCCTCCCGCGCCGCGAACAGCGTATCTGCGGCATCCGAGTGCTCATGCCAGGCGATGATCGCGACGGCCCTGTCGCCCTCGACAAGCGCGTGCGCCCGGCCTTCCTTCAAATTCATCATCAGATTGTCATAGGCGCTTTTGCTGTCCTTGCCGGCCGCGACATATTCGTCCGACATCCGCTTGGACAGGCCGTGGAACACATCTTCCAGGTCTCCGACCGTCGCCGCGCGTGCTCTCATTTCTCCTCCTGACAGCCCGCTAGCAGTTTGCCTCAGCAAAGGAAGATCACCAAGAAAATAAAATCCTCAACTGGCCTCATGAGCGCAATCGCATTCTGCATGAATGGGTCCGATCCATGACCGCGCTCGCATATAAGCACGGGCTTGAGATTGCATTTCCGCTGTCGGATACTGGAGCTCCCGGGCCGGCCCCATCCACATCGTCTCCAGGCGACCATGATCGAGCTGATTGAAACCCTATACGAGGCGGCCTCCGTTCCGAAGTGGTGGGACGACGGGTTGGCGCAGGCTGAGGTCGACGGGCTCGGTACGCTGCTGCCGCATCCGCCCGTGCCAGCCTTGCAGCCACTGGCGCCGCAATGACCGGTAAGTCGTGTCGAGACGGCGGAGAAAGGCGTATCGTTGAATTCGTCGACGGCCTGCCATAAAAGGCGCAAGTTCTCGACCGGCTTGAGGAATTCCGGACGTGCCCGCGGGCTGTCGGCGAAAGATCGGTCCGGTTGACCACAACGTTTTGGGGGCATGGATTGACGTCGAGCAGGCCCATACTGATCACCGGCGCCGCCGGCTTCATCGGCTTTCACCTCTGCCACCGGCTGCTTGCCGAAGGCCGGCAGGTTGTCGGCCTCGATTCCATGAACGAGTATTACGACGTTGCCCTCAAGCAGGCGCGGCTCGACCGGCTGAAAGGGTTCGCGAATTTTCGCTTCGAGCATGTCGACCTCGCCGACCGCGATGGCGTCTCGGCGGTCTTTGCTTCCGACGCGCCGGAGATCGTCGTCAATCTCGCCGCGCAGGCGGGCGTCCGCTATTCGCTGATCAATCCGCACGTCTATGCGCGCAGCAACCTCGACGGCTTCCTCAATATCCTGGAGGGCTGCCGTCAGGCCTCTGTCGGTCATCTCGTCTATGCATCGTCGAGCTCGATCTATGGCGGCAGCACGCGCATGCCGTTCTCGGTCCATGATTCCGCCGACCATCCCTTGAGCCTCTATGCCGCAAGCAAGAAGGCGAACGAGCTGATGGCCCACACCTACAGCCATCTGTTCGGGCTGCCGACCACGGGGTTGCGCTTCTTCACCGTCTACGGTCCGTGGGGCCGGCCCGACATGGCCTTGTTCATCTTCACCAAGGCCATCCTCGCCGGCCAGCCGATCGACGTCTTCAACCATGGCAACATGCAGCGGGACTTCACTTATATCGACGACATCGTCGAGGGCGTAATCCGCGTCATGGAGCATCCCGCGACGCCCAATACCGATTGGACAAGCGCTGCCCCGGATCCCGCGACCAGCAATGCGCCGTACAGGATCCACAACATCGGCGACAGCTCACCCGTCCAGCTGAGCCGGCTGATCGACGTGCTGGAAGACGCGCTTGGGCGCAAGGCAATCCGCAACCTGATGCCGCTCCAGCCGGGCGACGTGCTGGCGACCTACGCCGACATCACCTCGCTCGAGGAGGTGACTGGCTTCAAGCCCAGGATCCCGATCGAGGTCGGCGTTCCGCGCTTCGTCGAATGGTATCGGGATTTCTATCAGGTCTGATTAGGCGCCCGCGACAACGTGCTAGCGGCCGAGTACTAGCGGCCTGTCGTTGACGCCTGCCTGTCGATCCACAGCGCGATCAGCGTGCAGGCGGCGCCTGAAAGCAGATAGGCGCCGGCGGCGATGAGGCCGAAAGTGCCGGCGATCAGCAGCGCGGCAAGCGGCGCAAAGCCGGCGCCGAACATCCAGGCGAGGTCCGACGTCACCGCCGAGCCGGTATAGCGGTGCTGGCGCGAGAAGCTCGACGCGACGACGCCCGAGGATTGCCCGAAGCTCAAGCCGAGCAGAATGAAGCCCAGCACCATGAACACCGTCTCCCCGACGGTGCCGCCATTGAGAAGCTGCGGGGCAAAGCCGCTGAATGCGGCGATGGCGACGGCGCCGCCGCCGAGCAGGGCGCGGCGTCCGACACGGTCGGCCAGCGGCCCTGACGCGACGATCGCGGCGATGCCGAACAGCGCGCTCACCGCCTCGATGATCAGGAAGCGCTCCGGCCCCTCATTGGTGAACAGGAACACCCAGGACAGCGGGAACACCGTCACCATATGGAACAGGGCGAAGCTCGCCAGTGGCGCGAAGGCGCCGACGACGACGTTGCGGCCTTCCGTGCCGATCATGTCCCTGATGCGGGTCGGCTGCAGGTCGCCGCTCTCGTAGAGCTTCGAGAATTCGGGCGTGACGACGATGCGCAGCCTGGCAAACAGCGCCACGACATTGATGGCGAAAGCGACGAAGAACGGATAGCGCCAGCCCCAGGCGAAGAAATCGTCGGCCGAGAGGTTGGCGACGAAGAAGGCGAACAGCGAGCTCGCCACGATAAGCCCGATCGGCGCGCCGAGTTGCGGGATCATCGCATAGATTCCGCGCCGGTTCTGCGGCGCGTTCAGCGCCAGCAGCGAGGGCAACCCATCCCAGGTTCCGCCGAGCGCCAGGCCTTGCAGGAAGCGGGTAAGCGCCAGCAGCCAGGCGGCGACAGCGCCGACGTCTTCATAGGACGGCAGGAACGCCATGGCGACGGTCGAGGTGCCGAGCAGGAAAAGCGCGATGGTCAGCTTGGCGCCGCGGCCATAGGCGCGGTCGATCGCCATGAACAGCACCGTGCCGAACGGACGCGCGATAAAGGCCAGCGCGAAGATCGCGAAGGAATAGAGCGTTCCGACCAGCGGATCGTGCGTCGGAAAGACAAGCCTGGGGAATACGATCACGGAAGCGATCGCATAGACGAAGAAATCGAAGAACTCCGATGTCCTGCCGATGATCACGCCGACCGCGATATCGCCAGCGCTGACCTGGCCGTGATGCGAGCCGATCAGCCTGCTGTCCGTTTCGGCAGTCGAAGTTTCAGCCATCTTGTTCGTCGCCACCGAGCTCAAGTTCGGAACGCGATTGTCCTCGTCCCATTATGCGTGCACAGTTTCGCCAAAGCCATAGCAATCCGGCATTGGACAAATTGTCCAATGTCGTCCCCGTGCCGGCGGCAGTAGCCGTTGGCCCATACCGCGTTGTAGCTTGCAAAAGCCCGTTGCGACGCCATCGAGGGCAGCGTTGATGAAACGATCCGGAGCTTTGCTTCTGTTTCCCCTGGCCGTGCTGCTGAGCGGCTGCGACTTCGTCGTGCTAGCGCCCGCGGGCGACGTGGCAGTGCAGCAGCGCGACCTGCTCGTCGTCTCGACCCTTTTGATGCTGCTCATCATCGTGCCCGTCATGGCGCTGACCGTGCTGTTCGCCTGGCGCTACCGGCAGTCCAGCACGACGGCGACCTACACGCCCGACTGGGACCATTCGACCAAGCTGGAGCTGGTGATCTGGGCGGCCCCTCTGCTCATCATCATATGCCTGGGCGCGCTGACGTGGCTCGGCACGCATCTGCTCGATCCTTACCGGCGCATCGACCGAATCGAACCCGGACAGCCGGTCACGCAGAACCATAAGCCGCTCAGGGTCGAGGTCGTCGCGCTCGATTGGAAGTGGCTCTTCATCTATCCGGACTACGGCATCGCCTCCGTCAATGAGCTGGCGGCGCCGGTCAATCAGCCGATCGACTTCCGCATCACCTCGTCCAGGGTGATGAACTCCTTCTACATTCCAGCCCTTGCCGGGCAGATCTACGCCATGCCCGCCATGGAGACGAAGCTGCACGCCGTCATCAACCGTCCAGGCACCTATACCGGCTTCTCGGCCAATTACAGCGGCGCCGGCTTCTCCGGCATGCGCTTTGCCTTCCACGGCGTCTCGGACCAGGCCTTCGCCGATTGGGTGGCGCAGGCCAAGAGCGCTCAGTCCAGGCTCAGCCGCGAGACCTATCTCGAGCTTGAACGCCCGAGCGAGAACGAGCCGGTCCGGCAGTATGCCTTCGTCGACCACGACCTTTATGGCGCGATCCTCAATCTGTGCGTCGAGCCGGGCAAGATGTGCATGAACGAGATGATGTCCATCGACGCCAAAGGCGGCCTTGGCCTTGCCGGCGTTCGCAACACCCTGCCGCTGCAATATGACAAGCTTGCCCGGCGCGGCTCGGTGTTCGGTAGCGATCCGTCCTATGTCGCCAGCATCTGCACGGCGGAGGAGGCGGCAGCCGCCTCTCGCGCGGCTCGTAATGACGATGAAAAGAGCTGGCCGCTCAGGGACCTGTCCCCGCTGCGCGGCGTCGGCTTGCTCGCGCCCGGCGCCGGCAGCCGCCGCGCCGACGCCGAGGCGCCGTCGCTCGGCCTGCTGCGCTTCGAATTGTGAGGAATGGCGGATGCCTGAGACGCTGACCAAATTCATCTTCGGCCGCCTCACTTTGGAGTCGCTGCCGCTGCACGAGCCGATCGTCGTCGTCACCTTCATCGTGGTGGCGCTTGGCGGCCTCGCGGTTCTCGGCGCCATCACCTATTTCAAGCTCTGGGGCTATCTCTGGCGCGAGTGGTTCACCAGCGTCGACCACAAGAAGATCGGCATCATGTACATGGTGCTCGGCCTCGTCATGCTGCTTCGCGGCTTCTCCGACGCCATCATGATGCGCCTGCAGCAGGCGATCGCCTTCAACGGTTCGGACGGCTATCTCAACGCCCATCACTACGACCAGATCTTCACCGCGCACGGCGTGATCATGATCTTCTTCGTGGCGATGCCTTTCGTCACCGGGCTGATGAACTTCGTCGTGCCGCTGCAGATCGGCGCGCGCGACGTCTCCTTCCCCTTCCTCAACAATTTCAGCTTCTGGATGACGGTGGGCGGCGCCATCCTGGTCATGGCCTCGCTGTTCGTGGGCGAGTTCGCCCGCACCGGCTGGCTGGCCTATCCGCCGCTCTCGGGCATCAATTACAGTCCGGATGTCGGCGTCGATTATTATATCTGGGCGCTGCAGGTCGCCGGCGTCGGCACGACCTTATCCGGCATCAATCTGATCTGCACTATCGTCAAGATGCGCGCCCCCGGCATGACCATGATGCGCATGCCCATCTTCACCTGGACCTCGCTATGCACCAACGTGCTGATCGTGGCGTCCTTCCCGGTGTTGACGGCGGTGCTCACGCTCTTGGCGCTCGACCGCTATGTCGGCACCAATTTCTTCACCAACGACTTCGGCGGCAATCCGATGATGTATGTGAACCTCATCTGGATATGGGGTCACCCGGAGGTCTACATCCTTATCCTGCCGCTGTTCGGCGTCTTTTCCGAGGTCACCTCGACTTTCTCCGGCAAGCGCCTGTTCGGCTACACCTCGATGGTCTACGCCACGGTGGTCATCACCATCCTGTCCTATCTGGTCTGGCTGCACCACTTCTTCACCATGGGCTCCGGCGCCAGCGTCAACTCCTTCTTCGGCATCACCACGATGATCATCTCGATCCCGACCGGGGCAAAGATGTTCAACTGGCTTTTCACTATGTATCGCGGCCGCATCCGCTTCGAACTGCCGATGATGTGGACGGTGGCCTTCATGCTCACCTTCGTCGTCGGCGGCATGACCGGCGTGCTGCTTGCGGTGCCGCCGGCCGACTTCGTGCTGCACAACAGCCTGTTCCTGATCGCGCATTTCCACAACGTCATCATCGGCGGCGTGCTGTTCGGCCTGTTTGCCGGCATCGCCTACTGGTGGCCCAAGGCCTTCGGCTTCAGGCTCGATCCGTTCTGGGGCAAGGTTTCGTTCTGGTGCTGGGTGCTCGGCTTCTGGTTCGCCTTCATGCCGCTCTACATCCTCGGCCTGATGGGCGTGACGCGCCGCATGCGCGTCTTCGACGATCCCTCGCTTCAGATCTGGTTCGTCATCGCTGCCTTCGGCGCCGTGCTGATCGCCGCTGGCATCGCCGCCTTCCTTGTCCAGATCTTCGTCTCGATCCGCAAGCGAGCCGAACTGGTCGACGTCACCGGCGATCCGTGGGACGGCCGCACACTCGAATGGTCGACCTCCTCGCCGCCGCCCGCCTATAATTTCGCTTTCACGCCGGTCATCCGCGACAATGACGCCTGGTTCGACATGAAGAGAGCCGGCTACCGGCGCCCGCTCACCGGCTTCAAGCCGATCCACATGCCGAAGAACACCGGCACCGGCGTCGTCCTGGCCGTGTTCAGCGTGGCGCTCGGCTTCGGGCTGATCTGGTACATGTGGTGGCTGGCGGCGCTGAGCTTCGTCTGCCTCATCGCCACCGCCATCGGCCACACCTTCAACTATCACCGCGACTTTGACATCCCGGCCGCCGAGGTCGCGCAAACGGAAGAGGCGAGGACGGCGCTCCTCGCCGCTGAGGGGGCTAGGGCTTGAGCATGGCATCGACGGCAATCACGGCCGGCGCCGAGCCGGTCTTCCACCTGGAAGAGGAGCATGCGCACGCCGAAGGCGGCAGCACCATGCTCGGCTTCTGGCTCTACCTGATGAGCGACTGCCTGATCTTCGCCATGCTGTTCGCGGCCTTTGGCGTGCTCGGCGGCAATTACGCGGCGGGTCCTGCTCCGAAGGACCTGTTCGATCTCAGCCTGGTGGCGGTCAACACCACCATGCTGCTGCTCTCCTCGATCACCTATGGCTTCGCGATGCTGACCATGGACAAGGGCCGTGCCGGCGCGACGCAAGCCTGGCTCGCGGTGACCATGCTGTTCGGCCTCGCCTTCCTGTCGATCGAGCTCTACGAGTTCGCGCATATGATCCATGAGGGCGCGACGCCGCAGCGCAGCGCCTTCCTGTCGTCCTTCTTTACCCTGGTCGGCACGCACGGCCTGCATGTCACCTTCGGCATCGTTTGGATGGTGACGCTGATGGTGCAGGTCGCGCGATATGGCCTGATCGAGGCCAACCGCCGCCGGTTGATGTGCCTCTCGATGTTCTGGCACTTCCTCGACGTCGTCTGGATCGGCGTCTTCACCTTCGTCTATCTGATGGGGACGTTGCGATGAGCGCTCATGATCATGCCGGTCACGACCACGCGCATGGTGGCGCCGCGCACGGCTCGCTGAAGGGCTATCTGATCGGCTTCTTCCTGTCGGTGATCCTCACCGCCATTCCGTTCTGGCTGGTGATGGACGAAGTCATCGACAACAAGCAGGCCACGGCCGTCATCATCATGGCCTTCGCCGCGGTGCAGATCGTCGTCCACATGATCTTCTTCCTGCACATGAACCCGGCCTCCGAGGGCGGATGGTCGATGCTGGCGCTCATCTTCACGGTGATCCTCGTCGTCATCGTGCTGAGCGGCTCGCTCTGGGTGATGTACCATCTCAACGCCAACATGCTGCCCGGGCTCCACGAGATGCGGGAGATGCCATGAGCCCTGTTTCGGGCGTGGGGAGGGCCAATCTCAAGGCAGAAGTCACGGTCGGCCTGGCAGATACATGCGCTCACGCCGCGCCGTCGAAAGGCTCCGCGTCGCGCTTCTTGCTTGCGCTGCTCGGACTTGTCGGCGTTCTGGTGTTTCTTGGGCTCGGCATCTGGCAGCTGGAAAGACGGGTCTGGAAGCTCGACCTGATCGCCCGCGTCGACCAGCGCATCCATGCTCCGGTCGTCGATGCGCCAGGACCCGCGACATGGGCTGATATCAACGCGGCCGGCTATGAATATCGCCATGTACGCCTCACCGGCAGTTTCTCCGGCGGAGCCAACACGCTGGTGCAGGCGGTGACCGAGCTTGGAGGCGGCTATTGGGTGCTGACGCCGATGCGCGACGATCGCGGGTTCACGGTCCTCGTCAACCGCGGCTTCGTTCCGCAGGAGCGCAAGGCCGAATTTCAACAAGAGAGCGGCGGCCCGAGGTCGCCTACGGCGATTGACGGGCTGCTGCGCATCAGCGAACCCGGCGGCGGCTTCCTGCGCAGCAACGATCCGGCTGCCAACCGCTGGTATTCGCGCGACGTCGCGGCAATCGCCAAGGCGCGCGGCCTGACCGATGTCGCGCCCTATTTCATCGACGCCGGGGCATCCGGCGCGGACAGTTGGCCGCGCGGCGGCCTGACTGTCGTCACCTTCCGCAACAGCCACCTTGTCTATGCTCTGACCTGGTTCGCCCTGGCAGCGATGCTGGCGATCGTCATCGCCAGGCCGATTTTTGCCCGGCGTCGGAAGCGGGACGCGGCAAGATGAACATCTCGATCGCGCGGCTTCATCACGGGAAGGCGTTCCCAGCGGCTCCTCTTGCCGGCCACGGAGGCGCCGCCTCGAACGCCGACGTGACGAACAGGAAGAACCTGCTGCTTCTCATCCACTTGCGTTGGCTGGCGGTGGCGGGGCAGGTGCTGACCATTCTGGTGACGCAATACTGGTTCGCCATCCCGCTGCCGCTTACCGGGATGGCTGGCGTGGTGCTGTTCCTCGTCGCGTTGAACATCTTCAGCCTGCTCGCCCTGCGCGGCAATCGCCGCATCTCCAACGGCCAGCTTTTCGTCGCGCTGATTTTCGACATGGCGGCGCTGACCACGCAGCTCTATCTGAGCGGCGGCGCCTCGAACCCGTTCGTGTCGCTCTATCTGCTGCAGATCACGCTCGGCGCCGCGCTGCTGGCGCCATGGTCGACCTGGATCCTGGTCGTGGCCGCCTCGGCCTGCTTCGTCTTCCTCATCTTCGTCTTCCAGCCGATCGCGCTTTCGCATCACGGCGGCAGCGACCTCCTGGCGCTGCATCTGCGCGGCATGTTCATCTGCTTCGTGCTGGCGGCCGGCCTGATCGTGATCTTCATGACGCGCATCAACCGCAACCTGCGCGAACGCGATGCCTATCTCGCCGACCTGCGCCAGCGTTCGGCTGAGGAAGACCACATCGTGCGCATGGGCCTGCTCGCCTCCGGCGCCGCGCATGAGCTCGGCACGCCGCTCTCGACCATATCGGTCATCCTGTCCGACTGGCGCCAGATGCAGGGCATCAAGCGCAACCGCGAGCTTGCCGAGGACGTGGCCGAGATGCAGGCGCAGATCGAGCGCTGCAAAAGCATCGTCACGGGCATCCTCATGTCCTCCGGCCAGGCACGGGGCGAGGGCACGATCCGCACCACGATCCGTCACTTCCTCGACGATCTCGTTCGGGAGTGGCGTGTCAGCCGCCAGCCTTCCAGGCTGGACTTCAGCAACGGTTTCGAGCCGGACGAGCCGATCGTGTCCGACACGGCGCTGCGGCAAGTGATCTTCAATGTGCTCGACAATGCGCTGGAAGCATCGCACGATTGGGTCGGCATCGCTGCCGAGCGGCAGGATGAGAAGCTGGTGTTCACCGTCAAGGATCGCGGACCGGGTTTCGACAAGGATATTCTGGCCGGGCTCGGCCAGCCCTATATGTCGAGCAAGGGGCGTCCGGGCGGCGGCCTTGGCCTCTTCCTGGTGTTCAATGTCGTGCGCAAGCTCGGCGGCGACGTTTCAGCGCGCAACATGGAGGAGGGCGCCTGCGTTACCCTTTCGCTGCCTCTGGCGGCGCTGACCCATGGAGACGATCGTGAAACCTGATCGATCCTTGTTCATTGTCGAGGACGACGCGACTTTCGCGCGCACGCTCAAACGCTCGTTTGAGAAGCGCGACTACCACGTCGCGGTCTGCCATGACCGCGACGCCGTGAAGGCCGCGCTGGAAAAGGCCGTTCCGGCCTATGCCGTCGTCGACCTCAAGCTCGGAGCGGGATCGGGTCTCGAATGCGTCAAGCTGCTGAGCGCACGCGACCCGTCGATGCGGATCGTGGTATTGACGGGGTTTGCCAGCATCGCCACGGCGGTCGAGGCGATCAAGCTCGGCGCCTGTCACTATCTGGCCAAGCCCGCCAACACCGATGACATCGAAGCCGCCTTCGGCCGCGACGAGGGAGATGTGTCGGTGCCGCTCACCAGCCGTCCCACCTCGATCAAGAACCTGGAATGGGAGCGCATCCACGAGACGCTGGTCGAGACCGGCTTCAACATCTCCGAAACCGCGCGCCGCCTCGGCCTGCACCGGCGCACGCTCGCTCGCAAGCTCGAGAAGCGGGTGGTGCAGTAACTATCCGACGGCCACGGCCAGCACCGAGACGCAATCGCCCGCCTTGACCAGGCCCGGGAAGTGACGCGCGGCCAGCAGCCCCGACATCCGGGCCCTGATCTCCTGCGGTGCCTGGCCGGTGCGGCCGAGCGGATGGATGCGCGCGACCACCTGGCCGTCCTCCACCGGTTCGCCGAGATCGACCATGGTCTCGATCATGCCGTCATCCTCGGCGAAGGCGAAGCAATCGGCCGAAGGCATGTCGAGCCACTGAGTTCTGCCCTTCTCGATCGCACCAGACACTATGCCGGCATGGCGAAGCACGTTGAGGATGCCGCGCCGGGCAATCCGCACGGTTTCGGCCCGCGATGTCCCGCCGCCGCCGAGCTCGGTGGTGACGAAGACCTTGCCCATCTCCTCGGCCGCCGTGTCATACATGCCGACCGCGTCGATCTCGGTCATGCGCATCGAGAACGGCGCCGAGAAGGCCCCGACCGCGGCGAAGGCCTTTTTCTCTTGCGCCTTGTCCGGCAGCGTGTGCGCGGCACAGAAGGGCACGAAATCCAGCGTCTTGCCGCCCGAGTGGAAGTCGAAGACGAGGTCCGCGCGCGGCAGCAGCTCGCGCTGGAAATAGTCGGCGATCTTCTCCGTCACCGTGCCGTCCGGGCGGCCGGGGAAAGAGCGGTTCATATTGCCCTTGTCGATCGGCGAGGTGCGGGTGCCGGCCCGGAACGCCGGATAGTTCATCGCCGGCACGATGATGATCGTGCCGGAGACTTGTTTCGGATCGAGCGTGCGGGCGAGCTCGTAGAGCGCCAACGGCCCTTCATACTCGTCGCCGTGATTGCCGCCGGTCAGCAGCGCCGTCGAGCCCTTGCCGTTGCGCACGACGCAGACCGGGATCATCACCGACCCCCAGGCGGAATCGTCGCGGCTGTAGGGCAGGCGCAAAAAGCCGTGCTGGACGCCGTCGCGCTCGAAGTCGACGGTCGGCGCGACCGGCGATGGACGCAGAGCTGACATCGTTCAGTCCTTCACGAAGAGCTTGCGCGGCACATTGGCCAGGCATTCGACGCCGGTGTCGGTGATCAGGATCGACTCGGTGATCTCCAGTCCCATCGTCTCCAGCCACAGCCCCGTCATGAAATGGAAGGTCATGCCGGGCTGGAGCTCGGTGCGGTCGCCGGGGCGCAGGCTCATCGTGCGCTCGCCCCAGTCCGGCGGATAGGAAATGCCGATCGGATAGCCGGTGCGGTTGTCCTTGACGATGCCGTATTTCTTCAGGACCGCGAAGAAGGCATTGGCGATGTCCTCGCAGGTGTTGCCGGGCTTGGCGGCGGCCAAGCCCGCCTCCATGCCTTCCAGCGTCGCCTTCTCGGCGTCGAGGAACGCCTGCGTTGGCTTGCCGAGGAAGACGGTGCGCGACAGCGGGCAATGATAGCGGTTGTAGCAGCCGGCGATCTCGAAGAACGTGCCTTCATTCGCCTTCATAGGCTTGTCGTCCCAGGTGAGATGCGGTGCGGAAGCATCGGCACCCGAAGGCAGCAGCGGCACGATCGCCGGATAGTCGCCGCCGATCCCGGCGACGCCGCGCGTGCCGGCATCGTAGATCTCGGCGACGAGATCGCATTTGCGCATGCCGACTTCTATTCTGTCGACAATGCGCTGGTGCATCGCCTCGACGATGCGGGCGGCGTTGCGCATGTATTCGATCTCGGTCGGGCTCTTCACCGCGCGCTGCCAGTTCACCAGCGCGGTGGCGTCGGCGAAGCGGGCGTTGGGCAAGTGTTTTTGCAGTGCTGCGAAGGCAGCCGCCGAGAACCAGTAGTTGTCCATCTCGACGCCGATGCTGAGCTTGTCCCAGCCGCGTTCAGCCAGCACGCTGGCAAGGTAATCCATCGGGTGCCGCTCGGTCGACTGCACATAGTGGTCGGCGTAGCCGATGATGTTGTCATGCGCGAGATAGGCGGTGCGCTTGGCGCCGTTGGCATCCTGGCCGCGTCCATACCAGACCGGCTCGCCCGTAGGCGGCACGATGACCGCCTGATGCACGTAGAAGGACCAGCCGTCATACCCCGTCAGCCAGGCCATGTTGGAGGGATCGCTGACGATCAAAAGATCGACCCCCTTGGCCTCCATGGCCCTCCGCGTCTTGGCGAGGCGATCGGCAAATTCGCTCCGCGAGAATTTCAGGTTTGGCTGCATCGTTCTTGGTCCTCGTTTGTTGGGCCTTGCGGCCGGTACTAGCTCTCGAAAGTCGTTCCGGCGTTCGCCGCCCGCGCGCGATCCCGCGCAAGCGTGGCGATCGCGGTATCCTGCACGCCGGTGCCGGTGAGGTCGGCGACGGTGATGTCGCTTGCCGAGCGCCGGCCGGGCTTGCTGCCGGCAATGATCTGGCCGAGTTCGGTGACCTCGGCGTCGGCTGCGAAAACCGCAGCCTCGATGGCGTGATGGAGTTCGCCAAGGCGCCGCGTCTGCTTGGCGCTGTCGGCGACATAGAGATCGGCCATGCGCAGGATCGCCGGCGCGATCTCGTTCTTGTGCTCGGCATCCGAGCCCATAGCGGTGATGTGCTGGCCGGCAGAGACGAAGCCGGGCTTGATCAGCGGTTCGGTCGACGGCGTGGTGGTGACGATGATGTCGGCGCCGGCTGCCGCGTTCGCCGCATCCGGTTCGGCGCGAACCATGATGCCCAGCCTGTCGCGCAGGCGGGCTGCGGTTGCCTCGGCCCTGGCGGCATCGCGCGCCCAGATGCGCGCTTCCTCGATCGGCCGCACCAGACGCAGCGCTTCCAATTGCAAGCCGGCCTGCAGACCGGCGCCGAAGATCGCCGCGACCTTGGAGTCCTCGCGCGACAGATGCCTGGCCGCGACGGCGCCGGCAGCGGCGGTGCGGACATCGGTCAGATAGCCATTGTCGAGCAGCAGCGCCTCGACCACGCCGGTCTTGGCCGAGAGCAGCACCATCATGCCGCCGCCGCTCGGCAGGCCGAGCTTCGGATTGTCGAAGAAGCCGGAGCTGATCTTGACGGCGAAGCCGTCTATGCCCGGCACATAGGCGGCCTTCACGTCGACCTCGCCGCGATGCTCGTGAATGTCGAGCCTCAAGATTGGCGGCATCGCCACCGGCAGCGTGGCCAGGGCGCGAAAGGCGTTCTCGACGCAGGCGACGGCATCGAGGTCAAGCGTCACGATCTTGCGCAGTTCTGCTTCGGTCAGAATGGTCATACGGTTCATACGGCGCGCTCCGTTGCTGTGGCCGCCTCGCCGCAGACGATGCGGCGGTGCAGGCTCATGTCGATGTTGCGGCCGGAAAGGATGAGCACAGTCGGGCCGCTCACTTTGACCTTGCCGGCAAGCAGCGCGCCGATGCCGACAGCGCCCGCGCCCTCGACGATCTCGCGTTCCTGTTCATAGGCATGGCGAATGCCGGCGGCGATCTCGTCCTCGGCAAGCAGGACCACGTCGTCGAGCAGGTCGCGGCACATGGCGAAGGTCAGCTGGTTGTCGAGGCCGATGCCGCCGCCGAGCGAGTCTGCCAGCGTCGGCAGTTCCTCGACCTGCACGGGCCGGCCTGCGTCGAGGCTGGCTTTCATCGCCGCGCCCCCCGCCATCGAGATGCCGATGACCTTGGTGCCCGGGCTCACGCCTTTGACGGCCGCCGCGACGCCGGCCGCGAGCCCGCCGCCGGAGAGCGGCACCAGCACGCATGCTGCGTCCGGAACCTGCTCCATGATCTCCAACCCAAGCGTGCCTTGCCCGGCGACGATATCGGGATGGTCAAAGGGCGGCAGCATGACCAGCCCTTCCTTCGCCACCAGCCTGTCGACCTGCTGCTGGGCGTCGTCCTGGCTGTTGCCAACGATGCGCACTTCGGCGCCCAGGCGGCGGATGGCATCGAGCTTGTTCTCCGGCACCAGCTTCGACATGCAGATCACCGCGCGCATGCCTTTCAGCTTGGCCGCATGCGCCAGCGCGCGGCCGTGATTCCCGGTCGAGGCGGCGACGACGCCGCGCGATTTTTCGTCCGGGCTCAATGCCGCAATCGCGTTGGAGGCGCCGCGCAGCTTGAAGGCGCCGGTGGTCTGGTGGTGCTCAAGCTTGAGATGAACAGGATGCCCCACGCGCTCCGACAGGTTTTGCGACAGCACGCAAGCCGTCCGCTCGACCTTGCCGGCAATGCGTTCGCGCGCGGCGCGAATATGCTGAAGCGTAACTGGCATCTCGATCACGGGCATTACGATCACTGGGCCAGCGGCTTGGTCCACAAGCGGCCGAACTCAGGTCGCGGCGTCTCGTCGCCGCAGAGCCGCAGGCAGTTCCAGGCGCTCGCCTGGTTGCTGGTGACGACCGGACGCCCGATCGCCTCTTCCATACCCGGCACCGCGAGCGCGGCGCGCAGCGCGGTGCAGGAGACGAACAGCGCATCGGCCTGTGGATGCGTGACCTTGCGCGCCATCTCGACGAGGGACGCCGGCCTGATGCGGGCCATCTCGCGGTCATCCTCGAAGCCGAGGCAAGTGAAGCTCTGGATGTCGAAGCCCTGCGCGGCGAAATAGGCCGCCATCGGCCGGCTGGTCTCGACGGTGTATGGGGTTAGAATGCTGATGCGCTTCACCCCAAAAGCGTTCAGGCCGCGCATACCAGCCATCGGCGGCGTGATCACGGGCACGCCGGGCTTGGCCACCTGGATCGCTTGTTCGATCTCGGCGTCACCGATCACCACCGAAGCAGACGTGCAGGAGTAGCAGACGGCATCGAGCGTCTCGTCCGGCAGGATCTGCGCCGCCCCCGCCGAAAGCGAAGGCTGCATCTTGCGCAAATTCTCCGGCGTCGTTGGATTGGCGTAGGGAATGCGTGCGACATAGACGCCGATCCGCTCGCTCGCCACCATGCGGTGGAAGTCCACCTCGCTGGTGTGGTCGGTGGCTAAAGCGATCAGTCCGACGCGCTTTTCCAGCGGACGCGCGTCAAGCGCGGGGCGCGCCGTTTCGAGCCGGATCTCGGGCAATGCTTTCATGACTTTCATCTTTCGATCCTGCCGTAGCGATGCTCCAGCCAGCGCAACAGCACGACGGAGCAGAGGCTGATGACGAGGAAGAAGGCGCCGACCAGCGTCATCGGCTCGATGTAGCGGTAGTAGGTGTTGGCGACGCTCTTCGCCTGGTTCATCAGTTCAAGCACTGTGATCGCCGAAAGCAGCGGCGTCTCCTTGAACATGGCGATGAAATAGTTGGCCAGGGCCGGGATCATCGGCGGGATCGCCTGCGGCAGGATGATATGCGTCCAGGTGTGGCGTCCGTTGAGATTGCAGGCCTTGGCCGCCTCCCACTGGCCGCGCGGCACGTTGTCGATGCCGGCGCGGTAGACCTCGGCAGTATAGGTTCCGTAGTGCAGCCCAAGCCCGATCACGCCGGCCACCAGCGGCGGCAACAGGATGCCGATATCGGGCAGCACGTAGAAGATGAAATAGAGCTGCACCAGAAGCGGCGTGCCGCGGATGAACTCGGCGAACCAGCCGATGCTGCGCGCGACGAGCCGGTTCTCCGAGCGCCGCGCAAGCGCAATCCCGAGCCCCACGATCGCCGCCAGGATCGAGCCCAGAATGGTTGCCAATATGGTGATCTTCACGCCCTGGATCAGGGTCGGCATGATCTCCCAGACGAAGTTCCAATCCCAGTCCATTATTTGGCCCAATCCATCAGACGCGCACCCCATCAAGCCCGCGCGCCATGCGGCGTTCCAGCGTCCGCACGCCCCAGGAGATGATTAGCGCCAGCGCGAAATAGATGATCAGCACGGATAGGAACGGCATCAGCGTGCTGCCGGTCTGCGAACGCACCACCTGCGCCTGGAAGGTCAGGTCGGCGAGCGAGATCAGCGAGACGACCGAGGTCGCCTTGAGCAGCTCGATCGCGTTGTTGCCGAAGGTCGGCAGCATGACCAGCAGCGCCTGCGGCAGGATCACGTGCCGCATGCCCTGCCAGCGGCCGAGATTGAGCGCCGTGCAGGCCTCATATTGCTCGCGGCCGACCGACAGGATGGCGCCGCGCACAACTTCCGCCGCATAGGCGCCGACATTCAAGCCCAGCGCCAGCACGCCGGCCTGCAGTGGGGTCAGCGACAGGCCGGCGAAAGGAAGGACGAAATAGGCCCAGAACAGCTGCACGAAGATCGAGGTGCCGCGGAAGAATTCGATATAGGCCGTGGCGATCGCGCGCAGGATGAAGAAGCGCGACACGCGCCCCATGCCGGCAAGGAAAGCCATGATCAGCGCGAGCACCGACCCCATCAGCGTCAGCTCGATGGTGACAAGCGCTCCCTGCAATATCAGGCCGAGATAGCCGGACCACTGGGTCATCTGAGTGTAAAATTTCCTATCGTTTGCGGTTGTGCGGGGCAGCCGCGTCAAGTCCCTTCTCCCCGTTCACGGGGAGTTGAGGAGCGGTTCGCGCAGCGAACGAAAAGCCAATTGCTTGGCTTTTCGAGCGACGAAAGCCGGCAGGCAGATGAGGGGCGGAGCCAGCTTCTGATATCTTGGCGCCGCCCCTCATCCGTCACTTCGTGACACCTTCTCCCCGCAAGCGACGAGAAGGCAAAGAGCGCCTTACTTCGCCGCGCAGAGCTTCTCGCGGGTCGTCGACATCGCCGCCTTGGCGGAGAAGCCGTAGGGCTCGATGATCTTGGCGAACTCGCCGGACTTCTTCAGCTTGGCGAGCTCGACGTCATAGGCGTCGCGCAGCGCCTCGTCGCCCTTCTTGAAAGCGGCGCCGTCGCAATAGACCGGAGCGCCCTGCACCGGCGCGATCACTTCGAGGTTCGGATCATTGGCCTTCTTCATCAGGTCGTTGATCGACAGAACCGGCAGCGAATAGGCGTCGATGCGGCCGTCCTGCACCATCTTCAGGCCGCTCTGGCCGTCCGGCACGACGACCACGCGATCGCGCGGCACGCCGGCATTGAGCGCCAGCTTCTCCTCGGTGCCGCCGCCGGGCGCGCCGACGGTGGCGGAGCTGTCCTTGGCGATATCCTCATAGCTCTTGAAGCCTTTCGGATTGCCCTTCTTCACCAGCATCGCCTCGGCGTCGCACAGCACCGGTTCGGAATAGGCGACCGCCGCGCAACGCTCCGGCTTCATGAACAGGCCGGCGGTGACGACGTCGAAGCGGCCGGCCTGCAAGCCGGGGATCATGGCGCCATATTCGGAGATGGAGGCGACGATGTCGTTGACGCCGAGACGCTTGAAGATCTCGCGCGCCACGTCCGGCGCCGCGCCCGAGACCTTGCCGTCGGCGGCCACCGCCGTATAGGGCGGCTCGTTGGCGATGGCGACGCGGGCAAAGCCCTGCTGCTTGAGCTGCTCCAGCTTTGCATCGTCGGCCGAACGCGCGCCGGAGGCGAGCAGCATCGTGCTCACTGCGAGGCCGGCGACGCCAGCCAGAATCCCAAGTTTCTTCATCGTTCCCAACTCCTTGTTTCTGTTATTGGTCTGCTCGGTTCGGGACGGCCTTGGGCCGCCCGTGGACAGCTTGCGCCGCCCGTCTGCATAGCGGTCAGACGCGATGTCCGGCCGCGATGATCTTCTTCAGGAAGCTCTGCGTTCTTTCCTGCTTGGGATGGCGGAAAATCTCATCGGGCTTGCCTTCCTCGACGATCCTGCCGCGGTCGAAGAACAGCACGCGGTCGGCGAAGTCGTGGGCGAAGCCCATCTCATGGGTGACCAGAAGCATCGTCATGTCGGTCTCGGCCGCGAGCTTGCGCATGACGTTGAGCACCTCCTCGACCAGCTCCGGGTCGAGCGCCGAGGTGACCTCGTCGAACAGCATGATCTTGGGCGACAGCGCCAACGCGCGCGCGATCGCCACGCGCTGCTTCTGGCCGCCGGAGAGCTGCGCCGGCATCGCTTTCGCCTTGTCGGCGAGGCCCACCATGTCGAGCAGTTCCATCGCCCGTTTCTCGGCGGCGGCGCGCGCGACGCCCTTGGTCAGCATCGGCGCCAGCGTCACGTTGTCCATGACGCATTTGTGCGGAAAGAGATTGAAGAGCTGGAAGACCATGCCGATCTTCTGTCGCATCCTGGCCAGGTGGCGCTCGTCGGCCGGCAGCAGCTGGCCGTTGCGCTTCATGTGGTAGAGCTGCTCGCCATCGACCTGGATGTGGCCGCCGTCGATCTTCTCCAAGGTCATCAGGATGCGCAGGATCGTCGTCTTGCCGGAGCCGGACGGACCGATCAGCGCCAGCTTCTCGCCGGGCATCACCTGCATCGACAAACCGTCCAGCACCTTGAAGGTGCCGAAGCTCTTCGAAATCACATCGACCTTGATGATGGGCGCGGGCAATCCATTTCCCCGTTGCTGGAGAAGCATATGCCCTTAACGATGCGAAACGTACCAAATCATGTCAATTAGGAAAATAATATCATGACAATATTTCCGGCGCGGCACAATTTCAGGGCAATCTGGACTCCTTTTGTGCATCAGATGGCGAGCAGGAGATGCTCCGGATCGCCGAGCAGCAGCTTGGCGACAACGCTCAGGCCCACCCGCAGTTCCCCCTCTGTGGTCGATCCGAGCGAGATGCGCACGGCCGGATGCCATGGCGTGTCAGCGATGCGGAACGAAGTGCCCGGCGCGATCGCCACGCCGCGCAGGCGCGCTTGAGAGACAAAGCTTTCCTCGGCGCGGTCGCCCGGCAGCTCGAGCCACAGATGCAGCCCGTCGCGATGGACGCGGTAATCGACGCCCGCCAGCATTTCGGCGGCAATCTCCTGGCGTCGCCTCAGCGCCGCGCGCTGCCAGTTGACCAGTTCCATCGCCGTGCCGTCGTTCACCCAGCGCGTGGCGATCTCCGCCACCATCGGGGTCGCCATCCAGTTCGAGACGAGGTGGCGGTTGGCGACGGCGGCGACATAGCGGTCCGGCACCGCCAGATAACCGATGCGCAGGCCGGGCACGGTGATCTTGGTGAAGGAGGTGACGTAGAGCGTCCGCTCCGGCGCAAACGCGGCGACCGCCGGCGGCCGGCCTTCGACCAGCGGCCCCAGCACGTCGTTCTCGATGATGGCGATGTCGTGCTTGCGCGCGACCGCGGCGATCTGCTCGCGGCGGGCGGCGTCCATCAGGGTCGCCGTGGGGTTGATCACCGAGGGCTGCACGAAGACGGCGCGAATGTCCGAGAGACGGCAGGCCTCGTCGAGCGCCTCGGGGATCAGCCCGTTGCCGTCGATCGGTAGCCCTTCCAGGTTGAAGCCAAGATAGCGCGCAAGTGGCACCAGCGTGTGGTGGCCGATCGCCTCCGTCGCGACCGTCGAGCCGGGTGGCGCCACGCTCATCAGCGCCACCGTCATGCCGGCGGTGGCGCCGTTTGTGAGGCTGATGTTCTGCGGCGACGCCTCCAGCCCGCAAAGCTTCAACCACTCGACAGCCACCGCGCGGTGGCGCGGGAAAACCATGTTCGGCCGGAACGACAGGGCCGAGCTTGACGGCAGGTTCTCGGCGAGCCAGCCCAGCGCCTGCTTCAGTTTTTCCAGATGCATCGGCTCGCAGACCGGCTTCAGGATGGAAAGGTCGATGACCTCGCCCAGCCGCTCCGGAATGTACGGCGGCTCCGGTTCCCGGCGCTGCGTCTGCACGAAGCTGCCGCGGCCGACCTCGCCGGAAATCAGGCCGCGGCGGATCAATTCCTCATAAGCGCGGCTGACGGTCTGCACCGAAAGCTTCAGATCGTCCGCCAGCCGGCGGTGCGTCGGCAGCCGCGTGCCGTTGGCCAGCCGCCCGTCATGGATGGCGCGGGCGAACTGGTCGGCCAGCGAGAGATAGGCCGGGCGGCGAATGAGAGCAGGATCTGGCTGCCATAATGTCATGACTTATTAGAGATCGAAATCAGTGCAATTGACAATCGAAATAATGCATCGTCATGGTGTCCTGAACGAAAGGCGGATACCGCATGGCGGCAGCGAAGCTCGATCCGATCGACCTCAGGATTCTCGACGCCATCCAACGCGACGGGCGCATCACCAAGCTGGCGCTGGCCGAGAAGGTCGGCCTGTCGCCGACGCCGTGCTGGATGCGGCTGCGCAAGCTGGAGAAAGCCGGCATCGTCACCGGCTATCACGCCGCGATCGCCATGCGCGTCATCGCGCCGGTGGCGACCGTGCTGATGGAGGTGACGCTGGCCAACCATCGCCAGGCCGACTTCGACCGGTTCGAGCGGGTGGTGCGGGATGTCCCGGAGATCGTCGCCTGCTGGTCGGTAGGCGGCGGCGTCGATTACGTGCTGAAGGTCATGGCGCGCGACATCGACGCCTATCAGCGGCTGGTCGACGGTCTGCTCGAACGCGAGATCGGCATCGACCGCTACTTCACCTACATCGTCACCAAGACGGTCAAGGACGAGACCGTGCTGCCGGTGGCCGACCTGCTGCCGGAGCAAGGGTGAGTCGGCCTCGCGATCAGCGTGGAGATTAGCCGAAACGTCCGCACTTCGTCATCCACGGGCGGAGCAAGGAGCGAAGCGACGCGGCGCAGACCCGAGGATCCATGCCGACGCTAAGGCATTGCGACGGTGCAGAATTCTGTGCCGCTGCGCCCTTCGATCAAGGTAACGGCATGGATCCTTGGGTCTCCGCGACGGAGCTGCGCTCCTGCTTCGCCCAAGGATGACGAGGCTGAGGAGCCTCGGCCAATTTTCACCGTTTGGTGGCACCCGCCAGCTGGCAAGCTAGAGAGATCGACCTGCTCTCCCGGACAAATAGAGACAATCTCTCTACATCGGACCGCCGAAACAGCCTCTTTGTCTCGATCGCGCGTCTAGTCTCTCCCTATCGCCTCGACACCGGGAGACTTGACTGATGTCCGCGCATTTTGCCCGCACCAACCACCATGAAGCGCTCGACCGCCTCGCCGATCGCCGCCTGTTGCGCGCGCTCGCCTATGTCGACGGCCACTGGACGGCAAGCGAGGCGGCGGCAAGTTTCGAGGTCACCGATCCGGCGACCGGCGCTACCATCGCCTTTGTGGCGGCACTCGATGCCGCCCAGACGACGAAGGCGATCAACGCTGCATCCCGCGCGTATCCCGGCTGGCGGGCGCTGTTGCCGCAGGAGCGCTCGAAAATCTTGCGAAAATGGTTCGATCTGATCATCGCCGCCAAGGACGATCTGGCGCTGCTGATGACGCTCGAGCAGGGCAAGCCGCTGAAGGAATCGCTGAGCGAAATCGACTACGCCGCCTCCTTCGTCGAGTGGTATGCCGAGGAAGCGAAACGCCTCAACGCCGAAAGCGTCACCAGCCATCTGCCGAACGCCGAGATGTCGGTGCGCCGCGAGCCGCTCGGCGTGGTCGGCGTCGTCACGCCGTGGAATTTTCCGTCGGCGATGCTCACCCGCAAGGCCGCGGCCGCGCTTGCCGCCGGCTGCACGGTGGTGGCGCATCCGTCCTCCGAAACGCCGCTGTCGGCCCTGGCGCTGGCGGAACTTGGCGAGCGCGCCGGGTTGCCGGCCGGTGTCTTCAACGTCATCACCGGCGACGCGCGCACCATCGTTGGCGCCATGTGCGCCGACGCCAGGGTCCGCGCCATGAGCTTCACCGGCTCGACCGAAGTCGGCCGGCTGATCGCCGCGCAAAGTGCTGCGACGATGAAGCGCCTGGTCATGGAGCTCGGCGGCCATGCGCCGCTGATCGTGTTCGACGATGCCGACATCGACAGGGCGGTGACCATCGCGCTCGACGCCAAATTCGCCACCTCCGGCCAGGACTGTCTCGCCGCCAACCGCATCTATGTGCAGCGGCCGATCTACGACCGCTTTTGCGCCGCCTTCGCGCACCGCATCGAGCAGCTTCGCGTCGGCAACGGGCTATCCGCGGACGCCGAGATCGGGCCGTTGATGCATGAGCGCGCGGTCAAGAAGATCGAGGAACAGGTCGCCGACGCAATCGCTCATGGCGCGCGCTGCCTGACCGGTGGCAAGCGTCACGCTGCCGGCCCGCTGTTCTACCAGCCGACGCTGCTTGTCGATGTGCCGGACGAAGCGCTGATCATGCGCGAGGAAACTTTTGGGCCTGTCGCCGACGTCACTCCGTTCGACGACGAGGGCGAAGTCGTCGCCCGCGCCAATGCCACCGAATATGGCCTCGTCGCCTATGTCGTCACCGAGAACGGCGCGCGGCAGGCGCGCATGGGGCGTGCGCTGGACTACGGCATGGTCGCGATCAACCGCGTCAAGATCACCGGCGCGCCGATCCCGTTCGGCGGCGTCAAGCAATCCGGCATCGGCCGCGAAGGCTCGCGCCACGGCCTCGAAGCCTTTACGGACCTCAAATACCTCTGCCTCGATGTAGCCTAAGCTGCGCAGGCCCTCATTCTCGTCAGGAGTCAAAAAATGCTCGAACAGTCCAACGAACTCTCCGCCTGGGATCGCGACCACTTCTTCCATCCCTCGACGCATATGGGCACGCACGCGCGCGGTGAATCGCCGGCCCGCATCATGGCCGGCGGCGAAGGCGTCACCGTCTGGGACAACACCGGCAAGAAGAGCATCGATGCCTTCGCCGGCCTCTACTGCGTCAATGTCGGCTATGGCCGCCAGAAGATCGCCGACGCCATTGCCGAACAGGCCCGGAATCTCGCCTACTATCACGCCTATGTCGGCCACGGCACCGAGGCCTCGATCACGCTTGCCAAGATGATCATCGATCGCGCGCCGAAGGGCATGTCGAGGGTCTATTTCGGCCTCTCCGGCTCCGATGCCAACGAGACCAACATCAAGCTGATCTGGTATTACAACAACGTCTTGGGTCGTCCCGAGAAGAAGAAGATCATCTCGCGCTGGCGCGGCTATCACGGTTCCGGCGTGATGACCGGGTCGCTGACCGGGTTGGAGCTGTTCCACAATGCCTTCGATCTGCCGCGCGCGCCGATCCTGCACACCGAGGCGCCCTATTATTTCCGCCGCGCCGACCGCTCGATGAGCGAAGAGCAGTTCTCGCAGCATTGCGCCGACAAGCTCGAGGAGATGATCCTCGCCGAAGGCCCTGATACGGTCGCGGCCTTCATCGGTGAGCCGATCCTCGGCACCGGTGGCATCGTGCCGCCGCCGGCCGGCTACTGGCAGAAGATCCAGGCCGTGCTGAACAAATATGACGTGCTGCTCGTCGCCGACGAGGTGGTGACCGGCTTCGGTCGTCTCGGCACGATGTTCGGCTCCGACCATTACGGCATCAAGCCGGACCTGATCACCATCGCCAAGGGCCTGACCTCGGCCTATGCGCCGCTCTCCGGCGTCATCGTCTCCGACAAGGTCTGGCAGGTGCTGGTCAAGGGATCCGACAAGCTTGGATCGCTCGGCCATGGCTGGACCTACTCGGCGCACCCGATCTGCGTCGCCGCGGGCGTTGCCAATCTCGAGCTGATCGACGAGATGGATCTGGTCAGGAATGCCGGGGAGGTGGGCGCTTACTTTCGCGCCGAGCTCGCCAGGGCCGTCGGCGGCCACAAGAATGTCGGTGAGGTGCGCGGCGACGGCATGCTGGCCGCGGTCGAGTTCGTCAAGGACCGCGACGACCGCGTGTTCTTCGATCCGGCGCTGAAGGCCGGGCCGCAGATTGCGACCGCGCTGGCCGCCAGCGGCGTCATAGGCCGCGCCATGCCGCAGGGCGACATCCTCGGCTTCGCGCCGCCGCTCTGCCTGACGCGCGAGGAGGCCGACATCGTCGTCGCCAAGACCGCCGACGCTGTGAACAGCGTTTTTGCGAGCATCTGAGAAGCGACATCCGAGAAGTGATATGAATGCCATGACCAGAACCGTTCCCGCCACCATGGCCGCCGTCCAGCTTACCGGCCATGGCGGCCTGGAGAAGCTCGTCTACCGCACCGATGTGAAGGTGCCGGCACCCGCCGCCGGCGAAGTGCTGGTCAAGGTCAGCGCCTGCGGCATGAACAACACCGATGTCTGGGTGCGCCAGGGCGCCTATGGCACGGAGGAGAATGCCGCAGCCGTCTCGACCTGGCGCCGCCAGGGCAACACGCTGACCTTCCCGCGCATCCAGGGCACCGACACGGTGGGTACAATTGTCGCTATCGGCGACGGCGTGCCGGCGAGCCGCATCGGCGAACGGGTCATGGTCGACTTCTCGATCTACAACCGCGACGACGATTCGCTGGCCGACATCGACTATATGGGCCACGGCCGCGACGGCGGTTATGCCGAATACCAGGCGCTGCCGGCTGAGAACGCGCATGTCGTCGACACCGACTTGAGTGATGTCGAGCTCGCCACCTTCTGCTGCGCCTATCTCACCGGCGAGCAGATGCTGGAGCGTGC
Source organism: Mesorhizobium sp. M2A.F.Ca.ET.046.03.2.1 (assembly GCF_003952425.1). Classification (NCBI taxonomy): domain Bacteria; kingdom Pseudomonadati; phylum Pseudomonadota; class Alphaproteobacteria; order Hyphomicrobiales; family Phyllobacteriaceae; genus Mesorhizobium; species Mesorhizobium sp. M2A.F.Ca.ET.046.03.2.1. The sequence goes on along the minus strand of NZ_CP034449.1, from coordinate 1,752,926 downwards.
TGCGCTCAGGGCCGGCGAGCGCGTCTTGGTCACCGGCGCCTCCGGTGGCGTCGGCTCAGGCATCGTGCAACTGGCCAGGGCGCGCGGCGCCATCCCCTATGCCGTCGTCGGCAAGGGCAAGGAGCAGGCTGTGCTCGACATCGGCGCCGAGAAGGTGATCACGCGCGGCGTGGCCGACCTGCTCGCCGCCGTCAACGAAGCGACGGGCGGCCAGCCCATCGACGTGGTCGCCGACCTCGTCGGTGGCGCCATCTTCAACGACCTGCTGCGCATCCTGCGGCCCGAGGGCCGCTACACGACTGCCGGAGCGATCGCCGGCCCGGTCGTGCAGCTCGATCTCCGCACCATGTATCTGAAGCAGCTCCAGCTCCACGGCTCGAGCCAAGGCACGCGCGCCGACTTCCGCCGCATTGTCCGCTACATCGAGGAAAAGAAGATCAAGCCGCTGGTCGGCGGCGTCTACAAGCTCTCGGACTTCCACCGCGCCCAGACCGACTTCATGGGCAAGGACTTCGTCGGCAAGCTGGTCGTGGTGCCGGATGCGATGTGGAGCGGCGCCTGACCCCCGAAAGAGCGCCCGGCGCGGCTTCAGCCGCCGCTATCATCTGGCGCGGCGACTGCGGACGGCAAGCCGATATACGCCGGGAAGCAAACGCTTTGCGGGCGTGCGTATCCGAGGACGCCCGGACAAACCGGGGCGTCCTCGCCTCGCAGCCGGCGATGCGCTTGCCCAGGTCATTGCGGCGTCCGGGCCTCTGAGCTATTTTAGCAGTTTATTGGATACGCCTGCCTGCCATCGCGGGCGCGTTCCTTGCCGCCTTGGCAGATTGTGAAGTCTTTAACAGACCGCGATGCCGCAAGCTGAATTCTTGTGGCCGACAGGTCATAGCGGTTGGGGATTTTGCCATGCTGCGACGCTACGCGCTGATTGCGGCCTTGATCGTCTTGGGTCTCACGACGGTGCAAGCGCAGGCCGATCGAAGAGTTGCGCTTGTCATCGGCAATTCGCAATACCGCGAAATCCCGGCGCTCAAGAATCCTGACAAGGATGCCGAGGACGTATCGAACACGTTTCGGGTGGCCGGGTTCGATGTGTTCGTCGCCAAGGACCTCACCAAGCTCCAGTTCGAGAAGGAGTTCCGCAATTATCTCGCGGCGGCCGACGGCGCCGATCTGGCGGTCGTCTACTATTCCGGCCACGGCTTTCAAATCGGCGGCGAGAATTTTCTGATCCCGGTCGATGCGTCGCTCAAGGCTGCGGCCGACATCGAGGTCCAGGCGGTCAAGCTCGACGATGTCCTGCAGCAATTGCGCGCCAAATCGAAGATCCAGGTGATCATCCTCGACGCCTGCCGCAACAATCCGTTCCCGCGCAAGGACTACTGGCTGCGCGACCAGTTGATCGCGGCCGGCGGCACCGGCCTTGCGCAGGTGAAGAGTTCGCTGAACACGCTGATCGCCTTCGCCACCGAGCCGGGCGCCGTCGCCTATGACGGCGCCGGCGACCTCAGCCCGTTCTCTTCCGCCTTCTCCCGCCGCGCGCTGGCACCGAACCAGGAGATACGCTCCGTCATGGCGGCCGTGCGCCGCGATGTGGTCGAGGCCACCAAGGGGGCGCAGGTTCCTTGGGAAAACTCCTCGCTGATCGACGAGGTGGTGCTGATGCGCCGCGCCAACCGGCCGGCTTTGCCGCCGGTGCTGGAAAAGACCGTGCCGTCGGGCGTCGGACCGGTCGCGCTCGACCTGCCTGTGCCCGTCGATGTCGACGGCGGCGCGGTCACCATCAGCATCGAAAGGCCGCCGGCAATGGGGCACCTGATCCTGGACGGCAAGCCGGTCGCGACGGGCCAGCCAATAGAGGGCAAGGATCTGCCGCGGCTCCAGATGGACGTGCCGAAGGGCGCCGACGCCGAGGACCAGGTCGACATGCTGGCCTATGCTGCGCATGACGAGTGGGGCGGCGGATCGCAAGGCATCCTCGTGTTCCGGGTCAAGAACGGCGACGGCGCCGCCGGCAAGCAGCTCGTGGCCTCCCTGGAGTCCGAGCAGAAGCAGCAGGTGGTGGAGCGCGGCATCCACATCGCCGGCGCCGCCGAAGCGATCGAGAACCACGACGTGAACGTGCCGGTCGGTGTCGGCCCGGTTCCGCTGAAGCTGGATTTGCCGACCAAGGATCCGGCGGTCAGCGTGAAGCTCGCGAGCTATCCGGCAACCGGGACGCTGTCCCTGCCGGATCGGACACTGTCGCCGCAATCGAGCCTGACGGCCGATGAAGTCGATAAACTGCGCTACGAGCCGCAGATAGGCACGGTCCAGCCATTGATAGTCGGCGTCGAAATCAGGGCCGACAACACACCGTCAAAGCCGGCGACGATGAAGCTGTCGCCCAGTGTCGATCGGTGCGACCAGAAGGCAGGCGAGCCTTTGGACCTGCAGGGCGTCGTCCCCGGCCTCTTGCCGAATGAGATCGGCGCCGGCGCGGTGGACGCCTGCCGGGCGGCGGTGAAGGCCTATCCCGATGTCGCGCGATTCCACTACGAACTCGGCCGCGCGCTGCTGGCCGCCGGCAAGGTCGACGAGGCCAAGAAGGCAATCCAGGACGCCGCCGACAAGGGACATGTCCGCGCTGTGTTCGAGCTGGGCTATATCGCTTCGTCCGGCATAGGAACGGCCGTGGATCCGGCGAAGGCGAATGGCTTCTATGCAAAGGCGTCTGACAAAGGCGATCCCTATGGAATGACCGCCTGGGGACGCGCGCTGTTCAATGGTCTCGGCGTTCAGCGCGATACTGGCAAGGGCCTCGACCTGCTGCTGAAGGCGGCGGCTATGGGCCATACCTACGCGATGAACGATCTTGCGGCGATCTTCACCGAAGGCCGCAATGGCGTGCCCGCCGACCCGGCTCGCGCCGTTGCCTTCCTCAAGGCGGGCGTCGAGCGCCAGGACATGTATTCGATGAACATTCTCGGCCGCAACTATCTCAGCGGACGCGGCGTCGAGAAGGATACCAAGCAAGCCCAGGCGCTTTTCCAAAAGGCGATGGATCTCGGCCAGCCCTATGCGCCCGGCAGTCTTGCGCGCATGTACCGGGATGGTGACGGCGTCGACAAGAACCTTGCCGAAGCGCAGAGGCTGTTCGAGCTGGCGACCGATCGCGGCGACTACTCGGCGGCCTATGATCGCGCGGCTATCGAGATGCAGAAGGGCGACAAATCCGATCAGGCGGTCGCCGTTCGCTATCTGGCGTTCGCGGCAGGACTTGATCTTCGTAACGAGTTACCGGGCGCTCGGACGACCCTCGCGCAGTTCGGCACGAAGCCGAAGACGGCTGCGTTGAAGCAATTGCGTTCGGAGCTCAAATCGAAAATTTCCGCCGGCGGGTCGGTAGACGACCAATTGATCAAGACGGCCAGAGCCGTCTGGGAGCAATCCAATCCGCGTCGGGACCTATTCTGATCAACAAGGAGGCAGTGGTGGGCGGGGCATTGAAGCAAGCGGTCATTGCAACATTTTCCTTGCGGTCGCGGGATGCACGACCGTGGCGCCCAGGTTCGAGCCGGCGCCGACAGCGAAACAGCCGACCAAGCAAGTCCGCGTGACGACGACGCCGACGGTGGTCAAGCAAAAGAAGGCGACCGCCAGGAAGCCGATCAAGCCGGTGACGAGCGAACCCGCGCCTGTCATCGCGCCTCTGGGTGGGGGTGGTGGCGGCGGTGGCGGCGGGTGGTGACAGCGTTCACGACACGCGTGCTTCTTAGGGCAATTCCAGAAAAAGTGTGAAACGGTTTTCCGTCCGGAATTGCGTAGAAACAAAGAGACAGGGTGTTTCGCCGTCTCCGTGAGACGGTGAAACGCACCAGAGCATTGCGGGAAAGCATGCGGCGGTTCCGTCCGCAACTGCGGCTTCATGGGTATTCTCCGGCGGAAAACCCTAATACGCGCCGACCGACGGTCGTTGCGCTTCCATCTCCACCATCTGGATGCCCATTTCGACGAAGGCCGAAAGCACGGCGAAGCGGTCGGCGGTCGAAACGCGCGCCAGCCCCGCCAGGATCCCGGCGTTGACGGCGTGGGCGGCGGGGAATCCGGTCGACAGCATATCAAAGGCCGGGTCGCGCCACGCCGCCGACAAGGCGATCCAGGCAGCCGGCGTTGCCGGCGACGGATCGACAGCGCTGCTGAGCGCCGCCCGATGGCGAGGATTTCCGGGCTCGCCCACCCAGTCGCTGACGAGTGCCAGCAATTCGAGATCCCTTTCGGCAAGGAGCTCGGCGAGATGACTGAGGCATTCATGCCCCCACCAGACCGCGGCGCGCTCGGGCAGGAGATAGGCGCAGAAGGTGACGGCTTCCTCCGGCACGCGTCCGGCGAGCAGCGCGCGGCAGAATTCCAGCGGGGGTTGGGCCACGGCCGGCGACTTCATGTCCCGGGCGATCGCGGGACAGGCAAGAAACAGATCCCTTGCCGTTCTGTATCCGAGTTCATTGGCCATCGCTGCCACACCCCGAGCATCGGCACAAACAGCACTGAAACCCGCGGCCAAGCGCCGGTCAAGCCTCAACCTTATCAGGCGGCGGCCATCGGCAACGTGCGCTTGTTCACAGACAATCGCTTTGGGATTTGATATAGTCCGCGCCAGCGAAAACCCGCTCGAAACAGGTCAAAACAGGAGTGACGGTCATGCGGTGGGGCAGTTCAGCCTTGGCATTGGCGACCGTGCTTTTTTCAACGCACGTCTACGCCGATCCGCTTCAGAAATCGGAAGACATCGTAAAGTTCTTCGCCGGCCAGGGCAATCTTGGCGCCTCACGCGGCATCTGCGTCGGCACCGAGGAAGAGTGCAAGAGCAAGGCCGAGAAGAACGAGGCGCCGCCCCAGAAGGCTGGCCTCGACATGATGATCAACTTCGCCCTGGATTCGGCCCAGCTCGACCAGACCGCGCGCACGGAGCTGGACGAGTTCGCCAAGGCGCTGAACGACAATCGGCTGAGCACGTTCAGCTTCGTCGTCGAGGGTCACACCGACGCGACCGGCACGGACAGCTACAACCAGGGCCTCTCGCAGCGGAGAGCGCAATCGGTGGCCGCCTTCCTCGAAGCCAACGGCGTTGAATCGGCGCGGCTCGAAGCGATCGGCCTCGGCAAGTCGCACCCGCGCGTCGCAAATCCATACGATCCGGTCAACCGCCGCGTGGAAATGCGCATCAGGACGGAATAGCGGGCCGCAGGCAAGCCGGCCCGTCAACAGCGACACAGGTCAAGGGGAGCTCGGTCAAAACGCCGGCTCCCCTTTTGTTGCTGCCTATTTCGACCCAATTCCAGGCGGAAAACCGCTTCACACTTTTCCTGGAATTGCTCAACGATCAATTCTTGATCGCGTTGCCGATCACAACGCCGCTGCCGAAGATCAGCGCCTTGGTCAGGAAGTCGTTGTTTTCTCTCGGCGGCGGCGCGTCCTCGCGAACCACGGTGTCGCTGTTGCGGCGGCGCTGAACGACCTGCGTCTGTTTCCGGCGCGGCTTTTGCTGCGCCGTCGGGTCCAACGTGCGGGTCTTCTGCACGACCTGCTTCCTGGTCGGCGCGGCGCGCGCCTGGTCGGCGGCGTTCCTGGCGCGCACGGCATCCATCATCGGGTCGGTCTGGATCACCAGCAGAGCCAGCTGTTCGCGCGTCAGATAGGTGGTTGAGGGCAGGCCGTTCTTGCCCTGCCAGACGCCGATCGCTTGGCGCGTCCTCGGGCCGATATTGCCGTCGACCTGGCCGAGCTCGTTGCCCAGCGCTTCGATGCGCAATTGCAGGTCGATGCGGCCGTTGCGGTCGAGCCCGATGGCGCTTTCCGTCAGTTCGGTGCCTTGCGTCTTTCTCATCTCGTCGGTGATGCCGACCGAGGTGCGGACGGCCGAGCCGGGATTGGCACTGGCATCGTCCGCGCCGCGCGCCGCCACCTGCTTGCCCGTCGCCGGATCCTTCAGCTGGTCGATGTTGAGCTTCGCCACCGTAGCGAAACGGCCGTTCGGAAACTGGTCGAGATAGGCCTCGTAATAGGGGATGGCGTTCCTCTTCGAAGCCTCGTCCCAAAGCCGCTGCTCGACTTCCCAGGACGGCGGCTCGCTGGCCACGGGAGCAGGCGCTGAAGTCGCCTTGGCCGCGTCTGCCACCGGCGTCGCGGCGGGCGAGGCTGTTTCTGCCACGGGCTTGCCGAGGAATACCTCGCGTCCGAGCGAGGCATTGTGCCATGGCCGCTGCCGGCCTTGCGTGGTTTCCGTCACCTCGCCGCGCACCCGCGTCAAGGCACTCTGGATCTCGACGCCCGGCTCGGTCAGGTGCTTGGCGAGAGCCAGCGAATAGGGGCTGTCGACGCCGTTGCCGTCGAAGGCGATGGCGCCGGGGTCGGTCGCATAGGCGATCAGGACGCCGCCCGTGCCCATGCCGTCGGCCTTTGCGTCGACCGGCGCGAGGCCGGCGCCGAGCGAGCGGCTCTTCGGCAGCGCCGCTGCCAGCGTGCGCGCCAGCGGATTGTCGCGGCAGGCGTCCAGAATGATGATGCCGACGGCGGGATCGGCGGGCAGCGCCGCCATGAATTCGTCGATCTGGACCGTGCGGGTCTTGAGATAGGCCGGCGACGTCAGCTCGGCATCGACCGGAATAAGGTAGTTCCTGCCGTCGACCTGCATGCCGTGCCCGGCATAGTAGATGACGGCAAGGTCGGCATTGTAGGACTCTTCGGTGAATTTGCTGATCAGGCTGTGCATGCCGGCATTGTCCTGGTCGACGCCTTCGATCACCTGGAAGCCGGCGTTGCGCAGCGTGGACGCGATAAGGCGGGCGTCGTTCGCCGGGTTGGGCAAAGCGACGGCATTGACATATTTGCTGTTGCCGATGACCAGCGCGACACGCTTGCTGTCGGGCGTGGCGGCCTGTGCGCCGAACGCGGCGTGGAACAGCAGGATCAACCCGCCCAAAAGGATGGCGAACGCTTTCATGGGATCAGCCCTCCGCCCCCTCGGGGCGCGTTATAAATGTCTGCGCATGCTGAATGTCGTAAGCGACAACGTCGCTTCTGCCAAAATCGTCCTTGAGCGTCTGTGATCTCGACCACAGATTTGGTTCACGAGGGGCTCGAAATTTCCTCGGTGAGTATCCGCTAATTTACCATTGGCGGGCCTGAAAAACCAATCGGCCCATCCGGCCATGCGAGGTTTAGTGAACCGACTCGTTCCTCAACACAGAAGTTTTGACCGGTTGGCTAGTGTACGTTGGCAGACCCCATGCCTTGGCGATTGGCCGAGACGACTGTCGCGGTCGTCATCCACGGGCGGAGCAAGGAGCGAAGCGACGCGCGCAGACCCGAGGATCCATGCCGTGACTTGGAAGCGCTGCGGCGGTCCAGAATTCTGCACCGTTGCACACTTCGGTCCAGGTAACGGCATGGATTCCAGGGTCTGCGCGCGTCGCTTCGCTCCTTGCTCCGCCCTGGAATGACGAGGTTCATGCGCCTTCAGCTCACCACCAGCGTTTGCGCTGACTATTCCAAACGGACGTTGATAGCCTCGTCCAACAAGCCTGCAATCTTTCAAGATCACTGTGTCGTCAAGGACCTAACCGGGCTCCAGCGTCTCCTGGATCGAGCCTATCAGCGCGGTGATCGCCTGCTTGTATTTCTCGAATTCCGGTGACGTCTGCCGCACCTCGGTCGTGGTCGTCGTCGGCTGGCCCTGGTCGGTCGCCACGCGCGGCACTCTCTGCCCCATCTTCCGCTCGGCCCAGTCCACGACGTAGCTCGCGGTCTTGCCGGTGAGGAACGGGTTGGCTTGGATGACGGCCGACCCGAGCACCGCGCTCAGCTGGCTCGAGCCGGGCGCCGCCAGAACCTGGGCCGCGCCTTCCATGCCGAGGAAATGGCACAGATAGAGGCGGCCGGCGGTGATCTGGTGGCCGCGCGCGCGCAGATAGGCCTCGCCCTCGCGCGCCAGGTTGCGCACCATTTCGCGCGACAGCGTGGCGTCGTAGCGAAGCGCGAGCAGGTCGGCGGTCGACAGCGAGCGGGCAAGGTCGGGCCGATAGGTGTTCATCATCCGGATCCAGGTCTTGGAGATGAACTGGCCGGCGCCGGTCGCCGAGGAAAGCGGGTTCTTGGCGCGTGCGCTGCCGCCGCTTTCGACATGCACGATCCGGTCGGTCAGCGTTTCGACCGCGGTATCGCCGGAACCGCCGGAGCTGACGGCAACGGCGGTGGCCACCGTGGTGACCGTCCCCAGCGGGTCGATCGCCTCGCCGTTCTGGTAGAGCTCGAAATGCAGATGCGGGCCGGTCGAAAGCCCGGTGGTGCCGATATAGCCGATGACATCGCCGGCCTTCACCTTGGTGCCGACGCCGCTGGCGATGGCGAATTTCTGCATATGCGCGTAACGCGTCTCGCGGCCATTGGCATGCGTGATCTTCACCAGATTGCCATAGCCGCCGCCATCGCCTTGGAAGGAGATCTCGCCGTCGAAGGCGGCCATGATCGGCGTGCCGACCGGCGCCGCCCAGTCGACGCCCTTGTGGATGCGAACTGTGCCCAGGATCGGATGCTTGCGCGGGCCGAAGGTCGAGGTCATCACCCCGGCGACCGGCGTGACCATGCCGTTGGTGACGGTCAGCGAGCGCACCTGATCGTTGCCGGTCACGCAGGCATATTGGCCGTCGCTCTGCTGGAAAACGAAACAGTCGAGGCTCCTGTCCGCGCCCTGGACGCCGACATAGAGCACCCGTCCCGAGATCTCGCTTTGGCCGCGCGGCGTCTGCGAATAGATCAGCACCAGGCGCTGGTCCTCGCTGGCGAAGGCGTCGAGGTCCTGCCCGCGCGACAGATACATGATCGCCTCGCCGATGACGCTGGTCGGCACCTTGTTGCGCGCCGCCGTCGAATAGATCGCGTCGAGCAGGCGGTACTGCCGCTTGGGCCCACCCTGGTCGGAGGTGCCGGAATAGTTGAACAGATCCTCGCGGACCCAGGGGTCGACGCCCGACACGAAGGCGCCGGCCGCATTGCGTGTCAGCGTGCCGACATAGACGTTCTTGGCATAGATGGAGACCTGCATCAGCGACATGGTCGTCGTCTCGCGGTTCGGCCGGAACCCGCGCATGGCCACCACAAAGCCGGCCTCCAGCCCGTCGCGGTTGAAGAGGGCCTTCAGCGCCTCGCCCGCAAGCTTGGCGTCATCGGCGGAGAAATGCGCGTCGAGCGCCACGCTGTCCAGGCTGCGGTCGTTGAGGATCTTCACGAACGTGTCTTCGGTGGCCTCGAAGCGCTGATACTCGCTGGTGACGGTCGCGACGGTCGTGTTGTTCTCGATCGCGGTTTTCTTGAAGGCGGGGAGTGCTGCCTCGCCCTGGTCGATGGTCTCGCCCCAGCCGGCCTCGGGGTCGTCGGCGTCCGCCTTGGGCGCCGAGCCGGCGTCGCTCTCGTCCGGTGCCGCTTGGAGATCATTCTGCAGGTCGCCTTGCGGATCGCCCTGTTGATCGTCCGGCGCCACGGCCGGAGCAGGCGGGCCCGGTTGCTGGTCGTCGGGCGCCGTTGCCGAAGGCTTGGGAGCGACCTGCCGCTGCGCCTGGAAGAAGGCGAAATCCTCTTGCGTCGAGGGGATCGTCGTCATGAACTTTTCGCTGGCGCTCAGCATCACGTCGGACATGATTTCGATCTGCGGCGAAGCCTCCGAACTGTCGAGCTCAGCCGGGCGCGCCACGGTCTTGCCCTTCGTCGCGGTGTCGGCATCGGGCGCCAATGTGATCCACATCGGATCGCCGGCCAGATCGATGATCGCCGGCACATAGACTGAGGCGTCGGGCGGCACGTCTTCCATGCCCTCGACCGGATGCAGCTCCTCGTCCTCGTCGCCGAACGACCAATAGTCCTTGGTCAGATAGAAGCCGGTGGCGACGGCAACGACGGCGAGCGAGGCAAGGCCGGCAAGGGCCCGGCGCCAGAGCTTGCGCCGGCGCTCGGCCAGGCGCGCCTGCTTCTTCTGTTTGAAGCTCGTGTCGATCGAGTGCGTCACGGGCTGTTTCCGGTCAGGAAATAGGTCCAGCGCACCTGTTCGAGCGTATCGACCTCGACGAAGCGCGCCGCGATATGGCCGCGCTGCCAGCACTCCTCGATGCCGCGGATCGAGAAGCGCCTCCGGTCGATGCACATCTCGGTCGACCCGTTGAGGATCGCGTGGCCGAAGACGTCCGTGGCGTAGAGATAGATGTAGCGGTTGGTCAGCTCCTCGCGGATGACATTGACGCACTGGTTGGCGCCGATCGTCCACCAGCCGTCCGTCTGGTCGGCATTGTCGACCTTCTGTCCGACCGCGAGATTGACGACGTCGAGCGTCTGGTTGCAGACGGTGAATTCGGCATGCGCCTTGCCGGGCGAAAGCATCGAGAACAGCGCCGCGCCGAGCAAAGCGGCAAGCGTCATGCGGCCCGGAAACAGCAAGCTACGCAGCTTGCGTGGCGGGGGCTGTTGCAAAGAACGCAAGGTGCGAGGGTCCATCGGCGTTCATGCTATCCGCCAAGCCGGAAATAGCTGGCCGTGGCCGAGAACTGCGACCCGCCGGCCTCGATCTCTTCGAGGATCCTTGGCAACAGCTCCGAGGCCGGCGTCGGCCTTGAGAACATGGCGGCCTGGATGTCCTTGGGGCCGGTGATCACCAGCATGATCTGCGGCACCGCCTTGCCGGCCGCCTTGTCCGCGGCGGCGAGGCCGATAGGGATATTGAAGGTCACCTTGTCGGTTTGCGCCACCATGCGGTCGTCCAGGTTGAAGGCGACGCCCTTGTGGTCGATCAGCATGATGTTGGAGACGAGCCCGCCGCCCGTATAGAGCGCGCCGCTGACCGGCGCGCCATCCGGTATCGATGTCTTGTCGAGGACAAGCTGCGGCTTCGCGGCCGAACTCCGGTCGAGAAAGCGAAGGAAAGTCGGCACGCCGCACTGGGAGAGCGTGATGAGGCGCACGCTGATGTCTGGCTCGATATGGAACCTGGACTGGAAATCGCCGAGCAATTGTTCGAAGGGCTGGACCGCCGTTCCGTAACCCTCGATCGTGGGGGCGCCGCCGGGTCCGGATGTCACGTTGGCGTAGAAGCAATTGCCGCCGCTGAAATCGCGCACCCAGGAGCGCTGCTCGTTCCACTTGGCCATGTCGTCTTCCGCTGACGGAAGCGCCGGCTTTGGCACATTGACGGCGACGTCGGTCTCGGGCTGCTTGGTTGCCGGCGTCTGCGGTTGCTGCGCCGGCTGGGTTGGCGCGGTCGGCGTTGCCGGCTGGCTGGCTGTCGGGACCTTCGGCTCGGCCGGCGAGGGGGTCGGCTCCGTCGATGCCTGTCTTTGCGAAGTTGGGGGCAGGGATGGGGCCGGCTTAGGCAACTTGGAAAGCTTATCCACGAGGTCTTTCACGCTGGGCTTGGCTGCCGGCGGATTTGCCTCTTGCGCCGGCTTGTTCTCAGCCGCCTGGCTCGGTTCCGGCGTCTTGATCGCCGGCTCGCTTGCCGGCCGCGTCGGTTTCTCGCCTTCGGCAGCCGTTGGCCCGGGAGCCGGCGCGGGCGACTGTTGCGCTGAGGGCTGCACCGGCCTGGTCTCGACCTGAGGCGTCTGGCTTTTGGCCTCGCTCTCCGGCTGCGTGGCTGGCTGCTCGACGGGCGTCCTGGCCTCCGCCTCAGGTTGGGCGGATGGCTTCGCCGTGTCAGGTTTCGGTGCTTCCGGCTGAGCCGCGGCCGGCGCCTGCGGCTGAGCTTTCGGCGTCTCCGCTTGCTGCGCCTCGGCCACTGGTTTGGCGGTCTCGATGGCCGGCTTCGGAGTCAGCGGCTTGGGTGTCTCCGCCACCGGCATGGGCGCCAGGACGCCACTGAAATAGAGGCCCGCCACCGCCAGGACGGCGATCGCCGCGGCGCCGCCGGCGATGACAGGCATGCGCGAAGGCTTTTTGGGCGCGGCCGGCGCGGGCGCGCTGGCCGGGGTGGCGGCCGGCGCGGGCCTTGGCTCCGACAGGTAGGCGGGGCGCACATGCTCGACGAAACGCGGCTCGCCGGAAGGTGGTGTCTGGGGCTTGGAGTCCGGCGGCGCCGTCCAGCCGGCGCGCGGCAGGCCCGAGCGTTCGCGCGCGCCGAACGACACCGGCGGCGGCAATGTCGGCTCGAGATCCTCACCGCGCGTTGCTCGGGCGATCTCAGCCATGCTCGCCGGCCGGTCGCGCGGATCCGGTTGCAGCATGGCTTCGATGAGTTCGCGGAAATCGGGATCGATATCCGACAGGTCCGGCACGGTCCGGCGTTTCTCGATGACCTCATATTGCGAGCCGCTCATGTCGAGCGGCTTGCCGCGCAGCGCCGCCGCCAGCACCAGGCCGAGGCTGTAGATATCCGATTGCTCGCTGACCTCGCCGCCATAGAGGCCGAGTTGTTCCGGCGAAACATAATTGTATTTTCCGGCGAATTTGCCGCCGATCAGCGTTTCGCCGCCGACGGTCGCCGAGCGCGCGATGCCGAAATCGATGATCTTGGCGCGCTCGACCCGGCCGCCGGGCAGGATGATGTTGTCAGGCGAGAGGTCGCGGTGCACCGCGCCGGCCTGATGCACGGCGCTCAAGCCAGAGGCGAGGCGGTGGCAAAGCCGGCGCACATCGTCGCTTGGCATCGGCCCGCGCCGCATCATGTCGAACAGCGATTGGCCGTCCACGAACTCCATCGCGAGATAGGGGCGGCCGATCCCCGGGTCGATGGTGAACACGTGGTAGCGCACCACCGCGTCATGCGAGAGATGGTTGAGGATCGACGCTTCCTTGCGGAACAGCGACAGGATCGTCTGGTCGCGCGCGAATTCGGGCAGCACGATCTTGATCGCCACATGATCGCCGGTCTGGATGTTGTGGCCGCGATAGACTTCGCCCATGCCGCCCGAGGCGATCCGCTCGTCGAGCTCGTAAATGCCGCTGAGCTGCGTGCCGACGCCGGCATAGGTCACGTTCGGCGAGATCCGGGTCTTGTCGTCGTCGCTCATCTGGCCAGGCCCTCCGCTGCGGACCGATCCGGATGGGGCGCGCCGTTGCCGCCGATCTTCACAAGTACGATGGTCACATTGTCGGTACCGCCGCGCGCCAGCACCGTATCCAGGAGGGCCTGGCATGCCGCCCGCGGCGTGGCGGATCTGGCCGCGGCCTCGATCTCGGCGTCGCTGACATGCGCCGTCAGCCCGTCGGTGCCGAGGACGAAAACGTCGCCCGGCATCAATTCGCCCTGCTGGAAATCGATCTCGAGCTCGTCGCTGACGCCGACCGCATGCGTGATCACGTTGCGTCGCGGCCAGGTGCGCGCCTCCTCCGCGCTGATCATGCCGCGGTCGAGCAGTTCCTGCACCTCGGTGTGATCCTTCGAGACCTGGAAGATCGAGCCGTTGCGCACGAGATAGATGCGGCTGTCGCCGGCCCACAGGCAGGCGAAGCGCCCATCCATGGCAAGCAGGGCGGCGAAAGTGGAGCCGATGGTGATGCCGCGCGATCGCGATATGCCCCGGATCTCGGCATTGGCGCGGCTGAGCCTGTCCTCGAAGCGGGCGCGAAGGTCCGGGGCCGAGCTCGCAATGCCGATCGTCGCCAGATGGTCGACGATACTGGCCGAGGCGACCTCGCCGGCCTCATGCCCGCCCATGCCGTCGGCCACCACCCAGAGCCCGGTCTGCGGCTCGATGAGGTAATTGTCCTCATTGTGGTCGCGCACGCAGCCCTTGTGGCTCACGCCGAAGCTGTCGATGGGAAGGGCGACAGTGCTCAATTTGCCACCAAGCGCTCAGCGAGCGTCCTCTGTGACCAGCCATGGGCCGCGTGCCCACGCCACTCTGCCACAAGCGGGTACATTAGAGTATCGAAATGAAGCCCCGATCTGGCCATCTCAAAACGCCTTCGGACAGCTGAAGCCTGACAAGGCTGGCAGGACGAGGGGGTTGGCCCCAGAGCCCGCCTGGATCGTGTAGGCGACATCGCGTCCACCGATCACGAAACGCGCCTCGGTGCTGGCGCCGTCGCCGGTGATGGTCGCCTTGTCGAACAGTCGCTTCAACGCCCACGGCCCCTCGAATTTGAGCGCGGACTCGCGTCCCGGCATTTCCGGTATGAGGCTGAGGCTCGCCGATCCGGACGCGGCGCCGCTCGGCCATGTCACGATGCTCGGTGCGTTGCCGGCCTGGGCGCTCTGCACTGTCTGCCCGTCCACGTTGAGCACCGCGCTGTCGGCTTCGCTGTTCAGCGAGGTGGGTGTGAAGGTGATCGACACCAACGGCGTCGACCCGCCCGACGGGAAGAAGGCGGCGCGGATTTCCGCCGCCGCCTGGAACGCCTTCAGGGCCGATTTCGCCAGATCCTTGCTGTAGCGCGCATTCTGCTTCCAGCTCCATTCCTGGCCGGTCATGTCGATCAGCGGCGCAAGGTTTTGCGCGAAGAAGCGGTCCATCAGGCCTCCAGGCGCAAACAGCTTGGCGAAATCCGCCATCGAGATGTCCTCGCTGCTGTCGCGGGCGAACGGATATCGGCCGTTGACAGCCTCCTCGCAAGGGCGCGTCACCGTCTGGTCGAGGGTCTGGTTGAGATTGGCGATCGAGGTCTCCGCGACATTGCCCTCGAATTCGTCCGCCGCCGCGTTGACCATGCGCGCCAGCGGCTTGGGAAGGCGCGAGACATTGGCGCGCAAGGTCGAGATCTGCAGCTGCAGATTGGCGTTGACGCGTTCGGTCTGTGTGGGGACATCGGCCGCGAGCTTCAGGCTCTGAAAAATGTCGTGGAAGTTCTGCGTAAGCGCATCCAACGGCCGGCGCCCGGGGTTGCCGCTGACCAAAGCCTGGAACGAGCGGAACTGCGCCTCGACGCTCGCGCCGGCGTTCTGCGCAACGGCCGAGCTTGCGCCCGCCCGGCTCTGCGACTTGCCGCCGGCGATCTGCAGGCCGATGCGGGCGAGGCCCTTGGCCATGCTCGCGGGATCCGGCTCAGCCGTCCCGGTGTCGCCCTCGCCGGCACTGTCGCCCTTGGTCAACGCGGTCTCATTGGCGATCGCCGTGAACAGCTGGTCGAGAGGCGAGTCCGGCGCGGCGAGGGCGGAAAGCGCGAGATATTGCGGCTTGTCCTTCAGCATCGCCTTGAGTTTCAGCTGGTCGAGCACGCCGTTCCAGGCGGCGGCGAATTCCTTGCCGTAGCGGTCAACGAGTTCGGGACCGAGCTTGGGCAGGTCCTGGTCGATACCGCCCTGTTCGCCGCCGCCGCCGAGCACCCACCGGTCGTCGACGAGCATCTGCGCGATGCGCGACAGCTGCGGCAGGAAAAAGCGATTGAACCCGGCGCGCGTGTAGAGGCCGGGAACCTTAAGGTCCGCAAGCTCGCTGCCGTCGATGCGTTCGAACAACAGCTGCGCTTCCGGACCGGCTTTCGCGGCGACGGAGAAATCCTGCAGCCTTGCGGCGTAGACTGCCGACTTGATCTGCGCCGAGGCGCGGTCGGCAAGACTCATACGTCCGAGCGAGCGCTGCGCGGCCTCGACCAGCGGCTGGTTGAGCGCGAAGGCTGGATCGTAGGCGTCGTCGAGCGCAAGCATGGCGCGCAGATGCTTTTCGAGCTGCGCGCGTCCCTCGCGGTTGTTCTCGCCCGGATAGCGGTTCTCCTCCCAGTCCTGCTTCATCCACGAGACGATCAGCTCGTCGTCGACCTTGGGCGCCTTGCCGCCCAGCATCAGGTAGATCTTGAGCGGCTCATAGAGCGCTATCGGATCGGCCATCCTGGCCTGGATCGTCCGCTCTGCCTGCACCAGCAGCCGCGAGCGGAAGCTTCGTTCAAGCGCTTGCCGATAGGCGGTCTTGGAGGCCGACAGCAGCCTCTCGCGCTGGCTGAGCCCGAACGTCTCCTCGATCGGCTTTCCCTGGTCGCCGTTTTCGAAGCCGGCCGGCAGGTTGCGCAACTGGTCGAGCGAGCCGATGACGTTTTCGAGGTCGACGTCGGTCACCGTCGTGCTCTTCAGCAGGCTGTCGGCGCTGTCGCGATAATGCGCCATAGCCTGCCTTGTGGAGGCGATCAGCTCTCTGTTGGCGAAGAAGCTGAGGCCCAGCACGCCGAGCGCCGCCAAGGCCGCCAGCGCGATCGCGGCAAGGCCGCCGAACCTGGCGAGCCGGATGCGGCGCTCGGCCGCCCTATCGAACGAGACCCAGCCCGATTCCGGGAAGATCACCTTGGCCAGCAGGTCGTGCAGGAAGAAGCTCTTGCCGGCGCCGGAAAGGTGCGCTTGCGAAGCGCTGCCGAAACTGCGGCCGATCGCGCCCAGCACCTGGTCGAAGGGCGTCCCTTCCTGCGTGCCCGACGAGAAATAGAGCCCGCGCAGGCTGACATTGACCTGGCTGCGCGATGTGTCGAACAGGCTGCCGATGAACTGCGTTATCCGGTTCTTCAGCGCGCCGAACTGCGCCGGGAAGCCGAACAGCGCGATCCGGGCCACTGGGTCTGCCTCTTCCTGCAGGCGGTCGGCGACCTCTTCTGCGAGCCGTTTCGCCAGCCCGTCGAATTCCGCCGGCGCTTCGCCAGCCATGTTCCTGGTGCGGTCGGCGGTCTGGAACGTCGCGCCCCACACCTTGCGCCGGCGCGCCTCGTCGAAATCGCCGAAGTAATCCATGAAGCCGGCGACGAGATCGGCCTTGGTGAAGAGCAGATAGACCGGGAACTGGATCTTGAGCGTCTCGTGCAATTCGCGCAGGCGGCTTCTGATCTCGGCGACATGCCCGTCGAGCTGCCGGTCGTCGAAGCCGATGAGATCCGAGAGGCTTATGGCGAGGATGACGCCGTTGATCGGTTGCCTGGTGCGCTGCTTCTTGAGCAATCCCAAGAACGCCAGCCAGCTTGCCTTGTCGCGCTCGCGGTCCGACTCCTGCGTCGTGTAGCGGCCGGCCGTATCGATCAGCACCGCCTCGTCGGTGAACCACCAGTCGCAGGACCGCGTGCCACCGACGCCGGCCACCGGCTGCGCGCTGCCGGAGCCGGCAAGCGGGAATTTCAGCCCGGAATTGACCAGCGCCGTCGTCTTGCCGGCGCCGGGCGGGCCGATGATGATGTACCAGGGGATGTCATAGAGGAAATTGCGCTTACCGCTCGTCCGCTTCAGCGTCGCGATGGCTTCGCTCATGCGTGCTTCGAGCACCTGGGAATCGTCGTTGCGTTCATCGCTGCGCGCGATGGCCGCTTCGAGCGCCTTCTGCGCCTTCCGCCGCTGCCAGAAGCGGATCCCGTAGAACAGCGCGAGCGCCGCAACGGTGACGCCGATGATCGTGGCCCTCAGCCACACTGGACCAAGCGGGCGCGTATCGGCGAAGCGGATCAGCGGTCCGGCATACCAGATCGCCGCCGAGAAACCGGCGAGCGCAGCCAGGCTGAAGATCCGCCGCATCCAGCGCATCAGCCGCCGTTCTCCGCCGCGCTGGTCTGCAAAATCTCCTGTTTCGGGATCATCACGTCGACGCGGCGGTTCTTGGCACGGCCGTCCGCCGTGCCATTGTCGGCGATCGGTTCGTCCTCGCCCTTGCCGTCGGCACTGAGCCGCGACGGATCCTTCACCTGCTTGGCCATCATCGCCTGCACGGCCTTGGCGCGAGCGACCGAGAGGTCGAAATTCGATTTGAACGTGCTGGACTTCTTCGGTTTCACATTGTCGGTGTGTCCAATGATGTTGATCGGTCCAGGCTCAGCATCGAGCACGGTGGCGATATCGGCCGCGACCGGCTGGAACTGCGGCTTCGGCTCCGCCTGGCCGGGCGCGAACAGAAGCTGGTTGTTGATCTCGATGACGATGAACGCGCCCTTCTCGCCGACGCTCAGTCCGCCGCCGGCGATCTCCTTGGCAAGGGCGGCGCGGACACGGTCGATCTGGGCGGTGTCCGGAACCGCTGGCGGCGGCGGGGCGGCTTGCGCCGGCTCAGTGGGCGCCGCCACGCTGGCGCGCTCGATGGTGACGGGCGTCGAGGGGTTGAGCGCCAGCAACTCTCCCGCCGTCGCGTCGCCTTCATCGGTGATCAGCACCCGCAGCCCGAAGAAGGCCGCCGTGACCAGCGTCGCCGCGGCGGCCGCGACCGCCCAGAGCGGCAGCCGCGCCCTCGGCTTCGGCAGCGCCGCCGCCATGCCTTGCCAGTGGGGCGAGATGTCTTCGCCGGCGCGCGGCTTGAAGTAGCGCAGCGTGTCGTAGACGTCGCGCCGGACGCGTTCGAGCGTATCCCGTTCCTTGGCCAGCCCGCGATACTGGCCCTCGAACCCCAGCGACAGGCAGGCATGCATCAGTTCGAGCAGGTCGTAATGCGCTTCCGGCGTGGCGAGGATGTTGTTGAGGGCTTCGTAGAAACCGGCGCCGGTCGGTTGGGTCTGAAAGAACCGTGCCATCAGGGCGTGCTGAAGCCAACTGTCCTTGCTTGGCCAGGGCAGATTGCCGACAAGGTCGTCGGCGGTTTCGCAAAGCGCGAATTTGGCGATCCGTGCGTCTTCCTCGGCCACGCCTGCCTTCGCGATAGCAAGGTCGAAGGTCTCGATCGCGTCGGCGATATGCTCCGCCAAGGGTGCGGCTTGTCGGTCGACCGGCATCAGTCGCAATTGACCGAGAAGCATCAGCAGCGGTGCCGCCGCGGCAAGGATCGGGTTGGCGGCAGCGTATTTCACGCCGGAGGCGGCATCGAGCAAGGCATCCTGCTGCACGCCCGGCGCCGCATTCGCTGCGGTGCCCGGAGTTGGCCCTTGGAAGAGCACGGTTCCGGACGACCAGCCGGTAGGTATCTGCCGGCCGCCACCGGGATCGAACACCGTCGCTTCGCGGGAAGGCGATAGGGCTGGCCGCACGCTTTCGGGACCGGGCTTCTCCGCAGCCGCAAGCGGTCTCTGCTTCGGTCGCGGCGCGCGGATGACGGTCTTGTCCACCGGCCCGGAGGGGTGGTCCTTCGAGCTCATCGGCGGCCCCCCGCCTTCAAGCCGCAAGGGGCATGTTTTCGGCTGGGGAAACGCGTTTCAGGCTGAACCTCGGCGGCGGGCCGCTTGGAAAGGCTCATCTCGCCGAAACATGACATTGCTGCACACGCCCCAAGCCTCGCCGCCTTGCCCGCCGGGCTGGCGTCCTTGTGCATTCTAGTCGCCCGGATACCCAATTGAAACGGGCCGCCGATTGAAATCCGGAAGCAAGATGCTCGAAGCGGCCGCTTCTTCTATGAGGCCCGTCACATACGGCCGGCGTGGTCCGTGCCTGTACGGCTATTTCTGCTTGTCGGCCTTGGCGTAGGCTTCGGCGAAATAGGCGAGGAAGACATCCAGCATGCCGTTCTCATGCTTGTCTTCCATCGCCCGCCATGTCGCGACGAGCGCATCCCAGGCCTGGCTCTTCCTGGACGAGAAGGACGCAGGCGGAATTTTCTTCGCGATCGCCTCCGGCGACAGGTCGTCGAGCAGCCGCGACAGCGCCGCCTGCATGGCGGCATAGGTTGCGATCTCATGGGCCTTCAGGTCGCGGAACGCATCCTCGATGCTGCGCCTGGCATCGAGATAGCCCGCCCTGCGCTTAGCGAACATGATCTCCAATATGTCGTCGGTGCCCGGCACGAATTTCAGCGGGTTGTTGTCCTCGGCGCCGATCATCGTGCGGTTCGCGCTCTTGGCGAGCACCTTCGCCGCCGCGCGCGCCTTGAGCAGCAGGGACAGTTGCTCGACCGTGGTTCTCAGCACCGCGCCGATCTCGGCCGCGACGTCGTGAGGATCGCGCGACTGCAGCAAGTCTGGAGCGATGCCCGCCGCCCTGGCGATTTCTCGCAACATCGCATCCGCTTCCGCGGGCCGGTTGGCCGGGACTGCCGGCCCCGGCTGTTGCAACGCCGAGGATGTCGAGACGGGCGCCGGCCCGGACGGTCGCTGCTCCGCCGGATTGAGGAACGGTTCATGGCCGGGATCCAGCGGCCGGCCAGTCGAGGGCGGCAGCTCGCGCTGCGTCGATCCGGTCCTGGTCTGCGGATGTCCGGTCGCGGCTCTCTCGTCTTCGATCGAAACGCCGACGACATAGCGGCCGATCAGCAGCCGGTCGCCCTGTGCCAGCCGGTGCGGCCCGGCCATGCGCTGGCTGGAGCCGTTGACGAAAGTGCCGTTGCGCGAGAGGTCGTAGAGCCAGAACGAACCCGCCTGGAAGCGGACCTCGCAATGGCGGCCCGAGATGAACTTGTCCGGATCGGACAATGTCCAGTCGCAATTCTCGCGGCCGATCTCGAAGCTGCGGTCGCGGGCGGCATAGCTGGCGGCGGTGCCGGCCGGCAGCCTGTCGACATTGCTGATCTGGAGAGAGATGAACATCCGGAAGCGTCGCCGAACTTGGTCAACAAATGCTTATCTGTCGCGCAATTCCGGGCGGAAAACCATTGAGCGCCGTTCCGGAATTGCTCTGCTATTCTAGCAGCTTGCAAGCCGAGCGGGAGAGGAGCGTTTCACATCGGCGCGTGGGCGCGCTTTAGCCATCGCTATTATTTGGCCTCCCTCAAACATGTGCTAGGCTGACGCGGATACGGTGCGGTGAACTCGAACGCTCCCGAACGTGATGCAGTTAATAGAGCGGGGGTTTCAAACCATCACACTGGCGGCCGCGTCGAGGAGGGGCACGACCCATGCCGAACGAACGTGCCACGGTTGTACAGACGCCGGCTGGCTCCGACCTGACCTTCACTCATCTCATCGGCCGCGATGAGATCAGTCGCTGCTTCGCCTATACCGTCGGCTTCGTCTCGAAGAACCGCGACATCGACCCGCTGAAGATGCTGGGCGGCGTCGTTTCGGTCGAGGGCGAGTCCGATCCGAAGCGCTGGTTCAGCGGCCTCGTGTCGGATTTCAAGCTGACCCGCATCGAGGATCGGCTGGCTTTCTACGAGGCGACCGTCAGGCCGTGGCTCTGGTTCCTCGGCAACACCACCGATTGCCGCATCTTCCAGAACATGACGGCGGTGGAGATCGTCGAGAAGATCTTCTCGAAATATGGCATCGCCAAATTCGAGAAGCGGCTGCAGGGCTCCTATCCCCAGCGCGAATATTGCGTGCAGTATGACGAGAGCGATCTCGATTTCGTACAGCGGCTGCTCGAGCACGAAGGCATCTTCTATTTCTTCGAGCATGACGAGGGCAAGCACACGCTCATCCTCTGCGACGCGATGAGCAAGCTGAAGCCGGCGCCCGGTTACGAGAAGGTGCTTTACAACTTCGAGGGCCAGGCCTCGCGGCGCGATGTCGAATACATCACCGAATGGATACCTGGCAGCGCGGTGCGGCCGGGCGCCTATGCCCACACCGACTATGATTTCGAGAAGCCCGGCGCCGACCTGATGGCGAAATCCGCCCAGCCTTTCGCCCACAAGGAAGCGTCCGGCGAGAACTATCGCCAGCCAGGCGCGCATCTCGATGTCGGGCGCGGCGACAAGATCGCCGGAATCCGCCGCGAGGAGCTTCAGGCCGTGCACCAGCACAGCACGGCCGTGGGCACGATACGCGGCCTTTTTTCCGGCTGCAAGTTCACGCTGGAGAGCTTTCCGCGCGACGACCAGAACCAGGACTATCTTGTGGTCAGCGCCGAATACCGGCTGTTCGACCCGGGCTACCGGACCCAGAACGAGGCCCACAACGAGAATTTCAAGGTGGTGCTGGGCGTGGCTCCCACCAAATTGCCCTATCGCCCGCCGCGCATCACGCCGCGGCCGATCATGCGCGGCCCGCAGACGGCAACGGTGGTCGGCCCCTCGGGCGAGGAAATCTTCACCGACAAATATGCCCGCGTGAAGGTGCAGTTCCATTGGGACAGGCTCGGCAAGAAGGACCAGAACTCATCCTGCTTCGTGCGCGTCTCGCAGACCTGGGCCGGCAGCAACTGGGGCTTCATCCAGATCCCGCGCATCGGCCAGGAGGTCATCGTCGATTTCATCGAGGGCGACCCGGATCTGCCGATAATTACCGGCCGCGTCTACAACGCCTCGCAGATGCCGCCCTACGGGCTGCCGGGCAACGCCACGCAATCCGGATGGAAGTCGAATTCCTCGAAGGGTGGCGGCGGCTACAACGAGCTGATGTTCGAGGACAAGGCCGGCTCCGAGCTGGTCAACTTCCAGGCCCAGAAGGACCACCATTTGCTGATCAAGCACGACCGCAACAAGACGGTCCAGCACGACCAGTCCGACCGCATAGACCACGACGCCAAGCATTCCGTCGGCCACGACCTCGACGAAGACGTCGGCAACAACAAGACGGTCAAGATAGGCGTCGACCAGACGACGAATATCGGCAGCAACGACACCGAGACGGTGGGCAAGGACCGCTCGCTGACGGTGATGGCGAATGAGACGATCCACGTCGTTTCGAATTCGACCGAGAACATCGATGCGAACCATTCGCAGACGGTGGGGCTCAATCAGACAGTCACGGTGGGCGTGGCGCGCGTCGATACGGTGGGAGCGGCTGAGGCGAGGACCGTTGGGGCGTCTCAGACTAATACGATCGGCGTGTCACGATCCGTCAGTGTCGGCACGAATCAGAGTCACGATGTCGGTTCTGCGGATAGCTGGAACATCGGGGCGGCCCAAACCGTCAATGTTGGAGCCGATCAGAGTTTCACCGTCGGAGGGGCACACACTTCACAGATAGGCAAAGGACGCGATTCCAAAATTGCCGAGGATGACGCCACCGAGGTCGGAGGTGCGCGTTCCCTTAAAATCGCCAAAGGTAGCTTGGTGGAGGTTGGGGAGGACGGTGCCATTAAGATCGGCAAGGACCTGCTTATTGAGGCCGGCGACTCCATTGTGATCAAGTGCGGGTCTGCGGCAATCTCAATGAAGAAAGACGGAACTATCAATATCGAGGGCAAGGATATCTCGGTAAAGGGCTCCGGCAAGATCAACGTGAAGGCGTCAAGCGACATCACGATGAAGGGTTCGGAGATAAAACAGAACTGAGGGCGGCTGGATGACCAAGACCCGAAAGCGGATCGATGGGGTGGTGATAGGAGTGTTTCTGGGTTTCGACGACGAAGCGCCGCTCGTTGTATTCCCAGGCAATGCGAGCGAGACCGCTGTGAGGGCGCGAAGCCTGTCCGAAATCAACTCCCAAATGGTCGGTTCCGAAGTTGCGCTATTGTTTGAAGAGGGGGACGTTCGTCGGCCCTTAATCGTCGGACGTATTGTGGAGCCAAGCCGCAAGCCACAATTGCACGTCATACGCGACAGCAAAGAAGTCAAGATCGTAGGAGAAGAGCGGGTAGAACTTCGCTGTGGCAAAGCCACGATCATCATGGAGAAAGATGGCCATATCACCATCCGCGGCACTTATGTTACGAGCCACGCCAGCGCCGCAAATCGTATCCGTGGCGGCTCGGTGAATCTGAATTGATGGCAGCGCCAGTCCTGCGCGATATTGTCCGACAGCACGCCGAAATGGCGGCTTTCCTTTGGACGATTTACGACCATCACCTGCTTAATCCCGACGAAAATCCGGAGATGGACGAAGTACGTCTTGCCCGCCTGGTCGAACGGTTGGATGCGCATCTTGATGGTCTGCGGGTTGCCGGAGATCAGGGCAGAAAAATTGCGCAGGAGCGCTATGAGGAATTCCCTGAAGCCGGAGAACTCTTCGTGTTACGCATGCTGGCTGCCTCAAAGCCGATCCAGATTGTGGATTTGGACCTCATCAAAGTGAGGCAATATCTGGCGGTGACGCTGAGGCGGAAACGGCTTTAGCGATAGTTGCTCATGTCGACCGTTCGCAGAAAGATGTTGCCGTCATAGCCCAATTCGAAGCCGGACCACTCAGTGCCGTCGAACAAGAAGAATTCGTGCCACCCCGCGACAACAAGAAACTCCTCGGTCGCCGACATCGTAAAGCCTTGCTCCGTTTCCAGCAGCGGCACGAGTTGATGTCCCTTCTGCACGGAAACGCCATAGCTCGTGTCGGACCAATATCTTTTGCCGCGAAATTCGCAAATGTCGTAGTAGTCGACCTCGTCAGCTTTGAGGGCAATCAACTGGCTGTCGCGCAACTCGTAAGCCGCTCCGTTTGCGCCGCCAATATATACCTCACCTTGGGAGCCAGCTAGGACGGTCTTGAAGTTGTCCTCGACGCCCAAATCGATACGATCCCAGCGCCGCCCGTTGAGTCTCAGGAGAATCCCTCGGTCGCCGACGCAATAGATTGGCTGATTCTTGCGGCCATGGATATCGTTGAGCACAGCCTGCTCAAAGGTATCCAACTGACTCCATTGGCCACGCTCATGCACATAGCTTACGCCAAGATCGCCGATCGCAAAGACCCGGTCGCGCGATAGGCCCCACAGGCGCGTCAGCGCGCCTTCGGGCAGTTCCTCGCGTGATGCCGAGTCCGGCGGAAGGTCGTGGATGATCCCTCCAAGCTCAAGCGCAATATGGTCTTGCGGGCCGAAACTGATATGCGAGCGGATTGCGTCCTCGATCTGGAGTCGTGCATTGAAGCGGATGGTTCGCCCCATCTCGATTTCCAGGAGATAGGACCGGCTGAATTCGTCATCGGGGTCGCTCAACTCGAAACTGGCGCTGAAACGACTGCCACCGTGGTGGAAGCCGTCCACGGCCTGCACATCGATTTCTTCCGGGTCAAAGTCGGCTATGGTTTCGGGCTCACGCATCACTTCTTCCTTATCGGCTTGTTCAGCAACTCGGCGTGGGTTGGCTTGGGCGCCCTTGCGCAATCAACGAGGTAGTCGAGAAGCACGAGCTTCAGGCATTCGAGTGCATCCTTCTTTTCTTGTTTGGTGCAGCTCTGCAGCTTCTCGTGATGGTCACCAACTGCCTGCTGCACCTCCTTGATAGCATCGCCCAAAGTCGGACTGCGCTTCTTCTTCAGGAAATCGCGAACCCTCTTTGTTTTTTTGTGGTGCGGCGAGTCGCGTTTCGATCCAGATCCGGACTTGCGATAACCAGTCTTGGTCTTCTTATAAGATTCCATGCAGATGCACGGCGCGGTGTCGACATCGTAATTGCCCCAGCCAGAATAATTCTGGCCGCCGCGACTCCTCTGGAACATTTGATTCTCGAAGCAGTGCTCGGACTCCGTTGGATGCGCGCAATCAGAATCCTTGTGTTGATGGACGTAAATCCCGACATTGTTCAATATTGTTGCGCAATCCTGCCCGTTGACGGTTATGGCCGCTGTATGAGGCCAGGTGACCGTGTTTCCGGTTGGCGATGCATGGTTGTTGGTGGCCAGATCCGTCATGCGTATGACAGGTTCGCCATCGAATTTCACATCGTTGGACCATGAGTTGAAATAGCCCTTTCCTGTATTTTTTGAGGTGATGACGCCTTTCTTCGCGGCGCAGCCGGCTTCCGTGCCGGATGTTCTGGACAGGTCGGATTTGTTCTTGATGTTGACGGTCTTGCCGCCGATCTTGACAGTGCCGGTGCCTTGCTCAGTGTCGCTCGCCATTCCAAAGCTGGGATAGGGGATGGGTACTCCAGGCGGAGTCGCGGGATTTTCCGGTGGTGTGAAGCAGACGTCCGGGAATGCGGCGATGGTCTGGGCGTTCACAGCCTTGCCGGAGATTTCGAGGCCGTTGGCGAACACTCCACCCATTATGCTGCCCTCGATGCCACGATGGCTGCCCCGCAGGCGCCGGCATCGTTCGATGCCTCGATCAAGACCGGATTGCCAGCAGCATAGCCCTTGCGCGCGGCCGTGAAGGCCATGCCGAGCATCAGCGGCACCACGGCTGCGCCGACATTGCCGAGAGATTCCCCGGGTGACCAGATATCTTGAAACTCATGTCTTCCCCGTAGCAAGCGCAGGCTGGCCAGCGCGCTTTGCTTGAACCAGTACTGCTCTCCTACGAGGTCGGCTATCCGGTACCCGAGGCGGTTCATTTCGATCCCGGTTTCCTCAAACGCCGCGCGGTAGGCGGCCGTCATGCCGTCGGCTCGAAATGGCAGATCCTCGGCGTTGTAGATTGATGCATTTTCACGTGACAGCCCGAGACCGAACAATCGAATTCCTCTCTGTTGGCCTTGCGTGCAGATAATGGCGGCCGCCGCCTCGCCAGGTATGAACCCGTTAGGATTTTGAGCGGTTAGGAGTCGGTTGCGCGAAAGATAGTGGGCGACTGTCTGGCTTGTCAGATAGCTATCGACACCAGCAATCATCACATAAGGCACCTCGCCTGACGCCAGCAGCCGGCGTGCATGATCCAATGCGACAACGCCTGAGGGTCGCCCGTGCGCTATTGTTCTGGAACTTGGGTGCGGTTCCAACTCGACGATTTCGGCAATGCGCCGGATCAAGACGGAATTGTCGCTGACTGCCCGGCCCGGCCGGTCTCCCTCAGGAAGGCAGAGGATCAACGCAGTTTGGCCGCGCGCCTCCGGTATACGTTCGAACGCTTCGCAAATGGCACCGGCCGCTAGATGCGCCATGCGTCTGTCGCCGACCCAGTTGCGAGGAAGCGTTATCGGAGCACCGGTCAGCCATTCGCCAGCCGCGCCCCTGATTCGCGTTTGCTGGAATCCGTCAACCCGTGCCCGCATTGCCGCGCAGGCCGATGGCGCGTCGAGGCCGACAGCTGTGACCATGCCGATGGAAACGATATCGAGCTTCGCACTCATGCAGCTTTGCTCTCTTGTGCTGGGACGATGCGGTTGATGCGGATGTATCGTTTTCCCTTGTTCCTTGCTCTCAGCATTGCTGGCGTCGGCGGCCCAACCCAGCACTCCGAGAAATCCAGGATGGTCCGCTGGATGCGCTGCGAGACACGCCAGACCAGTGAGAAACGCCGATTCTCAGTATCGAGAAGGACTGTGTCTGGAAGTACGTCGGCCGCGTAAGCTATCTCCCTGCCCTTAAACAATGTCATCTGTAACGCGGTAGACGGCAGCCGAAAGCTGACGCGCTCCTCGGGCGTCAGGTTCATCAGCACCACTTCCTCGCCGCCGCGCGGGTGGTCGATTTGCTGGTCCCGCGGCGCCATCTGGAAATAGCGCTCGTCGAAATCCTCAGGCAAGAACGGGAAGACGTTGTCGATCCAATTCTGGTCATACGTTCCGCCATATTCGATGCGGCCGGGCCAGCCGCGGCCCATCGGCCCGAAGCTCATCGGCTTGTAGTCTCCGAAGGGTGAGCGGATTTCCTCGTCGATTGCCTGCGTATTAGGTAGCCGCAGGCCCGGAATGAGGCGCTGGTTCCTGGTGCGCGACCAGCCGGTGCCGACCGGGTTGTGCTTGTAGCTGGCGGGCAACTGGTCCTCGGGGTCGAGCCGGTCGACGCCGCCCCAGGCTACGTCGTAGGAAATCGGCAACTTCAGGAAGGGCTGCGGCGCCGTGGCGGTGAACACCGGTCCTATAGCCCGCCACTCACGGTGCCCGACGACTTCGAAAAGCTTCGACCAGTTGCCGATCTTGATGCCGACCGGCACGCGCTCGGCTGGGCGCCCTCCCGGCGCATAGGCGCAGCCATTGGCGATGACATCGCAGCGCGGCTTACGGAAGGCGAAATCCGTCTCCCACAGCGTCGCCGAATAGCCCGGCACGCCGGTGTGCGTGTCGGCCATCACCAGCGGCACCTGCTCGGCCGATTTTTGCACCAGCCCGCCCGGTTTCGTCGGGAAATCAAAGGTGCCCTTCACCACCACCACCAGCCACTCGTGGCCGGCCTTGTCCATGCCCATGGTGAACTGGTGCGGATAGCCCATCTGGTTCCAGATCTGCATCAGCTGGTCTCCCAGCTTGCGGCGAAGATCTGCTCGAGCGTCGCTTGCGGCGCCTGCGGATCGATGTCGAAGACATCCGTATGCGCCGTCCACGCCACGAAGCCGTCGATGACATCGCCCTCGCCGTCGACAGGCGGAACGGACAGGGCCGCAAGCACCGCGTCCAGTTCGTCGGGTGTCAGCTCTCCGCGCTGCGCGGCCAGCGCCGCATTCTCGATCCCTTCGAACCACGCGTCTGCATAAGCCAGCTTGAGGGGTGCTTCGGACAGCCTTGCGACGACGCTGAGCGGGAACCGCCTGCCGACTCGGTCGGCGCTCTGCAGCACGATACCCGCCGAGGCACCGAAGGAGCCGGGGCCGGCCAGGAAGCGCAGCGCCGTGCCCATTGGCCAGGTCTCGAGCCCGAACAACGGCACGATGTGCTGCGCCAGCCAGCGGTCCCACACACGCACGAAATCGCCCGGCAGCCGCCGCGTCACGAAGTCGCCGGCGGCAGGCATCTTGCCGTAGCAGCCGGGCAGGGTCAGATCTGCGGCGGACATGTGAACTTCTTGAACATCTCTAACGTGTAGGGGTTCTCGACGCTGGCCGCCTTGAGCTCGAAATCGGCCCACATCCCCTTGGTGCCGAGCCGCAGGCTGTAGACGTCGGTGAGCTTGGTCGCGTTGAAGCGGCCGCCGCGCAGCATTCTCAGCCACGCCCAACTGCCGGTTTCGTTGAGCATCACTTCTGGCGAGCCGTCGACCGGCTGGAAGGCGAGCGAGATTACGCCTGTGCCGTCCTTGCCTGGCCACGTCATCGGCTGCGGCCTCGTCGCGTTGTTGTAATAGACGAGGTTCTGGCCATCGAGGTTGAGCGTCACCCGCGCCACGTTGGGCGACAGGTCCTTCGGCTCCAGCGTGAAATTCATCACTGGCCCGGTGCCGCCGGGGAACAGGTCGTCGCGGATGTGACGCGCCTGCTCGAAGGCTGCCAGCGCCGCTGGATCGAGGCCGAAATCGGCGCGCCATTTCCACGGCTCGCTGGCGGTGTCGACATAGTTGATCAGATGGTCGTTGGTGAAGGCATCGATCAGGCCGGTCGGCCCGAACAGCCGCTGGAAGTCGCGCACATTGACGTCGACGGCGCTCTCCGGGCTGAACGGATAGCGGTTGTTGAGCGCCGCCTGGCAGAAGGGCAGGATGTCGGCGCGCCAGATGGCGTTGAGCTCGTTGGTGACGGCCTTCTGCGACAGGCCGCTGGTGTCGCCGGCAATGCCGCCCAGCCAGTCGTTGATCGGCGAGGGCAGGATCTGCGCCTGCCTCGCCACTGCGCCCGTCAGTTCGGCCAGCCCACCCTGCTTCTTGATGGCATCCTGCGGATCGGGGTTGGCGGTCACGGTCTGCAGCACATTGGACAGCGCCGTCAGCGCCACGACGGCGGCATCGAGCGCCGGCGGCTGGCCGTCGACCTGCGCGATCGTGCCCTTGAGCGGCTTGAAATGCTCGGCCACCAGGCTGCCGGTCATGTCGACCTGATCGGCCGAGCCGGCGCGCGGCAGCAACTTCGCTCCCGTCTTCACCACCTTGCCCAGTTTGCCGAGCTTGCTCAAAAGCTTCGAGCCGGTCTTGGCGGCGCCGCCGCTCTTGTCGTCGGCCGCCGCGTCGTCGGAGCGGGTGAGGTCCGTCTCCTGCACCACGGCCGTCAACAGGCGCTTCAATGCCGAGTCGGCGCTGGACAGATCCTTGAGGTTCTCGCTGGCGACATTGAGGTCGGTCAGCGGCGCAAGCCGCATGTCGCGCAGGAAGGAATCCCACTGCGCGATATAGTCGTCGTAATAGAGCTTCAGGATATCTTCCGACAGCGCCGACACCGACGTCTCCGAATTCTCCGAACAGCCGCCGGCAAACACGGCGCGGTCGAGCGCTGCCTGGCCGGCGACATCCTCGACCCGGTCGAGAACGGCGTCATGGAAACCGGCATAGGTATAGGGGCCTGGAACGCCGACGCGCAGCGTCTTGTCGGAGCGGCGCGCGAACACCTTGGCGCCGTTCGGTCCGGCGAAATTGGCCGGCACCCATTCCTTGACCGCCGCCACTTCCGGGTCGGCCAGAAGCTGCTTATAGGCGCGCTCCGGCAGCGAGATCGTGCACACCGTCTTCAGCGCCTCGGCGACCAGTTCCTTGTCCGGGGCGATATAGCTGTCGTCGACCGCCATGCGGCGGATCGCGGCAAGCTGGTGCTCTTCGGCGTCCGCGGTGGGGAAGGGCGGCGCGGGCGCGAATTGCGGCAGGCTGTTCACCCACCAGTTCTGCACGAAATCGGTGTCCATCTGCGACAGGCCGGTCATCATGCGGTAGGTCTTCAGCGCGCCGAGCATGAAATCCGGGTCGCGGATCTGCCGCCACATCGTGGCTTCGAGCAGCGCGACCATATGCGGCTCCAGCACGTTGCGCAGCGCATGGTCGTAAGTGTCGGTCTGCGCCCGCACCAGCTCAGCCGAAGCGGTTGGGCCGAGCAGATTGTGGACGGCATCCGGCGGCGCGGTTCTCGCCGCCGCCACCGCGTCCATCGCCGCCAGCGCGCCGTCCATGGTCGGCTGCTCGACCGCGGCCGGCATGGCGGCGACGTCGGTCAGCGGCTGCTGCAAAGCCTCGAACTGGCCCGCCTGTTCGGTGATCGCATTGCGGTTGTCGAGATAGGACCAGGTGAACAGCCCGCCGGCGAGCAGCGCCGCGAGCGCGCAGGCCGCTGCCGCGCCGCGCCAGATCCAGGCGCGGCGACGCTGCGCCAGCGGATCGAACGTGCCGAGGCCGGCCTCCTTGAAGATCACTTCGGTAAGCAGATTGCGCAGGAAGAAGCTGCGCTTCTCGACGCGCGCCGCCGCCATGGCGCGACGCGGCGGCAGTCCGAAGGATGACGACAGCGCCGCGGTCAACCGGTCGATCGGCGCGCCTTCCTGTGTCGCCGAGGTCAGATAGAGGCCGCGCAGCCAGGCGGCTTCCTCGTAGCGGCTCTCGCCGAACATCGCCTCGACCAGCACCTGGATCGGCTCGGACAGGCTCGCCAGCTGCGCCGGGAAACGGAAGATCTCGGCGCGCTGGCCAAGCTTGTCCTCGTCTTCCAGCCGCGGCACCAGCCGCCGCTCCAGCTCGGCGGCGAGCCTGGCGAGCTCCGTCTGGATGGTGCCAGCGTTGACGCGGGCGTCGAGCGGAAAAGTCGTCCCCCACACCTGCTCGCGCGCCGTCGTCGACAGACCGCCGAAGAAGGCTTCGAAGCCTTTGATCAGGTCGGCCTTGGTCAGCATCAGGTAGACGGGCAGGCGGATCTCCAGCCGGTCGTTCAGCTCCGCCAGCCGGCGGCGGATTTTGCGGCCATGCGCCTTGATCGCCTCGTCGCCCTCCGACAGCGCGTCGATCGACAGTGCGACGATGACGCCGTTCAGCGCGCGGCGGCCCCGGTGCTTCTTCAACAGGTCGAGGAAGCCCAGCCATTCCGTCGCGTCGACATCCGGCTGGCTCTCCTGCTGGACATAGCGGCCGGCGGTGTCGATCAGCACCGCGTTCTCGGAAAAGAACCAGTCGCAATTGCGCGTGCCGCCGACGCCCTGCAGATCGTCGGTGAGGTCGATCGGGAAATTGAGTCCCGACTGGCGCAAGGCCGTGGTCTTGCCGGTGGCCGGCGGACCGACGATCACATACCAGGGCATCTCGCGCAGAAATTTCCGGCCGCCGAGCTTGCGCCGCTTGAGCTCGGCCATCACCTCGCCGAACTTGGCGCCGACGGCCGCGACGCTCTCCTCTCCAGGCGTGAGCTGCTTTTCCTGAACAGGCGCCGCGATCTCGGCGACGAACATGCGGTTGGCGCGGATCGCGCGGCGCTGCGCGATGATCAGCCAGATCAGCCACAGGATGATCAGCCCGGCGATGATGGCGATGCGCACATTCTCGGACTCGAACGGCGCGTAAGGGCCGACCTGCACGATCGGCCCGAACACCCAGATCAGCAGTGAAAGCAGCGCGATGCCGATCAGCGTCCACAGGAAACGCGATGTGATGACAGCCCAGAGGAAGCGCAGGATGAACATCTCAGAGCCTCTTCTCGACCAACACCTCGACGCGCCGGTTGAGCGCGCGGCCTTCCCGAGTGGAATTGTCGGCCACCGGATCGGTTTCGGCGCGACCCTCGGATGAGATGCTCTCCGGCGGCACGCCGGCTTGCACCAGAAGCTTGGCTATGGTCTCGGCGCGCGCTTCCGACAGGCGCTGGTTGCTGGCAAGCGGGTTCGACTTCTGCAGGCGCACATTGTCGGTATGGCCGACGACCGTGATCTTTCCGATCAGCTCCTTGTTGTCGAGGATAACCTTGGCGATCGACGCGATCAGCGGCTCGTAACCCTCGGTCAGCGTCGGCCGCGACGACTGGAACAGCTCGGGATTGGAGGATTGGATGATGAGCTTCGCCAGCGAGACGCTCTCGGTGCCGCTGAGCGCGCCTTTGAGGTCATCCGGCGCCGCGGCCTTGAACTCGGGCAGCAGCGCGAAATCGACCGGCTGCGGCGCTTCGGGTTCAGGAGCATCCTGCTTGGGCGCGGCGCGGGTGACGTCGCCGCGCGAGGCCGGCGGCAGCGTGCGCACCAGCGCGGAAAGCTCGACCGCCTGGCTGCTCAGGCCCATCGACAGGCCGACATAAGCGGCAGCGGCGACGACAATCGCGGCGAGCGCCATCACCCAGATCGGCACGATGAAACGCTGCGGCTCGTCGGAGGCGATCACGCCTTTCCAGTTCGGCGACAGCGGCGAATCCTCGGCATCCGCATTGCGCAAGAAGCGCGCCGCGGCTACCCGCACGGCGTTGAGCGAACGGTCGCCGGCGCGGCCGGGCACCCGGTATTTGCCGCGGAAGCCGAGCGCCAGGCAGTAATATTGCAGCTCCAGCATCTCGCGGTCGCGGTTGGGATGCCGCTCCAGCTCGTCGAGCCGCGTGAAGAACTGGGTGCCGGCATCGACGTCGCCGCGCAGCATGACCACAAGCGGCTGGCGCGGCCAGGCGCTGGCGCCGCCCCATGGCGTGTTGAGTGCGAGATCATCGAGCAGCGCCGCCACGGCCCAGGCCGCCTGGTCCGCGCGCTCCAGCGATGAGCCCGCGGCAACAGCGGCGTCGCGCGCCCGCACCAGCTCGTCGAGCAGGCGCGTGCGCATCACTTCCGGGTTCTCCGGCGCCAGCGCGCTTTCGAGCTCCGGCGCGAATTCGAGCAGCGGGGCGAAGATATTGATCAGCGTGTTGGGATGGGCGCGCGCCCGCTTGACCGGCGCGCCCGGCGCCAGCGGTGCCATCGGCCGGGGCGCCGCACCGGTCAGCCGGATGCGTGTGCGCTCGCGATCCTCCGACAGTCCGAAGGGATCATCCCGGCTCATGGCCTCACCTGTTCACCGAATAGCAGTCGACCTGCGGCTCGCTCGGCAGCACGCCGGAAACGCCGATGACGAAGCCCGGCGCGTCGAGCAGCGAGGCCCAATGCTCGCTCTTCTGGTCGAGCTCCAGGCACAGCCGGTCGCCGTCATAGGGGATCTCGCGCGGCTGCGAATGCAGCGGCTTCAGCGGAATGCCGGGCAGGCGTGACTTCCACAGGCCCTCGAACTGGTCGGCCGAGCCGACCGTCGCCTGGTTGACGAAGATCTTGCGCAGTGCGTCTTCCGAAAGCTCGGAGCCGACGCGGATGACGATGCGGCTGGCGACCAGCAGCTTCGGGTTGTCGATGCGCACCTTCCAGACATTGGTCGCGTGTCGCATGACTGGAAGCGCGCGCGATTTCGGCTCGATGTAGCGCAGGCTGAGGATCAGCGAACGCAAGGCGTCGGCCAGCGCCATATAGGCGGGGCCGGGCGCCATGTGGTCGTAGGCCGGCAACTCGCCGAGCCGCCGCGAGCTCGAGCCGTAGGTGGCCATCTCGCCGGCGAGGCCGGCAAGTTCGAGATAGAGCTCGGCCGGATGGAAGACGTCCTGCGCCAGCATATGCGCCAGCCGCGGCCGCGCGGCATTGGCGAGGTGCAGCATCAAAAGGTCCTCGACGCTGCGGCCGGCCCCGCCCATCACCATCTTGCCATGCGCCTCGGCGATCTGGTCGAGGCCGGTGACGACCTCCTGCAGCAATTGCCGGTACCAGTGCACGGCGCCGGTGATCAGCGTCGGCGGCAGGAAGGACTGGTCGAGCGAGACGCCGCCATCGGCGCGCACGCCCGTGATATCGGCGATCGGCAAGGCGGTATAGCCGCCGACCGATTTGCCGGGCGCCAGCAGCACCGCTTGCGGCCGGGCGATCTCGATTTCTTCCGGATCGGCGCCGCCCTGCACGGCGTCGCGCACCGGGACGATCTTGCCGTGGTAGCGCGCGCCCGTCGATTGAGCATGCGCCGGATCGAATCCGACGCCGCCGGGCGGCTCCAGCGGCAGCGCCACCAGCACCGGCCCGGCGCCGGTGTCGGCCGTGACCGGCAGCGGCTTCGGCGCATCCATCAGCTCCGGGATGGAGAAGGGCGTGCCGTCCGGGAAGATGCCCCGGGCGGATACGATCGACACTTGGCCGGCGTCGAGCAGCGACTGGTCGAGCGTCAGCTGCTGGAAGCCGAACGTATGGAGCTGGCCCGCCTGCAAGGCGCCGCGCACCATCCCCTCGAAGAACCGGTCCTGCTGCTGGAAATGCTGGGTCCTCAAGAAGAGTCCCTCGGACCACAGCACCCTGTTTGCGTCGCTCATGCTGCCACTCTCTGCACTGCCCTGTTGACGCTTCGCTAGGCGGATATGCCGCCTTTGCCGAGGCTGACATTGATGGTGAATTTCGACCCCGGCGAAACCGACTTGGTCGTGCGCCAGTTGCGTCCGCCGGGTTCGCGGATCAGCGCGACGAAGCCGAGCGCCGTGGCGTTCGGCTCGACCGTGATGGTCTTGGCCGCCGTCTTGCCCGGCGCGACCGAGATCGCGTCCGAGCCGATCAGGTCGGCGCCCAGCGCCGAGCCGGCATCGCCCTGCAGCGCGAAATAATCGGCCGAGTTGAACTTGCCGGTGCTGGCAAGCCGCATCACCAGAACCGTCACCGGCCGGTCGCCGCCGCCCGGTCCCGGATTCATGCCGGCGCCGCCGGTCACGTTGACCGAGATCACCGATGGTTTCGGCGGGCCGCTCTGGCAAGCCGCAAGCAGCCCCGTCGCGCCGAGAGCAACGATGAATTCGCGTCTGTCGATCATGTCCCTACTCCTCTTCGTAAGCGTCCCTGAAGTCTGCGCCGATCTCGCCCAGGAAGCTCGATTCCGCGCTCTGGGCGATGTCGCGATGGCGTTTCTGGTAGAGCTCCCACAGCTTGGCGTTGCGCCCGCCTGCGAGCAGATTGCCGATCGCGGAATTGGACTTGAGCTCTTCCTCGATCGCGGCCGGATCGAAACGGTCGATCATGCGCCGAAGCGCGGCGTGAACGCCGCGCCAGGCGCGCACGTGATGCTGCGCGAGGTCCTTGACAGCATCGCTGATCGCCGCCTCGCCGGAGAGAAAGCCGGGGCTGCGCTCGGCGATGATGGTGACGATGACATCCTCGACCGTCGGCAGGAATTTGAGCGGGTTGACTTCCGAAGAACCGACCACCGTCTGCGCGACGCGCGCGCTCCCCTTCTCTTCGGCGCGCTTGCGCAAGAGCTGCATCAGGCCGTCGAGCATCAGCCTGTATTCGCGGCCGAATTTCTCCATCTCGACGAGCGGATCGCGCCCGGGAAAGTCGGCCTCCTCGACGCCCATGCCGCGCAGGAATGCCGCGCGCAGCGCCATGTCGCTCGGCGCAGGCTGCGCTGCACGCGATGGCCTCGGCGCGGAAACAGGGCGAGGTTGCGGAGTAGGGGGTTGGGGCGCCTGCGCCGGTATTTCCCAGGGACGGGCGGCCTTCGGCTTCTCGGCCGGCCGCTCGAAGCGATCGGCTGGATCGGCACCGTGGCCGGAAGCGGGCGTCGCGGCTGGCCCGAAGCTGAAATCGTCGAAGCCGGCGGCTTTGGGCGGGGGCTCGGGCATGTCGTTGCGCGCTGGCATGTCGCCAAAGCCGAACGGGTCCGCTCGGCCGGTGGCGGGCTCGTCGTTCGAGGTCGGCGTCGCCACCGGATCGAGGCTGAACGGATCGTCGAAGGCCGGCGAGCTGCGCTGGTTCGAAGCGCGATCGTAAGCTCCGGGCACAGGCTGCTCGAACGGATCGGGCAGCCCGGCCGGGCGCGGCCGCTGCGGCTCCTCCTCGGCCTTGGCCGAGAAGAAATCGTCGCCGCCGATATTGGCTGGCGTCCGCGCCTGTGGCGACGGCCATGCCGGCACAGCATTGGCGATCGGCGCCTGGCCGATCGAGGTGTGGCCGGCGCCCGGCTGGATCTCAACATGGAGCACATAGTCGCCCATGCGCAGCCGCATGCCGCTTTGCAAGCGCGTCGACCTGCCGGTTCCGAGCGGGCTGTCGGAGTCGTCGATGAACAATCCACTGCTCGACGTGTCGGTGACAAAATAGCCGTCGCGGCCGCCGCTGATCTTGCAGTGCGCGCGTGAGACGAACATGTCCGGGTCGTCGATCTGCCAGCCGGCATCGGCGCTGCGGCCGATCACCAACTCGCCCTCGTCCAGCCGGGTCTGCCTGACCACCTGCGAGCGCGGACCTTGTTCCAGGGTCAGAAGCAGGCTCATCAGGCTGCCTCCGCCATGTCCGGCCGCCAACCGACGATGGTGCGCAGCCTGAGATCGTCGGCGTCTCCCATTTCGGTGGGGCGCGAGAGCCATGAGGTCCGGCCGAGCTGGATCGTTCCCATCTTGGGCGCCGGCACGGCGTCGCGCGCGAGCACGATCCTGAGGTCGACATCAAGGGCTTCGCCGATCATGTCGCGCACCGCCTTCTTGAACAGGACAAGCCTCCGTTCTCCAGGCAGGAACGACTTGAAATCGTCGAGGCTGAGCGGGCCGACGCGCAATTCGATGCGGCTCTGCCGGCTGAAGACGCGCGGGCCGATCGTGGCCCCGCGCCCCAGCGCCGCATAGGCCTTGCCGACTTGGCTCTGCAGCGCCTTCGGAATGGCGATCCAGGCGGCGACGAATTCCTTGATCTCAACCGGCACCTTGAAGGCGGTGGCGAGGAACAGCGTCAGCCGCTCCGCGCCGTCGACCTGGTTCGCCAGCGATCCGGCCTGGCGCAGCCGAACCGTGTCGAGCTCGGGGTCCTGCGTGCCGGGAAGGCCGATGCCGGCCATGGCTTCCAGCATGGCGCGGACACGACCGCCGACCGAACGTTCGATCTGCACCGCCGGATGCGCGTCCGCCCAGGCGCGATAGTAGAGCGCGATCATGCGGTGCTGCAGGATGTTGACAAAGTCGACGAAGGTCGTGTCGCTGGTCTGCTCGGCGTCGGCACCGGTGAACCAGCGTTGCGACAGCCGGTCGAGCACCCAGCGCGTCAGATGCAGCGGCATCGGCCCTTCCGGCCCGAGCAGGCCGAGATTGGCGAGGGTCACCCGCGCCGGAGCCTTTTCGCCCGCATCTTGGAATTTGACCACGTCCCTGGCCGAGAAGCTCAGGCGCACATGCTGGCCGAGCCTTGCCGGCTCGCGCTCCGCGGTTCCCGAATGGCCGAACAGACCCCGTCGCTGCTCCAGCCGGCGCAGCAGCTCGAAGAAGTCGTACCCCTCCGACAGCGGCTCCGCCTCCGTTGGGGCCGGTTGCGCTAGATCAGGTAGCGATTGCCGGGCGTCATCGGCCATGGCACATCCTCCTGCTTCTGCAGCAACCGCGTGCGAGTCCGCACGAAACCATTTATCCCGGCATGGCGGGCGAACAGCCGCGCAAGCAGGGCCGAAAGCAGCAGTGTGCTTTGACCCGCCAGCACCGACTGGTCGACATGCAGCGTCACCTCGGTGCCGCGGCCGAAACACATCGGCCCGTCGATCTGCAGCCGCTCGATCACCGGGCGCGAGTCGATGCGGGTGATCGAATGCACGTTGCGGGCAAGGCTTGGATCGCCGCGATCGGCGTAGAGGTCGAGCAAGGCGTGCAGCGGGTCGACGCCGCGGCCCTCCTTGGCGAGGCTGAGGAAGTTGAGCGAAAGCTGCGCCACCAGCCGCCAGGCGAGATTGTCGGCGCGGGATTCGCCTTCGGCGCCGGCCGGCAGAGCTGCCGGGATGGCCGGCTGCGGCGGCCGCAGCGCGCCGAGCAGCCGCACCGCTTCCACCGGATCGGCGGTCTCCAGCGTCAGCGTCGGCGTGTCGTCCAGGATCGCCAGGTCGCGATTGGTGCAGAGCGCCATCACGTCGAGCCGCTTGAGCGGCCGGTTGGCCGGGCTCCCCGCCGGGCGCGACACCGCGATGAAGACATCGTCGCCGGTATAGGAGGTGCGGGTCAGGCCGTCGCGCCGCTCGTCCTCCGTTGCCCGGCGCGGGCGCCGCTCCGTCGAGTAGACCCAGCCGCTGCCGCGGTTCTGCCCGAGGCTGAACAATTCGGGAATGACCGCTTCGCTGCCTTCGGCGTCGGCGTCCTCAACCCGGGTGACGCGGAAGATCTCGAAGTCGCGCGCCCTGGTGCGATCAGCATGCAGCACCTGGCGCGTCCGGCGCGGATCGATCTCGATGACGTTGCATTCGCGTTCGAAGAGATTGATGATCGGCGTCGCGAACAGCTCGAAATCGGCGGCCGTCACATCGGCGAGCTCCGGCACCGGACGCCGGAACAGGAAGATGATCTCTATTGCACCATCGCACTTGCGCACCACCGGCTGCAGGCCGGCGACCCGCACATAGTGGAAGCGCTCCGGGATCATGAAATATTCGCGCAGCAGCCGGTACCCCTCGAAAGTCGGGCGGGTGCGCGGCATCAGCGCTTCGTCGTCGTGGATGCCGATCATCTCGGGCTCGGGCAGGGCGGTGAGCGGATTGGTCTTGCCTTCCGCCCGCGCGCCGACGGCCGAGCAGGCGCCGAAGATCGCGTCGAAGATGAGCGGCGCCTTGGCGCGCCCGGCGAAATAGAGGTCGAGGCGGTCGAGCGACAACTCGCTGAGCTTGCCCTTTCCGGTCCGCGCCAGCGTGATGCGGAACGCCGCCTCGCCGCGCACGCCGCCGATCGGCGCGATGCCGGCGGCCGCCAGCGCGCTGCGGTCCTGGAAATAGCCGACCGAGGTGATCGCGATCGGCCACAGCGTGACCTCTTGCGCGGTGGTGAAGGTCGAGCGCGTCGAGAGCCCCGGATGCAGGCCCGAGACCAGCCGCGTGCCGCGCGCGACGGCATGGCCGGCGATCATCGACTGCACTTGCTGTCCAGGTTTCAGCACGGCCATCGCCGTCGCAGGCGCCGGCGTCACCAGGTCCGGGTAAAGCACGTCGAGCACGGCTCGCGAGAAGCGCGAGCGCTCCGCGTCGACCTTGAGCCGCGTGCGCGCCGCAAGGAAGGCAACGCCGTCGAGCAGCCTTTCGACATAGGGGTCGGGGCAGGGGACGGTATCGAGGGAAAGGTTGCGCGCGACCGCCGGATGCATGTCGGCGAATTCCGCGGCCAGCGCCCGGATATGGGTTAGTTCCTCTTCGTAATACTCTACGAAGACCCGATCCATCTCAGGTCTCCCGGAATTCGGTTCGCGCCAGGCCGTTGTCGAGATTGATCGTGGTGCGCAGCCGCATGCGTTCCGGCGTCGGCGTCATGATCAGCACGGCGTCGATCTCGATCTTGAGGCCGACGCTTTTGTCGCCGAGCGTGACATTCACGGTTGTCGCGCTTTCCTTGAGACGCGGCTCGAAGGTGGCGAGCACCGCGCGGATTTCGCGCGCCAGCGTGTCGCGGTCGAAATCCCGCGAGGAGCGGCCGGAGAAGGACGGCACGCCGTAATTGACGACGCTGCGGCGCACTTCCGGAAAATCGGCCAGCGACGGCAACTCGTCCAAGGGCTGTTCGTGCTCGGCGTCGGACAGCATCGGCACGGATTCGAAACGCTCGGTGTTGAACAGCGCCTCTATGTCGCGCCGGACGGCTTCGCGCAGCACGCGCGCCGATACCACCACGCCGCGGCTTTCGATTTCGGCGCGATGCTCGGTCTGGAAGATCAGCCTATGCAGTCGCCGTTTCTGCTCGGCCGTAAGCTCGGCATCGGCATCGATGGCCCGCGCGCTGCCGGCAAGAAGAGCCTCGACGCGCTCGGCGCCGAGTTCTTCATCCAGCAGGCGACGCAGCCCGTCGATCTCCGACGTCAGCCCGGGCAAATCGTTGACGAGGCGGTCCCAGAGGGAGGGCTGAACCGCCTCGCGCTTTGCCCGGGAGCTGCCGGCGAGCTGCGCCTTTGCGCCGGGCCGCTTGGCCTCACTTGCCGACATAGACGTCCATTTCGATCTCATCGTCCTTGTCGTAGACGAACTTGATCTTCTTGTAGGCGAAGCTGACCTCTTCCTCGATCAGGTCTGGCTCGTCCTGCGCCTGCCGCATATCGTATTCCATGATCGAGGCGTCGGTGAGAGTCACCACCAGATAGTCGCTCGTCTCGCCGTCGATGGTGCGGCGTGCCGAGAACACCACCTCGTCCAGCGCCTTGTTCTCGAACAGCGCCTTCTTCAGGTAGGGCGACGACTTGTCGTAGTGCTTGAAGAATTTGATCATTCCCATGGACACGCGGCCGCGCCGCGACAGCGAGTTCGGGTCGTAGGGCGCGATCATCTTGTAGTCGACGCCGTGGATCTCGATCTCGTCTTCATGGCCGTCACGTTTGCTCGGGCCCTTGATGTCCGGCACTTTCAGGAAGCCGTCGATTTTCGTCGAGGGCGCATCGGTTCTGTCTGGCATTGTCTTTCTCCACCGCTACGAAACAAGATGACTTTGCTTAACGAGTTCAGCCCTTCACCGACGGCAGTTCCGACACCAGCCGGAGCGAGGCGTTGATGCCTTCCAACTGATAGTGCGGACGCAGATAGAAACGGGCGTTGTAGTAACCGGGCCGGCCTTCGACGCTGTCGACCTGCACCTCGGCCGCGGCAAGCGGGCGCTTGGCGCGCGCCTTGTCGTCGGCGAAGGCAGGGTTGGCCAGCACGTACCGGTTGATCCATTCTGTCAACCAGATCTCCATGTCGGTGCGTTCCTTGAACGAGCCGATCTTGTCGCGCGCGATCGCCTTGAGGTAGTG
Organism: Mesorhizobium sp. M2A.F.Ca.ET.046.03.2.1; assembly: GCF_003952425.1. NCBI lineage: Bacteria > Pseudomonadati > Pseudomonadota > Alphaproteobacteria > Hyphomicrobiales > Phyllobacteriaceae > Mesorhizobium > Mesorhizobium sp. M2A.F.Ca.ET.046.03.2.1. The sequence continues at coordinate 1,712,031 of NZ_CP034449.1, read as the reverse complement.
CGCGAAGCGCGAGACCGGGAACAGGTAAGGCAAGTTGGCGGAAAGCCGCTCGTTCGACTGCGCGTCAGGATCGACCAGACGTCCGGCGCGCGTCTCGTCGTCCTGCAGCGAATGCGCGCCGATGAAGGCCGCAAGGTCGGTGTTCTTGCGGTGCAGGATCGGCATCAGGCCGAGTTTGGCCAATTCCGCTTCGCGCCGGTCGTCGATGGCGACCTCGGTCGGACATTTCATCGCGATCGAGCCGTCGTCGGTTGGGAAGGCGTGCACCGGCAGGTTGAGCACCGTGCCGCCATTCTCGACGCCGCGGATCTGCGTGCCCCAGCCATAGAGCTTGTGGCTGCGGTTGATGTTGACGCCCATCGGGAAGGCGGCGTTCATCCAGACATATTTGTTGTGGTCGCCGCCCACCTCCTCCTCGAAGGTGAAGCCCTTCACCGGAACGGTTTCCGAACCATAGGGCAGGCGCGCCAGCACGCGCGGCATGGTGAGCCCGATATAGCGGGCGTCCTCGCTTTCGCGCAGCGACTGCCAGGAGGCATAGGCCGGGTTGTTCACGATCATCTGCAGGTCCTGCGGGTTCGGCAGTTCCTGCCAGCTGTCCATGCGGAACAGCCGCGGCGAGGCGGCAGCGATGAACGGCGTGTGCGCCGAGGCGCAGACGCCCGAGATGTTGCGCAGTAGGCCGACGTCGCGCGGGTGGTTGGAGAACTCATAGGCGCCGATGATGCAGCCGATAGGCTCGCCGCCCAGCATCGAATACTCGTCCGTGTAGACCTTCTTGAAGATCGGGCTCTGGTCCCACATCTGGCCTTCATAGTCTTCCAGCGTGTCGGCCAGCTGCTCCTTGGAGATGTTCATCACCCGGATCTTCAGCTTGGTATCGGTCTCGGTGTTGTTGATCAGGTACCAGAGGCCGCGCCACGTGCCTTCCATCTCGCGCACTTCCGGCGCATGCAGGATCTCGTTGACCTGCGTCGTCAGCATCTTGTCGATGCCGGCGATCAGCGACTTGATCGACTTGATCGCGTTAGAAGAGATGGTCGTCGTCTCGGAGCGCGATTGCGCCGCCAGTGCCAGGTTGCGCACCAGCTGCTGCAGCTTCTCGCTGTCGTCCTTCTTGACCTTGAAATCCTTTTCAAGGAGCCCGCTGAATTCGCCGAGATCGATGGCTTCCGCCTCGGCGGTGGCGGCTGCGGTTTTTTGCTGTTCGGCCATGACTTACTCCTCGCCCTTGCCGTCATCCATCGCCTGGCTGGCGATCTTGCTCAGCAGCGGCTCGTTGTTCAGAAGCTGCGCGATGCGCTTTTCGGCGTCGACGCGGCCGTCCATGAAGCCCAGCAACTCCTCGAGCTGGCGGCGCATCTTCAGGATCTCGGCCAGCTGCGGGACCTGCTCGGCGATCTTGTCCGGCGCGAAGTCGCCCATCTTGGAGAAGGTGAGGTCGATGGCGAGCTCTTCGTCCCGCTCCTGGCCCTCGGCTTGCGGCAAGGTGTTCTTCACCCGCGCCTTCACGCGCGGCCCCATCGCTTCCATGAATTTCGGGAAGCGGTTGGCGTCGGTTTCGACGAAGTTGCGGTCGAGGACCGATTTCGACGCTTCCTTGGTCTGCGAAGCGCCTGCAAGGTCCGCCATCACGGCCATGACGAACGGCAGTTCGATCGTCGTCGGGCTGCCGTAGGTTTCGACATCGTAGGCGATCTGCACGCGCGGCGCGCGGTTTCTTTCGATGACCTTCGCTTTGCTCTCTGCTGGCATGCTTGTTACCTTTCATCCTTCTGGGCCGGCTTCTTGGGATCCGGGACACCGGCAAGCAGCCGGAATTCCTTCAGCCCCGACGGGGCGAGATCTTCCATCAGTTCCACGAAATCCATGTGCACCATCCGGCGCACCCGCCGGGCGAGATGCGGGATGGGGCTGGACGGCTCGGTGCGGTCGTAGAAGGCGACGACGAGGTCCAGGCATTTGACGACTTCGTCGCGCGAGTTGATCCGGTCCGGCAGGCCGGCGCTCGCTTCGACTGGGCTTGCCACACTTGCCATCGGCTCGGCTCCATGACCGTTTCGGGCGGGCGTCGATGCCGGCTGAACCGGCTGTGGGGAGGCTTTCGCGGCACCATTCGCCACTTGGGCGCCCGCGCTGGAATTCCGCTCCAGCGTCGTCAGCAAACGCTGCAGGAACTTCTTCAATTCCGGGACGGTGGCGCCATTGCCTTCGATGCGGGCATTGAGGGCGGTATCAATCGCGTCGAGAGCGGCGATCGCGGCACGCGCGTCGGCCAGCAGCGACGTCATCGCGTCCGCTGCTTGATCGATCTGCGCCGCGCATCCTGTGCGCACACGGTTCAACAGCTGGTTGTGGGCGTTCGTCAGCGCCGCCTTTTCGGCGGTCCCGAGGCCGGAGGCTGCCTCCTGGAGCATGACGCGTTCGTCGAGCGCCGCCTGTTCCAGGTCCCGGCCACTGATCGGCCCGATCGCGCGCGGCGAGAAGAATACCGCCTGCCTGAGGTTCGCCAGCAGGCCTTCCTGGCCGTTTTGCAGGTCGAGCAGCGCATTGATGCGGCGCAAGGCGGCCTCGCGCGGCGCGCCCGTCCGCAGCGCAGGGTGCATCGTGTCCCAGTACTGTTCGAAGGTCCTGGCGATGAGCGTCAGGCCCTGGGCGAGGCCGGCCAGCCCTTCCTCGTTGGCCAAGGCCCGCGCAACGATGACCAGCAGCCGCAGATCCCGGCCGCGCGGACGCAATTCCTCGGCTTTTTCCAGCACGGCCGTCCAGTCGACCGGACTGGATTGCGAGGTGGGCTTGCTGTTGCCGTCGTGAACGACTTTGACCTGAGGCTCGGTCAGGCGCTCCAGGTCATGAAAAGCCGGGTCGTTGCGCAAGTCCTCTCCCGACGGATTCGCACCGTTCAGAGGATTCAGCCAGAGTGCGAGATCAATCACACCAACCCCCAGCCAGCGGCCCTGAGACCCATGTGACGTAACGTTATCACCGGCCTCACGCGACGACAATTGAGCACCTGCGCAAAAACTAACGGAAGCTAAACGCAGCCGCCTTCTCGGCGAACCCATTGCGCGATTGTCGGAACCGGTATGTGAAATGGCTCGCATAGTCCGGACGGCAATCCATGTTTGTTGCCACGAGTTTGCAAGGCTTGTGTAACCGGGCGGTGCCGCCCGGATGGATTCAAGGGCCCTATCCGCCGCACGGCTTTGTCAAGCAGCCGCTTATATGGCAGGGTATGGGTCGGCAGGTTGCGGGAGCAGGTTCGATGGAACAGCGCCGGTCATCGCAGAGCTTCAAGCGTAAGGAACTGGTCGCCAAGCTCAACGCCACGGGGGTGCGCGCCTTCAAGGCCGCCGCCGACACGGCCAAGCTGCGCGGCAATCCCTATGTCGAGCTCGCCCATTTCATCCAGCAACTGGTGCTGTCGGAGCGCTCGGATGTGCAGATGATCGTCGCCGACGCCGGACTGGATGTCAGCCGGCTGACGGCCGACATGACCCGCGCCATCGACAAGCTGCCCTATGGCGCCACTTCGGTGGAGGAATTCTCCGACCACATCTTCCACGCCATCCAGGAGGGTTGGAACCTGGCGACGCTGGAGTTCGGGGTCGAGGAGGTGCGCAGCGCCCATATCCTGCTCGCTTGTCTCAAGACGCCGGCGCTGGAAGGCCTGGTGTCGAAGATCAGCGCCGAATTCGACAAGATCGATGCGGATGGCGTCATTTCCCGCTTCGCCGATGTCACGGAAGGCTCGCTCGAAGCCGGCTCACCTCCCGCCGCGGCCGCCGCGGAGACACCGGTCAAGCGCGGCCCGGGCGGGGATTCCGCCCTGGCCAAATACGCCACCGACCTCACCCAGCGCGCCCGTGACGGCAAGATCGATCCGGTCGTCGGCCGCGATCCGGAAATCAGGCAGATCGTCGATATCCTGATGCGACGCCGGCAAAACAACCCGATCCTGACCGGCGAGGCCGGCGTCGGCAAGACGGCGGTGGTCGAGGGATTTGCGCTGCGCATCGCCCAGGGCGACGTGCCGCCGACGCTTCAGAATGTCTCCGTACGCATGCTCGATGTCGGGCTGATGCAAGCCGGCGCCAGCGTCAAGGGCGAGTTCGAAAAGCGGCTGAAGGCCGTCATCGACGAGGTCCAGGCCTCCGAAGTGCCGATCATCCTGTTCATCGACGAGGCGCATACGCTGATCGGCGCTGGCGGCGCGGCGGGAACCGGCGATGCAGCCAATCTGTTGAAGCCGGCGCTGGCGCGCGGCGAATTGCGCACCATCGCGGCCACGACCTGGGCCGAGTACAAGCAGCACATCGAGAAGGACCCGGCGCTCACCCGCCGCTTCCAGGTGGTCAAGATCGACGAGCCGTCGGAAGCCGTGGCCGTGCTGATGCTGCGCGGCGTCGCCGGCGTGCTGGAGCAGCACCACAAGGTGCAGATCCTGGACGAGGCGATCGAGGCGGCGGTCTCGCTTTCGCACCGCTATATCCCGGCGCGCCAGTTGCCGGACAAGGCCGTCAGCCTGCTCGACACCGCCTGCGCCCGCGTCGCGGTCTCGCAGCATGCGACGCCGGCCGAAGTCGAGGACATACTGCGCCGCCGCCAGGCGCTGGAGGTCGAAAGCGGCATTATCGGCCGCGAAGCGGCGATCGGCATCGACGTCTCCGACCGGCAGGCCCGTGTCGATGCCGGGCTGGCGGAAACCGAGACCGCCTTGGCCGCCGCCCAGGCGCGGTGGGATCGGGAAAAGGCATTGGTGGCTGAGATCCTCGACCTGCGCGCCAAATTGCGCGGCGAGGGTGTGCCGCTCGACGAGGCGGCGGCTGAGGAGACTGCCGGGACCGAGAGCGGGCACGGCGCAGCAAAGGCGCCCGAACAAAAGGCTGCCGAGAGCAAGGCTGGCGACGGCGCGGCTGCCGGGGCCAAGAAGGCCAAGACCCAGAAGGCCAAAGGGGCAAAGGCCGCAAAGGCCGAAACAGTTTCCGCCGAGCCGGCGGATGAAGCCGCCGCCGACCTGGCGAGGCTGCGCGAGTTGATGGCGGAACTTGCGGCCGCGCAGGGCGAGACGCCGCTGATCCTGCCGTCGGTCGACCGCAACGCTGTCGCCGCCGTGGTGCAGGATTGGACCGGCATTCCGACCGGACGCATGCTCTCCAGCCAGACCGAGAAGGCGCTGAAGCTCGCCGCCACCCTGTCCGAACGCGTCGTCGGCCAGGATCACGCCATGGAGATGATCGCCAGGCGCGTGCAGACCAGCCGCGCCGGCCTCGGCGCGCCGGAAAAGCCGGTCGGCGTGTTCCTGCTCTGCGGCCCTTCCGGCGTCGGCAAGACCGAGACCGCGCTGGCGCTGGCCGAGACGCTCTATGGCGGCGAGCAGAACCTGATCTCGATCAACATGTCAGAGTTCCAGGAAGCCCACACCGTCTCGACGCTCAAGGGCGCGCCGCCCGGTTATGTCGGCTACGGCAAGGGCGGCATCCTGACCGAGGCGGTGCGCAGGAAACCCTATTCGGTGATCCTGCTCGACGAGGTCGAGAAGGCGCATCCGGACGTGCACGAGATCTTCTTCCAGGTCTTCGACAAGGGCATGATGGATGACAGCGAAGGCCGCAGGATCGACTTCAAGAACACGCTGATCCTGCTCACCTCGAATGTCGGCTCAGACGTCATCATGGACCGCACCAGGAACGGCACCGTGCGGACCGGCATCGACGATCTCGACCAGGCCCTGCGCGCGCCGCTGCTGAAAGTGTTCCCGGCCGCCTTCCTCGGCCGCGTCGTCACCATTCCCTATTATCCGCTGTCGGACGCGATGATCGAGGCGATCGCCCGGCACCAGTTCGGCAAGATCGCGCGCCGGCTCAAGGCCACCAACGACGCCGAGCTGGTGATCGGCGATGGCGTGATGGATTTGGTCAAGGCGCGCTGCACCGAGATCGAGTCCGGCGGGCGCATGATCGACGCCATCCTGACCAACACGCTGCTGCCGGAACTCAGCCGCGGCGTGCTCAACCGCTCGCTCGAGGGCAAGAAGATGGCGAAAGTCATCGTGGGTGCGTCGCCGGAAGGATTCACCTACTCCTTCGAATAGGACCTTGCCGCGGCGGGTCAAGGTTCGACGGCGCCGCCGTCCGGCATGCCAAGTTCGTCGGCTTTGATGCTCCGGCATGATCTACGCCGAGGGGGGCGCTTCGACGGATTCGATCGCCTGGCACCGCCCGGAGGTGCTGACTGTCATCGAGGCGCTGCATTCCGCCTTCTGCTCGACTTAGCCGGTCGTTCATGGCCGTGCCCGGCTTTGATCAAGGTCAAAGCGACGCGAGGGGATCGGGGCTTACCTGTCTGGCAATGGCAGTGAAATGATCGGACGGTGCCGGAGTGCTCGGCTGATCCGACCTCGGAGAAACACATGATTCTGAATAACGGCACTCTCGTCGCGGTTACGGATGGCGAGAGCCTGCGGCTGTTTCACAACAAGGGGCACGAACCTCATCTCGACCTGATCGAAGTCGAGGATTCGGTCCTTGAAGTGGCCCACGCCGGATCCGGCGGCAGGCATCGCAGTTCAACCGCCAATCCGGACGAGTCCCGGCTGGGTGAAGACGACTTTGCCGCGTCGATCGCGAGCTACCTCAATCACAAGGCCCGCGAGAAAGCCTGCGAGCATATACTGGTGATCGCCGATCCGCGCACGCTTGGTGAGATGCGAAGGCACTATCAGCCGTCATTGAGCGCCAAACTTGTCGGCGAGGTCGCCAAGGACTTCGTCAAGCACCCCGTGACGTCGATCAAAAGCGCCATAGAAGCCGCCTGAGCCCATCGACACTCCGTTCGCCCTGATCGGCATAACCACATTGGCTGGGCGAGCACGCCGCGGTTCGTCGCCGGGCGTGCTCGGTGTCGTCTTACTGAACCTTGATGGTGGCCCACATGCCGTTCATGAAATGATCGGGGATGTTGCAGAAGACCGCGTAGAAGCCTGGCTTGAGGTCGAGCGTCAGCGAACCCGACTTGCCCGGATCGAGTTCCGAGACCTCACCCAGATGGCCGGCCGCATCCTCATCGACACGGTTCTCGTTCGAAATATAGGGCAGCGTCGTCTTTTTTGGGTCCGCCACGGGAACGACGATCATTTCATGGACCGTGGCCTTGGAGGTGTTGGTCACATCGAAGGTCACTTTGCCAGCCGGCACGACCTTCTTGTCGACCTGAACCTTCATCATCGCCATGTTCATATTCGCCGGCATGCCCATCCCCATCTTGGCGTCGGCGTTCATGTCGCCGTTCTTGTCCCACAATTTCACGTTGACCGTGGAATCCGCGAACGCCGGCGCCGCAACGGCCAGCGTGGTCAACGCAAGTCCAATTTTCAGAAACTGCATCGAATGTGCTCCTGTCTGCCGTCCGACGACCACAAAGGCGGACTGCTTGGAAAGATGATTGGTCGCGAGCGCTGTCTAGCAAGCCCAGCCTGACAACCCGCTGACGGTCCCGACGCCCGGTGGTTGGCGATCAACATCACAGTCGACGATGTCTACGCGGCCGAGACAGCCGCCCGGGAGATCGGCGGCGTCCCGACTGATTGCTAGGGGCGTGAAGACGGGTTAGCGACGCAATAACCGTGATCCTCGTCAAGTTGGACAGGATTCGGCCAAACCCTCAAGACGCCCGGCGCGGGAGCTCACAACAAAGAAAAATGCGAACCCAGGAACACGAGGACCTGGCCGGTGATCAAGGGAATCCTCAGCAGCGGACCGTCCTCTCCGCTGTCTTGCACCGGCTGCCCGAGCACGCAGGGATGCGCCTTCAGCACATCTCTCCAGATGGTTGGAAAGTCCGATCCCTTGCTTCTCTCAGCATTGCAGGTGTCGACAAGCCTCACGACGGCATTTCTCATTGAGCGGCGTTACCTTAAGTGCCTGAATGCGCCACATATGAAGGATTTCGATGCGAAGAATTTTGATTTCGGTCAATGCGTCGAAAAATAGTCGCCTGCAGCGACACCACGCATTCCCCTGCATGCAGCTGTGCCCTCAGTTGCGGCGTCAGTTCGACATCAGCCGATTGAGCCACACCTCGTCCAGCAAGGAGCGGGTAACGCCGCCGAACACCCACTCCCTCAACCGGCTATGCCCATAGGCGCCCGACACAATCAGCTCGGCATTCATCGAGGCGAAGAAATCGACGAGGCGATTGCCTTCATCATCGGCCGTCTTGATGATCTCGGTGCGCGCCTTGATGCCGTGACCGGCCAGGAAGCTCGCCACGTCCTTGACGCTGTCCCTGGTCCAGTCGTCCGGATTGCGATCGACCGCGACGATGGTGACTTCCTCGGCCATGGCCATAAGCGGTACAGCGTCCGCCACCGCCCGCCTGGCCTCACGCGTGTCCTTCCAGGACACCACGATCCTGCGAGCCGGCAAATCCATCGCGCCCTGAGCCGCGACCAGGACCGGCCGGCCCGCGCGCAGCACCAGCGCTCCTGGATCGACCGTGCGGTAAGAGTCGCCCGTCGACGCGCCCTGGAAAGCGCTGGTGACGACGATGTCGGCCATGCGGGCTCTCCGGGCCACGGCATGATTCGGATTTTCGATATCGCCATGCCAGTCCGTCTTGACCGCTCCGGCCACCAGGCCGTCGAACTCGCCGTTCAGGCTGGTCAGGCGGCGTCGGATCTCATCCCGCGACTGTTCCCAGATATCGGCGGCGATCGCCGCGCCCTCAGGCGCCATCGTCACCGGCAACGGAGCATCCGCGGCGCAAAACCCTATCAAACGGGCATCAAAGCGCCTGGCGAGATTCACGCCGATCCGCGTGATCGGTTCGATCGGACCGTCGATATTGAGGTTCAGGAGAATTGATTTGTAGCTCATCGTACGCGCCTTCGACTTGATCCTTCTCGAGGGACCAAACCCTATGTCGCAAGAGCCTGCGCGCCTTGATGTGGATCAAAGTCGTTTCTAAGCCGCGCCCCCGACTTTCAAGGCATCCGGGATTCGAAATGGATGACCTCGCCATCGACCACCGAAGGTGCCATGCCCGATGTGATGGATGGTTTTTGGCCTCGGCTGTTGCGGATCGATCCAAGCCTTGACGACTTCCAGCAGGAAGAGATTGTGTCTGTTGACCAGGCGCGTATCGACCACGCGGCACTCTAGGTTGGCGAAACATTCGGCCACCAGCGGCGCCGATACTTGTTCGGCGGGAAGCGGCGTGAACCATGCGGTCGCGAACTTGTCCGTGTCCCGGCCAGAGCAATTGCCGACCTTCACGACCTTCTCCGCAAGGCCGACGGCAGGGAGCGCGATCACGCATTCCCTGGTTTGACGCAAGGCGAAGAAGGAGAGGTCATTGCTTGACACGACGCAGGCGATCATTGGCGGCGCGACTTCCACCATCATGTGCCAGGACATCGTCATGATGTTCGAGCGGCCTTGCCTGGACCGCGTCGAAAGCAGGACGACCGGACCGGGCTCAATCAGCCGGTAGACATCGGCAAGCGGCAATTCCTTCATATCCGTCCCTCGCTTTGCGTCTGCGGGTGGGCTTGTGGGCTTGTTGTCCCGGACTTGTCGCGGGCATTGGCGTCACTCGCCTTGATCAGGGTCAAAGCCGGCATGCCGGGCCGGATTGATCATGATCAATGCCAGCTTGCGCGGCACCTGCGATGTTCGGCCAGGACGGCCAAAGGGGCTCGTTGATGGTCACTGAAGATTTCCTGCTATGGGGCGCCGTGCTCTGCCTCGGCTTCATCGCCGGAGCCGCGATCTATTTCGAGCGGGCGTCGTTCCGGCGAAGCAAAGGCTTGTCCGCAAGCCACGGCTTTGGGCGCCGCTCACGGCCGCATCACCCAAAATCAGAATTGAAGCGAGAAGCGAAGGGAAAGACACCATGATGTGGAATCCAGAAGAGTTTCGGGCGCCCGAGCTGCTCCCTTTCGCCCACACCGGCCAGAAATTCGTAAGAGCCGCCGCCGCGATGCAGGCGCATTCGGTCCGCGCGCTGCTGCGCTACCAGATCGAAGGCGTGTCCTTCCTCAAGCGGCGGTTCGAGGATGACCTGAAGCTTGTAGAGGAGCTGATCGGCGGTGACGAGTTCGTCGATGCGTTCGACGTGTTCGTGAATTTCGTCCAGAACGCCACCTCCGACTATGCGAAGGAAGCCGGCAAATTCGCTTCCATCGGCGCCAAGCTGGCTTCGGAGACAGCCGGGCAAGTCCGCAAGGAGGCGGAAGCAACGATGAACGACATGGCCGCGGCAACGCTTCCCGCCTGAAATGTCGCCATCAGGGAAAAGCTGGAAGCCAGCCGCCGATCGGTCCTCCGCCTGGAGCAGTCATGACATGGCGGAAGATCCGGGGACGCCGCAGGGCTCCATGGGCACCGAGGTGATGGCCGCGGCCCCGGCGCCGCTATTGCCGGACGAAGAAAGCGCAAGGGTCTATCGCGATGTCGACAGGCTCTCGCATGCTCTGGTAGCGGCCTTCACCGCGGGCATTTCGCCGATCAGCCTCCTGCAGGCCTGGCAGGACTGGCTGCTGCACTTGTCCACATCACCGGGCAAGCAGGCGGAGGTCTCCACCAAGGCGGTCGAGAAGCTCGTCAGGTTGAATGATTTTCTTTTTCGCTGCGGGCTTGGAATGGGGACCGCTGCGCCGACCATCACACCCCTGCCGCAAGACAGAAGGTTCCAGCATCAGGCGTGGCAGTCATTCCCCTTCAACGCCGCGCAGCAAGCCTTCCTGCTTTCCCAGCAATGGTGGCACAACGCGACCAGCGGACTTCCAGGCGTTACCAGAAGGCATGAGCGCCTCGTCGAGTTCTATAGCCGGCAGATCCTGGATACCGTCTCTCCTTCCAATTTCCCGGCGCTTAACCCGGAGGTCATCGACAAGACCCTGCGGAAAAATGGCGCCAATTTCGTCAACGGCGCCAGCAATCTGGTCGACGACCTGCTGCGTCTGGCCGACGGCAAGCCGCCGGCTGGCGTGGAAAACTTCCGGCCGGGCATCGAGGTTGCCGCCACACCGGGCGAGGTGATCTTCCGCAATGAACTGATCGAGCTGATCCGTTATGCGCCGATGACGGACACCGTGAAGGAGGAGCCGATCCTCATCGTCCCCGCCTGGATCATGAAATACTACATCCTCGATCTTTCACCGGAGAACTCGCTGGTCCGCTATCTTGTCCAGAGCGGCTATACGGTTTTCTGCATCTCCTGGCGCAATCCGGGCAGCGATCAGGCTGGAGTCTCGCTCGACGACTATCGCCGGCTCGGCGCGATGGCGGCCATGGACGCGGTCGAGGCGGCGACGGGAAGCAGCCGGATTCACGGGGTGGGCTACTGCCTTGGCGGGACGCTGCTGTCGATAGCGGCGTCGGCAATGGCCCGTGACGGCGACCACCGCCTGGCCAGCCTGTCGCTTTTCGCAGCGCAGGTGGATTTCGAAGAACCGGGCGAGCTCGGCCTGTTCATGGACGAGAGCCAGATCACGCTGCTCGAGGACGTGATGTGGGTGGAAGGCACCCTCGACCAGCGCCGCATGGCTGGCGCTTTCCAGATGCTTCGCTCGCAGGATCTGATCTGGTCACGCATGGTGCGCGAATATCTGCTCGGCGAGCGCGCTCCGATGACCGACCTCATGGCCTGGAATGCCGATTCAACCCGTATGCCGTTTCGCATGCAGTCGGAATATTTGCGGCAGCTCTATCTGGACAACGACCTTGTCGAGGGACGCTTTCGCGTCGAGGGAAGGCCTGTTCATCTGGAAGACATTCGAGCCCCGGTCTTCGCGGTCGGCACCGAGACGGACCACGTCGCGCCGTGGCGTTCGGTATTCAAGCTGACCTATCTCCTGGACACCGACATCGACTTCGTCCTGACCACCGGCGGGCACAATGCGGGTATCGTGTCGGAGCCCGGACACCCGAGCCGTTCCTATAAAAGGCTCAGTTGCCGCCATGCCGCCATTCGTCCCGGCCCGGACGAGTGGGCAAAAGAGGTGGCCGTGACATATGGCTCCTGGTGGCTGGCCTGGGTCGAATGGCTGGCCGGTCATTCCAGCCGTGAGGTCGCGGCCGACCGGGGCGATGCCTTGGGCGCCTTGAAGACGGTTTGCGCGGCGCCCGGCACGTATGTCCTCGAGCGGTAGCTGCGTTCCAGCCGTTTGAGCGAGGTCAAGGCGCGGCGTCCGCTCAAGACGTATTCAGCAGCCATGAAACGTCAAACAGCGCTCAAGGTTCTGCCGTTTGCTATCGCCTTCGCATCGCCGGCTTGGGCGGGCGATAATCTGCAGGTCGCCTATGGCAAAAGGCTGGTCGAAACAAACTGCGCGCGGTGCCACGCAGTCGGCCGGACTGGCGAAAGCACCCATCCCGATGCCCCGCCTTTTCGTCTATTGCACCGCCGCTATCCGATCGAGGACCTGCAGGAAGCCTTGGCCGAGGGAATCTCCACCGGCCATCCGGACATGCCCGAGTTTGTGGCCTCTCCGGATCAGATCGAGGCGATGATCGCCTATATCGGGAGCCTCGGCCAATGACGGGATCCGTGGCGCTGACGGCGCAAGAGGAGGTATCGGATGAAACGCGGGATCGGTAGTGAGGACACCGAGGCTCCTGAGCTGGCGATCTCCGCCGGCAAGGTCTGTTTCATAATCGCCAAGGCGCATGGATTCGATGTCAAGGTCGCCGTCACCGAGCCGGATGCGGGCTCCAATCCCACGGACGATGGCGAAGTCGCGGTGCTTCAGGACCATGATGATGACCCCGTGCGCGAAGAGCTTGGGTCGCTGATCTCGGATCTCTCCGTCGACGAGCAGATCGACCTCGTGGCGTTGACATGGCTCGGCAGGGATGACGGCAAGGCGGGCGATTGGGACGAGGTTCGTCAGCAGGCCGCCTACGCTCACAACAGGCACACGGCCGACTATCTTTGCGGCAACCCGCTGTTGGGCGATCACCTTGCGGCCGGACTCGATGCTCTCGGCCTGTCCTGTCCCGACTGAACCGAAGTTGATGCACATCAAAGCGGGGCGCTTTCGGCCGTGCTGGTCTACCCTCTCTGATGGAGCCCGGATATGATCTACACGACGATATTGGTCCAGCTCGATATCGACGCCCCGGCAACGCCGCGCCTGATTTTCGCGCGGCAGGTCGCAAGGAAGTTCGAGGCGGATCTGATCGCGCTGGCGGCTGCCGAGCCCTCCGCATTGGTGTCGCCGAGCGAGTCCTCTCCGGCTGTGGCCGAGGTGTTGCGTCGCCGGACGCTCGAGATCGAGGATCGGATCAGCAATCTCAAGGAGGAGTTCCTCGCCGTCGCCGGTGACAACGAGCGCGCATCCTGGCGTGCGGAACTCGACGACCCTACGCGCGCCGTGGCGCTGCACGCGCGGGCGGCCGATCTGGTGATCACCGGAGCGCCGGCCGCGGTCGCCGCCGGCGATTTCCGAAGGACCGTGGATCCGGGAGCATTGGTGCTTTCCGCGGGCAGGCCGGTTCTGTTTGCGGCCGACGATCTCGCCTCCTTCAAGGGTGAGAGGATCATGGTCGCCTGGAAGGATTGCCGCGAAGCGCGGCGGGCCGTGGTCGACGCGATGCCTTTCCTGCGCAACGCCAAGGAAGTGACGGTTTTCAATGCGGCCGAGGAAGGAACGCTCGTCGCGCGGGATGGCGCGGCGGACGTGGTGCGCTTCCTCATGAGGCATGGTGTGAAAGCCCGGTCCCAACTGCTCGAAAGCGAGGGAAGCTCGGTGGGCGACTCGATTATCGCTGGAGCTGATCGAATCGGGGCCGATCTCATTGTGGCCGGTGGTTATGGCCATAGCCGGTTCCGCGAATGGGCGTTCGGGGGCGCGACGCGATCCCTGCTCGGATCGGGCTCGTTCCACAGGCTGCTGTCGAACTGAGTAGCCACTGCATTCCATGTCCGCCAGGCGGGCATAAAATCCAAGGAGACAAGCTATGCAGATGCTGGCATCCCTGTTCCTGCCGACTTATCCGGACCCGCCGGGCCCGAAGATCGCGTCGAATGCGGTGGCCGTGGCCAAGCAGCTTGGCGCCACACTGGATGCGGCGGTCATCAATGTCGACATTCCGGACGTTTCCAACGCACTGTCCAGCTTCCTGCTCGACCTCCCTGCCAAGATCCGTGAGGTCGAGACTGCCAGCAGGAATCGCGGCAAGGCCCTGCTGGAGAATGTCGCGGCCGAAGCCGCGCGGTGCAAAGTTACCCTGACCACTCAGGAGTTGAAAGCGCAGCCCGCGTTCATAGGGGAAGCTGCCGCCCGGGAGGGCCGCTATTTCGACCTCTGCATGGTGGGATGGGCGAGGGATACCGAGTCCATCCGCATGACCGCGGAGGAGGTCGTGTTCAGCTCCGGCCGGCCGGCCTTGATTCTCCCGGGTGACGAAGATGTCGGTGCGCTCGACAACGTGGTGATCGCCTGGGACGGCAGCCGCGTGGCTGCAAGGGCAGTGGCCGACGCGAAGCCGTTCCTGGAACGCGCATCGGCTATATCGATCGTGAGCGTGAGCGATGAGAAGGTGCTGCCAGGCAAGGATATTGCTGAACGCCTTGCGCATGGACTTGCGGCGCGCGGGCTGCGTGCGAAGGCCCAGTCCATTCAAACTGGCGACAGTGAAATTGGCGTCGCCCTGCAGGAGCATGCGCTTAAAGTCGGCGGCAACCTGCTGGTCATGGGTGGCTGGGGCCACTCCCGCCTGAGGGACTTTGTGCTTGGCGGGGCGACGGAGGGGATTTTGTCGAATCTGCGTCTGCCGGTCTTGATGTCGCATTGATGCAAGCCGCCCGGAAGCGCGGTTCCGGGACAACAACGACATGCATCGAAACAGGGACTTGAAGCGCGTCGCCTGGATCCAGTTTCAACGCACCGCGCTTTGCGCTCGGGCAATATCATGATCATCGAAGGGATAGAAGTGGACCGCCTTCAACCTGATTGGCACGTCATGACCTTCAATGCGCACCGTTGTCCACCGGTCCCCCAGATCATCCTGCCAGGTGTCGGTGACGCGACATCTTACGGCCAGGTCCATGCCGACTTCGATCTTGTCAGTTCTCCTTGCCATCTCGAACTCCCTTTTCTCCGTGCGATCGTGCGATATCGCGTCCTGCTTTCACCGTCCTTCGCGCCGACTACATCGGCATTTCCGGCTCAAGCGCGCGCTCCTTTGCCGGCTCGGCTATCTCCGTCATGGTCGCCTCCGTCAGGAGCAGCACGCTGGCGACCAAACGATGGGCGCGCCCCATTTTTTCTCGATCAGAACCGAGTTCGAACGAGGACCGAGCGTCACCCGCACGGCGTCGGCGAGTTGGGTCGCGCCGCGCAGGATTTTTTCGCGCGCCGCCGAGCGGAACAATACCTGTTTGTGGGCCATGGTGGTCTCCAGACTATCCGACCGATTCCCATAGCCGCGTTGGCGCCGACCTGCCTTGACGCGCGTCAATTGTGCATTCCTGGCGGCGTTGACCGGAATCAATGAGGACCGGTTCGCCAGCTGGTCTGATGGGGCTCTCAGGTCAGGAGACGATGATGCGAACGAACGAGACGCCACACTACGATACCAGCGTGAACACGACCGGTTGCTGCCCGAAGTTCAACCCCGGCGGTTGGGATGATCAGGAGCTGCATTTCCGTGACAAGCCGTTCGTGAGAGCGGTGACGCACAGCGTCATGCATGTCCCCGTGAACATGGGCAGCGTTTTCACGCGCGTTAATCGGCACATCGACGATGCCGGCGCTTCGGCCGATGGCCAGTCCATCGTTCTCAGCCGCGATCTCTCGCCCTGGACCAGCGAACATCTCTTCTCGGTTTCGAAATCTGTCCCCGAGGAAGAGATGACGACGCTGAGCGGGGACTTCGTGACGAAAGTGTTCGAAGGCCCCTTCAGCCAGGCAAGGCAGTGGCACGAAGAGATGCTGCAGATGGCGCGTGATCGGAAATCGGAACCGGGCGACGTTTATTTCTTCTATACGACCTGCCCGAAATGCGCCGAAGCCTACGGAAAGAACTATGTCGTTGGGGTAGCGGCCGTGGGCTAGCCCACAACGCAACGCGCTGTCAGTTTGGATAGATGGACTTGCGTTCGAGCGAGGCAGGTCAATATGCGCTCACCCTGATGGAGCCCTTGCATGAGTCGAATTGGCGGTTTCCTGCTGGTCATGCTTATCGCCATGGCGACCGCGGCCGGTGTGGCTTTCGTGCTTTACAGGAACGAGCTTGGTCGCTTGCGCGACGCCGTCGGCCGAGGCAGTCTGGTCGCCAAGCTCGACATCGGCCCAGTTGAATATGCCGACAGCGGCGCGGGCATTCCGCTGCTTTCGATCCACGGCTCCGGCGGCGGCTTTGATCAAGGCCTTGCCCTTGCTTCCGGTCTTGTGGGGGAGGGCTTCCGTATCATCGCGCCGTCGCGCTACGGCTATCTGCGCACGCCTGTTCCGCAAGACCCTTCTCCGGCCGCTCAGGCCGATGCTCTCGCGGCGCTGCTCACCAAACTGAACGTTTCCAAGGCGGTGGTCGTCGGCGTTTCGGCTGGCGCGCGGTCAGCGGTCGAGCTGAGCCTTCGGCACCCGGACAAGGTCGCCGCTCTCATTCTGGTCGTCCCGGCCCTTTATTCGCCCACCAGTCCGGTCTCGGTCGACGTGGATCCGGGTAACAGGTTTGCGTTCTGGGCTGTCAACGCCGGCGGCGATTTCGCCTGGTGGGCAGCCGAGAACATCGCGCCATCGGTACTCATTCGCTTCCTCGGCATTCGGCCGGCGCTGGTAGCGGCCGCGCCCCAAGCCGAAAGAGACCGTGTGATGAGCTTCGTCAGAGGCGTTGAACCATTGTCGCTGCGCTTCTCCGGCATCAATATCGACAGCGCTCCGGAGCTGCATGAACAGCCGCTGGCTGAAATCGCTGCACCGACATTGATCGTCTCGGCGCGCGACGACCTGTTCAACACGCTGCCGGCAGCCGAGTTCGCGGCGGCCAGGATTCCCAGCGCCAAGCTGGTGGTCTACGATACCGGCGGACATCTTCTCGTCGGGCGGACGCAGGAGGTTCGCATGGCAATCCGCACCTTTCTGGCCGGCGAGGGCTTGATCCCGTCAAACCATTAGCCCGCGGAACCGGTGATTGTCGGCGTGACGACCGCCGCGGGGGCCGTTGCGTCTTGGCCAAGGGTCGGCGTCAGCCAACGGACGAGGCCAAGGCCGAAGAGCGCCAGCGCCGTGAAGCCCGCGCCCGCCAGGAAGGTCATCCTCGGTCCGAAAAAATCCCAGAGCGTGCCCGCCAGCAGGCTGGCGGCCAGCAGCGCAAGTCCAGTCGACAGGTTGAACATCCCGAAGGCGGTGCCTCGCAGTTCCGGCGGGGCCGTATCGGCGACGAGCGTTGCCAGGAGGCCCTGCGTAAGCCCCAGATGCAGGCCCCACAGGCCCACGCCGAGCGCTGCGCCCGCAAGATTTCCAGGGAACGCCAGCACGATGTCCGCGGCAATCAGGACCAGGAAGCCGAGGATGAGCATCGTCAGGCGATTGACGCGATCCGATAGCGCGCCGGCCGGATAGGCCGAGAGCGAGTAGACAACGTTCATGACCACCAGCACCAGCGGGACGAGCCCGATCGGCAGGCCCATGCCCTGCGCGCGCAGGATGAGAAACGCTTCGCTGAACCTGGCCAGGGTGAACACGGTGGCCACGCAGACAACCAGCCAGAAGGATGAGCCCAGGCGCTTGAGCTCCGGCAGGCTCAAAGGGGCGCGCACTTCGCGCAGCCCCGTGGGCCGGGCCGGCTCGCGGACGGCGGTAACCAGCAGCACGACCGCCAGAAGGCCTGGAACAACCGCGACCCAGAACACGGTCCGAAACTGATTGGCGGTCAGCCACATGAGGCCGATCGCCAGCAGCGGCCCGACAAACGCGCCAACCGTGTCGAGTGCCTGGCGAAGCCCGAAACTCGCGCCGCGCGCGTCGGCGGGGGCGATGTCCGCAACCAGGGCATCGCGCGGGGCGCCGCGAATCCCCTTGCCCACACGGTCGACAAATCGCGCCGCCACCAGCCAGCCAATCGAGGAAGCCAGCGGGAACACCGGCTTGGTGAGAGCGGCGAGGCCGTAGCCGATGACCGCCAGCAGCTTGCGTTTTCCCAGCCAATCGGACAGCGCGCCCGAAAACACCTTGGTGATGGCGGCCGTCGCTTCGGCAATGCCCTCAATGGTGCCGACCGTCACCATCGACGCTCCCATGATGGTGACGAGGTAGACTGGCAGCAAGGCGTGGATCATCTCCGAAGAGACGTCCATCAGCAGAGACACGAAGCCCAACGCCCAAATCCCCATGGGAATGGTTCTAAGGCGGGTGCGGGTGGTCTCCGCGGTCTCGAGCTGCTTCATTGATCCCTTCGGCACGTCGACATTGGGCACGTTCAACATAGCGAACTCGCGGTGCGCAAGTACACCGCGATCAGCTGTTTTGCGGTTCCTTGAGCGGGGCTTCCAACCAGGTACCGCGCTCGCCCCTGACGATTGCCAGGGCATCTTCGAGCTTGCCGATCGCGGCAGGCTTGCCCGTTGCTTCGGCGAACTCGATCGCGGCACCGACCTTCGGCCCCATGGATCCGGCCGGAAAATTCCGTCCCGATATCTCTGTCGTGGCAACGTGCCGGAGCGCGCGGGCCTGCGGCGTACCGAAGCCGGCATAAACCGCATCGACATCCGTCAGCATCAGCAGCATGTCAGCCTTCAATTGACGCGCCACAAGCGAGCTTGCCAGGTCTTTGTCGATGACGGCTTCGACGCCAATCATGCTGCCATCGTCGCGGGCGATGACCGGGACACCTCCACCACCCGTGCAGATGACGACGACGCCCTGCTCGACCAGATAGGAGATCACCGACACTTCCAAGATATCGAGAGGCCGCGGCGAGGGCACGACACGGCGCCATTTGTCGCCGTCAGGCGCAACGGTCCAACCGCGCTCGCCCACGAGCCGTCGCGCCGTCGCCTCGTCATAGACGGGGCCGATCGGTTTTGTCGGATGGGCGAAGGCGGGGTCGCCCGGGTCGACCTTCACCTGTGTCAGCAATGTCGCGAACAGCCTCTGGCTGATAAGGTTGGCAAGTTCCTGCTCGATCATGTAGCCGATCATGCCGGCGCTTTCGGCGCCGAGCACGTCGAGCGGGAACGCGCCGTCGCTCGAGGCCGCCGACTGGAGCGCCAGCAAGCCGACCTGCGGGCCGTTGCCATGCGTGATGACGAGCGAATGGCCTTGGTCGATAAGCGCCGCCAGGGCGGATGCCGCATGCTTGACATTGCCGCGCTGATTTTCGGCGGTCATGGGCTCGCCGCGCCGCAACAGCGCGTTCCCGCCGAGAGCCGCAACGATCAGCATCTCAATTGCCGATCGTCGCGACGAGCAGCGCCTTGATCGTGTGCATGCGGTTCTCCGCCTGGTCGAACACGATCGACGCGCCCGATTCGAAGACCTGATCGGTGACCTCCATGCAGTCGATGCCGAATTCGCGCGAGACCGAGGCGCCGACCTCGGTCTCGGTATCGTGGAACGCCGGCAGGCAATGCATGAATTTCACGTGCGGATTGCCGCTGGCCGACATCACCTCGCTCGTCACCCGATAGGGCGTCAGCAGGCGGATACGCTCGGCCCAGGCCGACTTGTCCTCACCCATGGAGAGCCAGACATCGGTGTAGATGAAGTCGGCGCCTTCGACGCAGCTCTTCACGTCTTCGTCCAGCCTGAAGCGGCCGCCGCTGCGCTCCACCAGGGTTCTGACATGGGCGCAGAACTCGTCGTCCGGCCAAAGCTCCTTGGGTGAAGCGATGCGCATGTCGACGCCGACCTTGGCGGCGCCCACGGCCAGGGATAGCGCGACATTGTCCCGACCCTCGCCGACGAAGGCGACCGTCATGTCGGACAGATGCTTATGCGTGAATTCACGCATGGTCATGAAATCGGCGAGGATCTGCGTCGGGTGCGCTTCATTGGTCAGGCCGTTGTAGACGGGTACGCCGGCATGCGTGGCAAGCAGCTCGGCCTGATGTTGCGCAAAGCCGCGATATTCGATCGCATCATACATGCGGCCGAGCACGCGCGCGGTGTCCTTCATGGACTCCTTGTGCCCGATATGGCTGCCGCTTGGGCCGAAATAGGTGACGTGGGCGCCCTGATCGTAGGCGGCCACTTCGAATCCCGTCCGGGTGCGGGTCGAGTCCTTTTCGAAGATGAGCGCGATGTTCTTGCGAACGAGGCGCGGTATCTCGTGCCCGGCCTGCTTGGCTGCCTTCAGATCGGCGGCCAGCTTCAGCAGGAAGCGGATCTCGTCCGCCGAAAGGTCGTCCAGCGAGAGCACCGAGCGTCCATGAAGGTTGATCGACATTGGGGGTCCTTTCAGAGCGGGTCTCGGGCGATGGGGCAGGTCATGCAATGGCCGCCGCCGCGGCCGCGGCTGAGCTCGGCACCCTCGACGGTGATCACCTCGACTCCCGCGCGGCGCAGAAGCGTGTTGGTGTAGACGTTGCGGTCGTAGCCGATGACGACGCCCGGCTCGACGGCGACGACGTTGTTGCCGTCGTCCCACTGCTCGCGCTCGGCCTCGTAGCGGTCGCCGCCAGTGGCGATGATCCGCAGCGATTTCAGCCCGAGAGCCTCCGCGACCACCGAGATGAAGGGCTCCTTCTCCTCCCTGACCTCGACCGCCGCATCGCCGTCTCCCGGCCGAATCGAGAAGGTGCGCAGCCTTTCGACCACGGGCGGGTACATGGTGGCGAGATCGCGGTCGCAGAAGGTGAAGACGGTGTCGAGATGCATGAAGGAACGGTCGCGCGGCATCAGAGCCGCGATCACGCGCGTGGCCTCTCCGGCCGCGAACAGGCTTCGCGCAAGATCGCCGACCGCTTGCGGCGTGGTGCGCTCGCCCATGCCGACCAGAACGACGCCTCCGCCGACAGGCATGACGTCGCCGCCTTCGAGGCTGACGCCCGTTCCGGCCCGGGGCGAGACGAACGGGATGCCGCTGTCGCGGAACCTTGGATGGAAGCGATAGACAGCCTCGACATTGGCCGCCTCGGGCCGCCTGGCCGGCCAATACATCGGGTTGGCCGACACGGAGCGGTAGATCCAGCAGGAGCTGTCACGGGTGAACAGCTGGTTGGGAAGCGGCGGCAGCACGAAGTCCTGCGGCGCGAGCGTCCTTCCGGTCAGGCCCTTGGGCTCGAACGGCAGTTCGGCGCGCGCAATGCCGCCGACGAGACAGGTTGCCAGCAGGCCGGCCGACATTTCGTTCAGCCAGCCACGCATCTCGTCGACCATGTCGAGGCCGACCACGCCGGCATGCACCCGGCGGTCGAGAAGCCAGTCGCGGGCCTTGCCGATGGCCATTGTCTCGGCAAGCAGCTCACCGAACGAATGCACCACCACGCCGCGCTCGCGCAACGCGTCGACGAAGACGTCGTGTTCCTGGCGCGCCCGCTTTACCCACAACACGTCGTCGAATAGCAGCGCCTTGCAGTTATCCGGCGTTAGCCTGCGCAGGCTGAGATCCGGCCTGTGGACCATGACCTCGCGCAGGCGGCCGACCTCCGAATGCACTCCGAGATTTGTCATTGTATGGCCTCTCAAAGCGCGCTGACAGCGCCGGTCCACATCTCGTAGACGGCAAGGATTGCGACCGCTACGAGCGCGACGGCGATGATGGCTTCCACCGGGTGGAAGACACGCTGGTTGCCTTCGCGGCGAGCCCATACGTAGAAGATGATGCCCGGGGCATAGAGGATCGCGCACATGAACAGGTACGCAGGCCCCGCCGCATAGACGAGCCACAGCCCGTAGATCGTTGCCAGCACGCCGGCGACGAGCGGTCCGGTGCGCCCTTCGCCGCCTTGGTAGCTTTCTCCGGTCAATGCCAGTTTCGCGGCGAAGGCTCCGGAGAAAATGTAAGGCACGAGGATCACCGTCGAAGCGATGTAGAAGAGCGCCTGGTAGGTGCTCTGGGCAAAGAGCGTGATCACCAGGAGGGCCTGGACGAGCAGGTTGGTGATCAGCAGCGACGTCGAGGGAACGCCGCGCTCGCTTTCCCGGCCGAAGAACTTCGGCAGGGTCCCGTCCTTTCCGGCCACATGCGGAACCTCCGCCGCAAGCAGCGTCCAGCTCAGGAAGGCGCCGATGACCGAGATGACGAGCGCGAGATTGATGAGCACGGCGCCCCAAGGTCCGACGACCGCCTCGAGCACGCCCGCCATCGACGGGTTTTTCAGGGCGGCGAGTTCGGGCTGGCTCAGGATGCCGAGCGAAAGCAACGAGACCAGCGCATAGAGGGCAAGGCAGGTGAAGAAGCCGAGCACAGTTGCCGTCGCAATGTCCTTGCGGCGCTCCGCCCGGGCGGAGAAAACGCTGGCGCCTTCGATGCCGATGAACACCCAAAGCGTCACCAGCATCGTGCTCTTGACCTGGGCGGCGATGGTGCCGAGCGAAGCGCTGCCGAGCCCGGTGAAATCGAGTGTCCAGACATTGAGCTTGAACGCGACGGCCACGATCCCGACGAACAGGACGACAGGCGCGATCTTGGCCACGGTCACGATGGTGTTGACGACCGCCGCCTGACGGATGCCCGCAAGGATCAGAACGTGGATGAGCCACAGCAGGATCGATGCACCGAGCACCGCCTGCCACGTGTTTCCGTCACCGAAGGCGGGGAAGAAATAGGACAGTGCGCTGAAAACGATCACCGCGTAGGAGACGTTGCCGACCCATGCGCTGATCCAATAGCCCCAGGCACTGTTGAAGCCTACGAACGGACCGAAGCCGGCCTTGGCATAGGCATAGGGGCCGGCGTCGAGGTCGGGACGGCGCACCGCCAGCGACTGGTAGACAAACACCAGCGCAAGCATGCCGACCGCCGTAATGGCCCAACCGATCAGGATCGCGAGCGGACCGGCGCCGGCCGCCATGTTCTGCGGCAGGCTGAAGACGCCCGAGCCGACCATGGAGCCGATGACGAGCGCGGTCAGCGACCCCAGCCGGAGCTTCGCCGAAGCCGGGGTCGCGGTTCTTTCCCGAATGGGGACGTTGATGTCTGTTGTGGCCATGAGGCCCTCCCACCTTTGCAATGATGGGGGCCATTCAACAGGAAAGCGGGCCGGCAGCTTTGATACGGGTCAAATCAGAATGATCCCAGCGCGAGCGTCACGGCCGCGACAACCCTACCGAAGCAGCATGGCGCCGTAGCCCGCGGCAGCGGCGGTCAAGGTCATGCCGGCCAGGGGCAACCAGAATCTCACCGGACCCGCGAATACGGCCAGAAACAGGCGTCCGATTGCGTTGGCCATCAGCGCCGTCAGCACCGCATGTCCAACGGTTTCGATCGGCATCGACTGCTTGACCAGCCGTATGGCGCTGAGCACCGAAGCGTCGACGTCAAACGCGCCCGCGATTGCGGAACTCGCCAGCAGGCCTTGTTCCTTGAATTGGAACGCCAACGCGGCGCTCGCTGTCGAGGCGCCCGCGAACAGCAGCGCAAAGATCAGCAACGGCACCAGTTCGAACGGATTGCGCGTCGCGCCGGGGCTCTCTGGCTTGCTGCCGCGAATTGCCAGCGCAATCGTTCCGCAGACGCCGAGTGTCAGCGCGGCAGCGAGCGCGGGTATGGCGATGTAAGCGGTCACCGGCGGCGCCAGTATCAAAACCACGAGGCAGACACGCAAGATTGAGATCATAGCGGCCAGCGAAGCCGCGCCGGCGAAGGACAAGGAATTGTCCGACCGATTGGCCGTGCGGGCCAGTGACAGGGTGACGGCGGTCGATGAGACCACGGCGCCGGCGAGCGCGCTCACAATCAGACCGCGGGCGTTTCCGAAGACGCGCCCCGCGACATAACCGACGAAGGAAATCGAGGCCATCAGCACCGTCAGGAGCCAGATCTCCCGCGGGTTGAAGCCGCCCCATGGGTCAAATGGACGGTCCGGCAGCAGGGGCAGGATTATGGCGGTCATCACCGCCAGAACCAGTGCCGAGCGAAGCTCGATCCAGGTCAGACGTTTCAGAAGCCCGTGCAGGATTTCGCGGCTGGCAAGGAGCGCCGCGAGCGCTGCGCCTCCCGCGGCGGCAACGCGAAAGTCGCCGGCCACGCAGAGCGCGCCAAGCGTAAAGACGGCCAGGCCCGCGATAACGGTTGTGACGCTGAAATCCTCGTCATGCGCGGCTTCGCGTGCCTTGTACCAAGCGAAAATGCCAGCGAAGGCAAGGAAGCCTGCAACCAGCACCGACATTGCGTTGAGCGCTTCGGCCAATGCCGCAACCAGGCCGCCGAGAAGCCCGGCGATGCCGAAGGTGCGAATGCCGGCTGTCCGGCTGCGGTCGGGCGCATCGCGCTCTCTCCAGCCGCGTTCCAACCCGACAAGCAGGCCTATTGCCAAGGCGACCCCGAGCCGGGCAATGAGCGTGTCCATGGCGGCTACCTCAGATTGGCTGCATACGCTGCCAGCTGCTTTGGCCAGCGGTCGGCTTGGCGCGGCTTCCGCCTCGGCCTCGCCATGTAAGGCTAGCTCTCCAACGCTTCGCGGCCCGAAACTTCGGCGATGGAGACGCGGAAGAACACGTGGGGCAGATGCTCCAGATCCGAGGCTGCGGCCGGCTTGAGCGCGCCTGGCTCCCACCAGTCGAAGTGCTTGCTCAGCACGAACCATGCATGGTCACGCTGCGCCTCGTGTCCGATCCGATCGGGAAGTTCTTCATAACGGCCGGTGACGATGACGCTTTTCCAACCGTGACCCGTGCCGGCGGCGTCGACCTGCACGGACACGAGCGGATTGGCGCGCATCCAGTCGATCTTCTTGCCCGGCAGGGAGAAGGCATAGAGGTGGTTGTCCGCATGCGCGTAATGGAACGGAACGACGTAGGGCCGCCCGTCCTTCGCGCAGGCCAGCCGGCCAGCGCGATTGGCCGTCAGCAGTTTGGTGCATTCCAGAGTGGACAAAGCGCGGATCTGCATCGGCGGGACTCCTAGCTATCGGTCTCGCGCCGCGATCTTTTCGCGGTGTGCTGGCCGGAGCGCCTTCTTTCGTCGGCATTTCCGCGGGCGAGGGCCATGATATCCAGAACCTCGTTGTCGGAGAGCTGCGGGAAGTTGCCGTAATAATAGCTCAGCGCCCGAAAACGTGCAGGCTGATTGAGGCAGATCAAATCCGCTTCCTGCGAGAGCTCGTCCGCGGTGTCCACCGGCGCCACGGGAAGAGCGACGATGATCTTGCGCGGCGAACGTCGCTTCAACGCGCGAATGGCGACCTTCATCGTCGTTCCGGTCGCCGCCCCGTCGTCAACGACGATCACCGTTTTGCCCGCCACCGACAGGGGCAGGTCTTTCCCACGATATACCGCCCGTCGCCGTTCCAGTTCGGGGCGCTCCTGCGCGATCAGGACACGAAGCGCGCCGTCATCGAGGGCGTATGCCTCCACGATTTCCCGGTTGAGAACGACGTCGGGAGGCTCGCCGTCCACGATGGCGGCCACGGCCAGTTCCGGATTGCCCGGCGCTCCGACCTTTCGAACGATCACGAGGTCCAGCGGCGCCTTGAGGGCCTTGGCTACCTCGGCAGCCACAGGGACGCCGCCTCGCGGCAAGGCGAGCACAATCGGGTCCTTCAGCTGAAGCAGGTCCAGCGATGCTCCGAGCTTCTGCCCCGCCTCCTGGCGATCGCGAAACATCGTCATTCCTCCGGCCACAGGTGGCGCAGTGACTTCTTCATCGAGTTTCGGACCTGGACGATCTCACCGTGGGAAATATGCCGGTCGAGAAGCCTGAACACCGCTACGATCGCCTTGTCGGTGTCGACCTCCGGCTCGTAGCCAAAGCTGTTGCGGACGCAAATGACGAAGTCGCTCTTTTTGCGTTCCCACGTCGGTTCGGCCGGGTTCCACCCTTCGAAATAGATGCCTCTGATCAGCGTCGGCAACTGGGCCGACAGGTCGGCCATTTCCTCCGGCGAAAGCCAGTCGCGCAAGGTATGCAGGACCGCTTTCAGCAGGCGAAATGCGCTTTGCTCATTCCAATCCAGGTCCCTGGCAAGCTCGTTCACCCATTGCTGCGTCTGCTCGGCGGCATGTGTGATCGAAGTGTGTGAAACTGCGTGTGTCATCCTCCTCATCCTTCGACTGTTTTGGTTCTCCCTAGCTGCCCTTGCTGGGAACGGCGCATCGCTCCGGACAAGTTCAACGTCCCGGATTTCAGCCGCCTGCCTTGTTCACCAGCAGCGGGATGATCCGATCGGTCTTGGCGACGGCGGGGCGGCCTGAGCCGGCATAGGGGATGCCGAGCGCATCCCAGGTCTCGACCAGCGCGTCCTGCAGTTCGGCAATCAGCGCGTCCGAATGGAATGGTGTGGGCGTGATGCGCAGCCGCTCGGTGCCGCGCGGCACCGTCGGATAGTTGATCGGCTGGATGTAGATGCCGTGCACGCCAAGCAGCCGGTCGCTCGCCATCTTGCAGAGCTCGGGATCGCCGACCAGCACCGGCACGATATGGGTGGCCGATTCCATCACCGGCAGGCCCGCCGCGGCAAGCACCTGCTTGGTGCGCGCCGCCTGGCGCTGCTGCGCGTCGCGCTCGGCCTGCGAGCGCTTCAGGTGGCGGATCGAGGTGGTGGCGGCGGCCGCGATCGCCGGCGGCAGCGCGGTGGTGAAGATGAAGCCCGGCGCATAGGAGCGCACCGCGTCAATCACCGCACTGGTGCCGGTGATGTAGCCGCCCAGCGTGCCGAAGGCCTTGGCCAGCGTTCCCTCGATGATGTCGATGCGGTCGGCAAGGCCCTCGCGTTCGGTGATGCCGCCGCCGCGCGGTCCGTACATGCCCACCGCATGCACCTCGTCGATATAGGTCATGGCGTTGTAGCGCTCGGCCAGCTCGACGATCTCTCTGATCGGCGCGATGTCGCCGTCCATCGAATAGACGCTCTCGAACACGATCAGCTTGGCGCGCTCGCGCCCCGCCGCCTGCAGCAGGCTTTCCAGATGCGCGACGTCGTTGTGGCGAAAGATCTTCTTTTCTGCGCCGGAGCGGCGCACGCCTTCGATCATCGAGGCATGGTTGAGCTCGTCGGAGAGCACCAGGCAGTTGGGCAAAAGCCGGGCGATGGTCGAGATCGAGGCCTCGTTGGAGACGAAGCCGGAGGTGAAGACGAGCCCTGCCTCCTTGTCATGCAGGTCGGCGAGCTCCCGCTCCAGCTCGACCAGCGGGTTGGAGGTGCCGGAGATGTTGCGGGTGCCGCCGGCGCCCGAGCCCATCTTGCCGGCCGCGGTCTGGAAGGCGGCGATCACATCCTCGTTCTGGCCCATGCCGAGATAGTCGTTGGAGCACCAGACGGTGATTTCCTGGGCGCGGCCGTTGGAACGCCAGATGGCGCGCGGGAACTTGCCCACCATGCGCTCAAGGTCGGCGAAGACGCGGTAGCGCCGCTCCGCGTGGAGCTGGTCGATCGCATCCTCGAAGAACCGCTGGTAATTCATGTCGAGCTCCTGTGCAGCCGAAATCCGTGTTGGGTAGCGCGTTGACCTACCTGGCCGACACCATACGAGGCATGCGAGGACCTCACTTTGAGCTATGTCAATTCCGGGATGCCTCCGGCGGTCGAGACAATGCGACTGGAGGTGGCTTCAGCCCGCGGGCTTGTGTTTCACAAAAAAAAGTGGATGACCGCGATATTTGGAGTAGGAATGATGAACAGCCTGCATTGAGGGTAGTCGTGGACCGGTTCATTGCACGGGCTAATATTGCCCATTTCGAAGACTTGCTTGCCGCGGAAACCGACCCGCAGAAGCGGCGGGTGATCGAGAACCTGCTTGCACGCGAGAGGCAGAAGCTCGAAATCGCGGAGCATCAAGCCGAGGCCGCAGGGAAACCTTCGGATCCAGAGAAATGAGGCCTGGTTGCGGGGAAGGCTCCTCAGTGCACCGGCCCGATGCACTGAGGAAATGATCATCCGTGGTTTCAGGCAGCCTTGACGGTGATCTTCTTCTCGGCCTTCTGCGCTTCGGCCGTCTTCGGCAGCTTTACAGTCAGAATGCCCTTGGTGAAACTGGCGTCGATCTTGTCGGCGTTTACACCTTCGGGCAGCCGGAACGAGCGCTGGAAGGAGCCGTAGCGGCGCTCCGAGAGATAGTAGTCCTTCTCC
Source organism: Mesorhizobium sp. M2A.F.Ca.ET.046.03.2.1 (assembly GCF_003952425.1). Classification (NCBI taxonomy): domain Bacteria; kingdom Pseudomonadati; phylum Pseudomonadota; class Alphaproteobacteria; order Hyphomicrobiales; family Phyllobacteriaceae; genus Mesorhizobium; species Mesorhizobium sp. M2A.F.Ca.ET.046.03.2.1. The sequence goes on along the minus strand of NZ_CP034449.1, from coordinate 1,683,852 downwards.
TTTTCCTCTTTTTCTTCCTTCTTCTCGCCCTTGATCGTCAGCACGTTGTTGGCGAGCTTTATGTCGACGTTCTTTTCGTCGATGCCCGGCAGTTCGGCCGTGATCTCATACGCATCGGCCTTTTCCACCAAGTCCATCGCCGGCGCCACCGGCCACTCGCCGCGCAACTTCGCGGGGAAGTCCCTGCCGAACAGCGAACGGGTAGCGGGCAAGTGGAAATCGAAGGGATGAAAGTCATCGAAAAGCCGGTCGATTTCGCGTCGCAGGCTCTCGAAAGGCCCCGCCCAGTTATCCGATCGGGCGGGAACGTTCTTCTCGGTTCTCACGGGCAGTTTGGTAGCGGCTTCAGCCATGGCTTTTCTCCTCAAAGGTGGATTGGGCAACAAGTACCGCCGCCTCCGCTCTTTCACCGCAGGTCTTCCAGCACGCGCCAGACAGAGGTCGGCGGACCTGCTCGACAGGCATCCTCGCTGAACTGACCCATCCGCTTCGCGACGTCCGCGTTTGACACGGGGTCGATGCGACCGCACTGCAATTCATGCGCGACCTGTCGAGACCGGCATCAAAGCACCGGTATGAGCAGCCATCGTTGATCCGCGTCAAACAAGCCGCAAGAAGGAACGATTGGGGTCAAAGAGCCCGAACCAGGCTCGTTCGATGGACGCCGGATCGCGCCAAGAGGCCTCCTGGCCGGAAAATCTGACTCAAATCAAAGCGCGGAGCGAATCTTCGATCACACTGGCCGAATGTGGAATCCGATCGCAAGCGCGCCACCCGGCCGCAACCTCGAACTGGCCGTCATCGACGACGATGGCGTGCACGCGCTCGTGTTCCCTTGCGAGAAGGCGCCGGTGGGCTGGAAGAATGTCGCGACCGGGGCGCGGGTCGACATCCGTCCGACCCACTGGCGTGTCTGGAATCCGGAGGAGCACCAGCTTGGCTTCCTGCAGATTCCGCACTGATGCGCGCCCTCTGGGGTGTAGCTTTTCAGGGCGGCATGCAGCGGAAGCAAGGACTTGAACCGCGTCGCTTCAATCCGCTTCAGCTCTTCGGATCGGCGATCAAGGCCATGCGCACCAGATGCGAGAGGCTGCTGGCGCCCATCTTGCTCATGACATTGGCGCGATGGATTTCAACGGTCCGCGGACTGATCCCGAGATCATAGGCAATCGTCTTGTTCGGTAGTCCCGAAACAAGGCCGTCGAGCACCTGGCGCTCCCGCTCCGACAGCGTCGCAAGGTTCTTTCGAATTCCGGCTGATTGCGGGTGCGCCGCGATCGGCTGGCTGCGGTGGTCCAGGGCGGAACGAATGGCATCGATCAGCACCTGATCGTCGAATGGCTTCTCGATGAAATCGGCAGCGCCCTCCTTCATCGCCTGCACGGCGAGGGCCACGTCGGCATGACCTGTCATCACGATCACCGGCGCATTCAGGCCGCGCGCCTTCAGCTGCCGCAGGAACTCGATGCCGTCAATGCCGGGCATACGCACATCGGTGACGATGCAGCCGTCGATCTCCTTCGGTTCCGGTGCCAGGAATGCGGTCGCCGACTCATGGAGGCGCACGGCAAAGTCGGCTGTCGCAAGAAGAAAACCCAGCGACTTGCGAACATCGACGTCATCATCGACGACATGAACGACATCATTAGCCACGGGCAACCTCGTCCTTCTCTACGGCACGCAAGGTGAACCGAAATGCCGTTCCTCCGCCGGGCATCGACTCGGCCCAAATATGACCACCATGCGACTCGACGATAGTGCGACAAATGGACAGACCCACTCCCATTCCCTGCTTCTTGGTAGTGACGAAAGGCTGGAAAAGCTGGGCAGAAACCTCGGGCGCCAGCCCCGGGCCGGTGTCGATCACGCCGATCTCCACCATCGCGTCATGTCGCGCCTTGGTCACGACGTGCAATTCGCGGCGGGGCGCGCCTTGCATGGCCTCCACGGCGTTTCTCATCAGGTTCAGCAATACCTGCTCGATCTGGATTCGGTCGGTCAAGACCAGTTCGGCCGACGGATCGAGATCGTAACTGACACGTACATCCGCTTCCCTGGCGCCGACCAGGGCCAGCGAGGAAGCATCCTCGATGAGCGCCGACAGGCGTTCCACCTGGCGCTCGCTTTCGCCCCTGGCGACAAAATCCCTGAGACGGCGGATGACGTCGCCGGCGCGCAACGCCTGTTCGGCGGCCCTCTCCACGGCTTCCCGCAACATTGTGGCATTCTCGTCCTTGCTCTTTTCGAGGAGACGGCGGCTACCCTTGAGATAGTTCGTGATCGCCGTCAGGGGCTGGTTAATCTCATGCGCCAATGTGGAGGCCATTTCGCCAAGGGCGGTGAAACGCGCCATGTGAAGCAACTCCTGCTGCTGTTCCTGCATCCTGGCTTCCGTCCTGTGGCGCTCCGTCAGGTCGCGGCAGAAGCCGGTGAAGAAGCGCCCTGTTCCCGGATGCATTTCGCCGACGGAGAGTTCCATCGGAAAGGTCGATCCGTCCTTGCGCATCCCGGTTACCGTTCGGCCGAGCCCGATAATGCGGCGTTCTCCCGTTGTCAGGTATCGCTGCAGGTATGTGTCGTGCTCCTCCCGGTATGGCGAGGGCATCAGCATCTTGACGTTTCGTCCGATGACCTCGCCGGCCTGGTAGCCGAACAATATCTCGGCCGCCGTGCTGAAGGATTGGATGTTGGCGCCTTCGTCGATGACGATCATCGCATCGGGTACTGTCGCCAGGATCGAACGTAGGTGATCCTCGCGCAGCTGCAGCGCGGCGTTGGCGAATGACAGATCGCTGACGTCGGTGCCCTGAATGAAGATTGCGGTGATCTGGCCATCCCTCGCCCTGACGGGCTGGTAGACGAAATCGAGGATACGCTCCTCCGCAAGGCCGGTTTCATCGTTGCGCAGGATGATCTTGGCGCTGCGGCCGACGTAAGGCTCGCCGGTTTCGCAGACGCGATCGAGCAATTCGAAGAATCCCTGACCCTCGAGCTCGGGCAAGGCCCCGCGAAACGACTTGCCGATAACCTGCCGCTGGCCGATCAAGTGCTGAAACGCGGCATTGGTCAGCTGAAAGACGTGGTCCGGCTCGCTGAGCAAGGCTATGAAGCCCGGAGCCTGGTCGAACATCAGGGCGAGAAGCTCGTGTTCCGGCAAGATATCGAGGGCGGCCAGCGGCGATGGCTTGGCTGCTTCTGGCCGGCCTTGTTCCGTCTTGCTCACGAGCGGTCTCCGGATCGAGAAACAGCAGCGGCCGACGATTTAGCACGCATCATTCCGCCCGCCAAACAGCGGCGCCGCTGTGACGATTTGATCTGTATCAAGGCGCCCCAAGCTCGCACAATGCAAGTGACAGACATTCCGCGTTCGGAGCGAGGTGCCTGCATGTCCTATAAAACGATAATCGTCAATCTGGCCGTTGATACAGACCCCGCGCCGGTCGTGAAGCTGGCGGTGGAACTGGCGCAGCGCTTCGATGCCCACCTCGTCGGCCTTGCCGCCGCGGACGTCCCGCCTTTGGTGTCCACGGGAGAGGGCCTGGTCTACGAAGGCGAGGTCATGCAGGTCCAGCGCACCGAGATCGAGAAGCGCCTTGCCGAATTGCGCGATATCTTCGAGAAGCTCGTCCCTGGCTCGGTCAGCAGCGAATGGACGCAATACATTTGCGGCCCGACCCGCGCTCTCGGCCTTGCGGCCCGCTCGGCCGATCTCATCGTGACCGCCGAGGGCGGGGAGGATGTCTTCCGTGCCGTCGACGTCGGTAGCCTCGTGCTTGGCGCCGGTCGCCCCGTGCTGGTCACGGCGGGCAATGCCGAGCATCTACTGGGCAAGACCGTCCTTGTCGCCTGGAAGGACAGCCGGGAAGCGCGAAGGGCCTTGTCCGATTCCTTGCCGTTTCTGGCGAAAGCCAACGAAGTGGTCGTCGCCACGATGGAAACCGAGTCCGGGGAAGATGTGCGAAACAGCATCGCCGACGTCGCGGTTTTTCTGGAGCAGCATGGCATCATGGCGCGAACCGAAGTGATCCCCGGCGACGCGGATGGCGACAGGCTGGCGGCGTTTGCGCGGTCAATCCACGCCGATCTGATCGTCTCCGGCGCCTATGGTCACAGCCGGCTGCGGGAATGGGCCTTCGGCGGCGTCACACGCACGCTCATCGGCGAGAGCAATATCAATCGCCTGTTGTCGAACTGATCGGTCGGCCATGGTGACCGGTGGAGCCGATCCGATGGAACGGGCGGCGGTCCGGCCCGCCGAACCGCAGTCGACCGGCCGTGCGCCCGACATCGCCAAGCAGGCCTACTGGTCGCTTGAAGCCGATCGGCTGGTCGGACAACTGGAGACCTCCACTTCCGGACTGCTGAGCGCGGATGCGGCGGCCCGGCTTGCCAAATTCGGACGAAACGCCCTGGTGCCTCGGTCGAACCGATCGGCGTTGGCTGTGCTCGCGCGTCAGTTTCGCAGCCCGCTGGTCCTGATCCTGGTCTTCGCCGCCGCCGTGTCGGTGTTCGTCGGCGAAGGTCATGAAGCAGCAATCATCGGCGCGATTGTGCTCGCCAGCTGTATCCTCAGCTTCACCCAGGAATATGGCGCCTCTCGTGCCATGGAGGCGCTGCAGCAGCGCATCTCCCGCAAGGCCACCGTGCTTCGGGACAGCTTCGAACGGACTGTCGATGTCGAGAACATCGTTCCTGGCGACGTCGTCTGCTTGTCGGCGGGAAATCTCATCCCCGTCGATGGCGTCGTCCTGGAGTCGCGGGATTTCAACGTCAGCGAATCCGTTCTGACCGGCGAAACCTTTCCCGTCGTGAAATCCGCCGGCCGCTCCGCGCCCGAAGCCGGTATCGCGCAACGGACCAACTCCGTGTTCACCGGCACCTCGGTTCGCAGCGGAACGGCAAAGGTGCTTGCCGTCGCCACGGGAGCGCGGACCGAGTTCGCGGCGATCGCCGAAGCCTTGGAGCGGCGGATCCCGGAAACCGAGTTCGCCCGAGGCATCAGAATGTTCGGATATCTGATGACCGAGATCATGCTTGCGATCGTCATCATGGTGTTCTTCGCCAATGTGATGCTCAACCGGCCACTGATCGAATCTCTTTTGTTTTCGCTTGCCCTCGCTGTCGGCCTGACGCCTGAACTGCTTCCCGCGATCATCAGCGTCACCCTGGCCAAAGGCGCGCGCACGATGGCCGCCAGCGGCGTCATCGTGCGTCGCCTCGACGCGATCGAGAATCTCGGCAGCATGGACCTGCTGTGCACCGACAAGACAGGAACGCTGACGGAGGGCGTCATTCACCTCGATGGATCGTTCGATGTCGAGGGCACCGCTTCGAAGGACGTCCTGCTTTGGGCGCTGCTGAACGCGACCTTGCAGACAGGGCTGAAGAATCCCCTGGACGAGGCAATTGCGAGTGCGCCGCATGACCACGAGGATCTGTCCGGTTTCACCAAGATCGACGAGATCCCTTACGATTTTGTCCGCAAGCGGTTGTCCGTCGCCGCGCGGGACAGCTCTCGCGAACAGATCCTCATCACCAAGGGAGCAGTCCAGAATGTCGTCGAGGCGTGTGGCTTCGTTCAAGGTCCGCACGGCTTGACACCCCTTGGCGCGGCGGAGCGCCAGGCGATCGACGAGAGATTCAGGCGCTGGAGCGCGCAAGGATATCGCGTTCTCGGCCTGGCGATCCGGAGATTTCAGGACAAGGCTGGCTTCAGCCGTGACGACGAAACCGGAATGGCCTTCGCCGGCTTCCTGCTCTTTCTCGATCCCCCGAAAGAGGGGGTGCGGAAAACGCTGTCGGCGCTTACTGACCGCGGCATTGGCGTAAAGGTGATTTCCGGCGACAACCGCTATGTCGCCGCGCACCTGGCCGAGGCTGTGGGCCTCCGGTCCGCCAGGATCATGACCGGCGAAGACCTGTCGAAACTGACGAAGAATGGGCTTCTCGCCAGTGTGCGCCATACCGATCTCTTCGTGGAGATCGATCCGAACCAGAAGGAGCGGATTGTCGAGGCGCTGCGCCGGAGCGGCCACGTCGTCGGCTATCTTGGCGACGGCATCAACGACGCGCCGGCGCTTCACGAAGCAGATATCGGCATCTCGGTCGATACCGCCGTGGATGTCGCGCGCGAGGCTGCGGACATCATCTTGCTGAAGCGCGACCTGGGTGTGCTGGTGCGGGGTGTCGATGACGGCCGAAAGACCTTCGCCAACACGATGAAATACATCTCCATCACGACCAGCGCCAATTTCGGCAACATGATCAGCATGGCGGCGGCCTCGCTCTACCTGCCGTTCCTGCCGCTGCTGGCAAAGCAGATCCTGCTGAACAATTTCCTCTCCGACATCCCGGCTCTGGCGATCGCGGGTGACAATGTCGATGCCGAACAGGTGCGCAGGCCGCGTCACTGGGACATCCGTTTCGTCAGGCGTTTCATGGTGAGCTTCGGGCTGGTGAGCTCCCTGTTCGACTTTGCGACCTTCGCTTTCCTTCTTCTGGCCGTTCACGCCACGGCCACCACGTTTCAGACCGCATGGTTCGTGGAATCCGTGCTCACCGAACTTGCCATTGTGCTCGTCGTGCGGACCCACAAAAGGCTGTGGCGCAGCCGTCCCAGCCATTTGCTCGCGGGCCTGACCCTCGGCGTCGGCATTATCTCCATCGCCATCCCCTTTGCCCCGTTTGCAAGCTGGTTCGGATTTGTGCCCCTGGCAGGACCGGTGCTGGCCGGGCTGCTCGCGATCACCGCGCTCTATGTGCTTGTGTCGGAAATGACCAAAAGCTGGCTCTTCGCCCATGGCAGCCGCGGCAAGCGCAGACGAAAAGCGGTTGGTCCACATCTGGATCGAGCCGCGACCAGACCGGGCCGCGCCGCGGGTTAAGCTCGGGGAGGCAGCTCGATGACCGCCGCTGGGCGCCACTCGCACCGGTCTAGAAGTGGAAGAGCGCGCTTCCTGTATGGCGGCGGATCGAGGTCGAGCATCGAAAAGTCGTCATCGGGCGCGATGGCCATTGATATGCGGCCCTTGCCGCCAGCTGACGATGATTGACAGCGGTTTGACAGCTTCCGCATGCGACAACTCCCTTCCATGAAAACCGTATCGATGAGCCTGGCAGCTCTGGGCGTGGCCGCGCTTGTGATGGCCTTGCCGTCGCCCGTCCGGGCGCAGGATGACGACGATGATCATGATCGGGCGCGCGATCTCCATGAGCGCGGCGAAATCGAGGGTCTTGCCGACATCATGGCCATCGTGCGCGCCAAGGCTCCCGGCAAGATTGTTTCGGTCGATCTCATTCGTGCCGAAGGCAAATGGATCTATCGGTTCCAGGTGGTCGCCGCCGACGGCAGGCGCCGGATCGTTGACGTCGATGCCGGGGTGGGCGGTGTCAAGGGTGATGAAGGCCACAGATGAAGATCCTCGTGGCTGAAGACGAACCGCGCATCGCGGCCGACATCGCGGCGGTCCTGAATGCCTCGGGCATGGCTGTCGACATCGTGGACAATGGTGCAGCGGCCTGGTTTGCGGGCGATGTCGAGAACTACGACGCGGCGATTCTCGACCTCGGCCTGCCGAAGCTCGACGGCCTCACGGTGCTGAAGCGCTGGCGCGCAAATGGCCGTCGCTTTCCCGTCCTCATCCTGACGGCGAGGGGGCTGTGGACCGAGCGCGTCGAAGGGATCAACGCCGGCGCCGACGACTATCTCCCGAAACCTTTTGAAATGGAGGAACTGCTGGCGCGGCCGCGAGCCATCCTGCGCCGCTCGAGCGGGCAGGCAGCACCAGTGCTGAAATCAGGCCCTTTGCTGCTCGACACGCGCCAGATGCGCATCTCGCTTCGCGGCGTTCCGGTGGCGCTTTCGCCGCTCGAATATCGGCTTCTCGCGTTCCTGATGCATCATGCCGGCCGTGTGGTCGCATCAACCGAGCTTGCCGAGCATCTGTACAGTTCCGACAACGAACGCGATCCCAACACAATCGAGGTCATCGTCGCGCGTCTGCGGCGCAAGCTTGGCAGCAAGATCATCGAGACGCGTCGCGGTTTCGGTTACTTTGTCCCCGACGGGCCGGATTGATGCGCAATTCGATCCGTTTCAGGCTCTGGTCGGCAAGGGCGATATCGATCGTCATCGCCCTTGCCATCGCCGGTGTCGGTCTTCGCTATCTGTTCGAACTGAACGTCGAGAGGCGTGTTGTCAGTGAGCTGACGGACGATCTCAACGAACTGATCGCCGCGACGAGCTTCACGGCCGATGGCCGTCTGTTTGTGGCGTCCACGCTGGCCGACCAACGCTTCTCCAATCCGCTGTCCGGCCACTACTGGCAAGTGGAAGACCTGGCCACCCACAGCCTCGTTCGGTCGCGCTCACTGTGGGATGCAACGCTGGCCCTGCCCAAACAGGCAGGCAATGGCGAGTTGCGGAAGGAAGAACTCAAGGGGCCCGGCGGCGAGCTCACCGTCGCCGTCATTCGCACGATCACCGATGCGGACGGGCGGGCCTTTCGCGCCGTGGTGGCGGAAGACCATCGCAATGTGGAAGTTTCCGTTGGCGAGTACGTCCGTGACCTTGCGCCGGCCCTCGTTGTGCTGGCCTCCGCCCTGATGGGAGCTTTCTTCATCCAGATCACCGTCGGCCTGGCGCCGCTGGAAAGCCTGAGGATCGCCGTCAAGAACGTGATCGCGCAGCGGACGGCACGGTTGGACGTGGCCGCGCCGAGCGAAGTGCAGCCACTCGCCGACGAGATCAACCGCCTGCTCGACGCCCAGGAGAAAGCCCTCTCTCGGGCGCGCTCGCGTGCCACCGACCTTGCGCATGGCCTCAAGACGCCGCTGCAGGTCCTGTCCGCCGACATCCGGACCCTGCGCAAGAAGGGCGAAAGCGAGCTTGCCGACGAAATCGAGAAGAGCGCGAGCGCGATTCGCCGTCATGTCGAGCGGGAGTTGGCACGCGCTCGTCTGGCGCCTGGTGTTTCGGGCGATGCCGCTTGCCTTGTCCGTGAGGTGGCGAGTGGCGTGGTCGCGGTCGTCAAGCGCACGCCGAGGGGCAAGCAGCTCTCATTCGTCATCGATGCCGCCGAGGATTTCATCGCGCCCGTCGACGAGGGCGATCTTTCCGAGATTCTCGGCAATCTGGTGGAGAACGCGACGCGTTTCGCAAGCTCCGCGGTTCATGTGAGCGCATCGGCAAGCGCTGGCGAGGTGATCATCAAGGTCGTCGATGATGGGCCGGGCATTCCCGAGGCCGCCCTGCACGCCGCTCTGGTACGTGGCGTTCAGCTCGACAGCAAGGGCGGCGGCAACGGCCTCGGCCTAGCGATCGTTTCGGATATCGTCGAAGCCTATGGCGGCCGTCTCGAAATGGCCAATGCCAACTCCGGTCTGGCGGTGACCATCCACCTGCCATGGCATGCTTGAGCGGCGCCCGTCTGGCGAAGCAATTCCACGAAATGGACAGCGCTCCTTGATCGAGATCAACGTCGCATGCCGCCTGAGATGGCAATGATTTGCCGTCTGAGGAGTGTAGCGAGATGAGCTTTCTCGATTATCTGATGGGCGTTGACGCCAGAATTGCCTTGATGGGACGCATGATGCAGAAAACGGGCGTCGACCGGCAGCTGCGGGTCGTGGCCGATCACGTCGCCGTCACCAATCGCGCCGTGGACCGGTGCCGCTCCTGCGGCCACCAGGACGAATGCGCGGCCTGGCTCGACGAAACCGAGCATGCGGATCACCCGCCGGCCTATTGCCGCAATGGCGACTTGATTGCGCGTTTGCAGTCTATCGGTTGATCGAGCGCCGAGGCCGCGGCCTTGATCGGTTGCCGCCGTGAGCCGCCCTGGCTACCCGGCCGACTAACAGGCGGCTCCTGTGATGCCCTCAACCCGAAGGCGTTCATCTATTGCGTGGCCATCGTGCCGATGGACATCGAGGCGGCCGCGCTGGGCATCGCCTGGATGGCGCTGCTCGTGATCAAGGCACTGACCGGATCGATATGGCTGCTGCTGGGCGGGCGGTTGAGCGGCGGCAAGAGGATGGCCGACGCCATCGCCGGCGCGGCGCTCATTGTCTTTGCGCTGCTGCTGGTTCGCCCCCTGATGCCGTTGTCCGCGATTTGAGTGCGTGCGCCGGAAGCGCGACGGTCTTCAGGAGACAAGCACCACCGAGAATGGCCCGGCGCAAAAGAGCTTGTCCGTGACCTTCTTGACCCCGGCAACGTTCTCGGCCGCAACCACGGCAGCTTTTCGCTGGCGTTCGTCGAAGATGGCGCCGCTCAGCTCAACGTCTCCCTTGTCGACGGTGACGCCGATAAGGTCGCCGCCGACGCTCCAGGACTGCCCCGCAGCTCGGCAAGAATGTTCCTGCGGATGACCTCGTCGTCGACAGTCGCAGAACCTGATTTGGGCAGAGTGCGGAGCATGATGCGCATCAGATCGGAGCGGCTGACGATGCCGACGATCTTGTCCGCGTCAAGGACAGGCACATTCTTGATGTCGTGGGTTGCCATGAGCTCGACGACCTCGGCAAGCGAAGCGCCTGGCGCTGCCGAAACGACGCCGGCGGTCATGACCTCGGCCACCCGGCGGCCGCTCGAACGGACATACTCGTCGGCGAGCTTGCCTGGACCGGCAAGAAACTCCAGCCAGCGAGGCCGCGCCCGTCTGGTGCCAAGTTCGCCCCGGCGCAGGAAATCGCCTTCGCTGATGATGCCAGCCAGCGATCCGTCGTCTCCCACGACCGGCAGGCAGCGGATGTTCCTGGTCAGCATCAGATCGGCCGCTTCGGCGACCGAGGCAGAGGTGGCGATTGTGACCACCGGCGTCGTCATGATGTCCCGAGCCTGCATCGAAGTCTCCCGCTATCGTCAGCCTTACTCTCGGACGTCGGCGGCAACGCCGCCTTGATCTACGTCAGTTTGATCGCGGGGCTTCCTTGTCTCGCGTATCGGGTTCGATCAGTATCCGCTCGGCGGCTCCGTCGAGATCCTCGTATTGGCCACTGCGCAAGGCCCACAGGAAGCCGGACAGACCGAGAGCGCCGAGGAACAGGGCCACTGGAATGAGATAGACGAGCGTGGTCATGGGTGCGCCGCTTCGATGGCGTCGCTGCGGCGCCTGGCGGGAGCGGCTTCAGGAGCCGCTTTCGCCGTCGTCTGAAGCCGCATCGCATTTGCGATCACGATCAGCGAGGAAGCGCTCATCGCGATCGCCGCAATCAGCGGCGTCACATGTCCGAGGATGGCGATCGGCACGGCGAACGCGTTGTAGATGATCGCGATTGCGATGTTCTGGCGGATGAGCCGGCCTGCCTTGCGCGAAACATCCAGGGCGAGCGGTACCGCCAGCAGGCTCTCGCGCAGGAAGACGAAATCCGCGGCCTGGCGGCCGATGTCGGCCGCGGTCGCCGGAGCCATCGAGACATGCGCGGCGCCGAGCGCCGGCGTGTCGTTGAGGCCGTCGCCCACCATCAGCACCTTGTGACCGGCGCGAGCCAGCGCCTCGATCCTCTCGACCTTGCCCGATGGCAGCAGGGCCGGCACGAAATTCTCGATGCCCAAGGCTCCCGCCGCCTCGCCGCAGGCTCTCGCGGTGTCGCCGGAAAGCATCTCGACCGAGATGCCGGCGTCCTTCAACCGTTCCACCGTCGCCTTCGCATCGGCGCGCGTGGCATCCTCGAAGGCGAAGCATGCGACGATCCTGCCATTCTTCGCGAGGACCGTGCCGCCAAGGCCGCCATACCGCCCTTCACCGCCGGTGCGGGCCTTCCATCCGGCCCAGCCGCGCCGGCCAAGGCGCCAGATATCGCCGCCCGCGGACGCTTCGATGCCGAAGCCCGGCTCCTCCTGCACGCGGTCGAATTGGGTTCGATCGCGAACGCTGCCATAGGCCGCCAGCGCCTTCGAGAACGGGTGCCGGGAATGCGCCGCCAGATCTGCCGCGATCGCCAGCATGGCCGGATCGATCGACGCCGCATTGACGAGCCTGGGCAGCCCCAGAGTGAGCGTCCCGGTCTTGTCGAACACAGCCGCGTCGATCGCCGCGAGACGCTCCATCGCCGAACCATCCTTGACCATGACGCCAGCCTCGAACAGGCGCCGGGCCGCCACCACCTGGACGATCGGAACCGCGAGGCCGAGCGCGCACGGGCAGGTGATGATGAGCACGGCGATCGCGATGGTCATGGCGCGGTGCCAATCGCCGGACGCAACCATCCAGCCGAGGAAGGTGACGAAGGCCGCCAGATGGACCACGGGTGCGTAGAGTGCCGATACCCGGTCGGCGATCCGCCTGTAGCGCGAGCGGCCACCCTCGGCGGCTTCCATCAGCCGGATCATTTCCGCCAAGAAGGAATCCTTCGCTGCGGCGCTAGCCTGCATCGTCAGCGGACCCGTCAAGTTCAGCGTGCCGGCCTGGACGTGCGTGCCGGCGCTCACGGCTTTCGGCGCGCTCTCGCCGGAGACGATCGAGCAATCGAGGTCGGAATTCCCGCTGACGATATCGCCGTCGACCGGGATCCGCTCGCCGGCCGCAATGAGCAGGCGCATTCCCCGAGCGAGTTCGGCGACGGGCACGTATTCGCGTATTCCGTCGTCCCGCAGGACCACTGCCCCTCGCGCGGCAAGCCGCGATAGGCCATTGACCGCGGTTCGCGCCCGCTCGCGCATCACGTGATCCAGCGTGCGCCCGATCAGCAGGAAGAAGAGCAGCGACACCGAGGCGTCGAAATAGGCGTGCTCGCCGTGATTGATGGTCTCGTAGAGGCTCATCGTGTAGGCGAGGGAAACGCCCACCGCGATCGGCACGTCCATGTTCATGCGGCCATGGCGCAGCGCGTTCGCAGCCGAGCGAAAGTAGATCCCGCCGGCGAAGGCGAGCGCCGGGATGGCGATCAGCGCGGACAGCCAATGGAACAGATCGCGAGTCGGGCCTTCCGCGCCGGACCAGACCGATACCGAGAGCAGCATGATATTGCCGGCCGCGAAGCCCGCCACGGCGACAGCGCGGATCAGCTCCGAGAGCGTCCTGTCCTTCTCGTGAATTTCCGGGTCGAACAGGTGCGCCTGATAGCCGAGCCGGCCGAGCACGGCGAAGAATGGCGGGACGATGTCGCCGCGCCAGCGGATCGACACACGCTTCGTCGACAGGTTGACGCGAGCGGACACGACATTCTCGACCGAGCCGAGCGCCGCCTCGATCGTCTGAATGCAAGCTCCGCAGTGAACCGTCGGCACCGACAGGTCGGTCTGGTGGATGTCGCCGCCCAGGGAGCGGCTGGCCAACTTGATCTCCTCGCTCGACGGCGATGCGGATGTCGCGGCAGCGACCTCCAACGCCATTTCAGCTCCAGGCGCGCAGCAGCTCATTGCAGGGCTCCATTCGAGATCATGACACGGCGGACATCGCGGAACGGCGACGCCAGCCCGGCATCCGCATCGATCTCCACGATCCAGACGCCGTTCCTGGGCGTGTGCCGGACAGCAAATGCGTCCGCGTTCCCGGCAGTGCCGGCCACCGCGGCAAGTGTCAGGGCTTCGTCCTCGGCCTCGTAGGCCGGGTGGCGGAACAGCACCTTGACGCCGCGCAGCGGCACCGGCTTGCCCTGGCTGTCGACAAGGCTGTAACGGACCTCGCCGGAAGCGACGCTCAGCTTGCCTGTCCAGCCCAGCGCCGCCTGCGCCCTGCCTTTCCTGGCTTCTTCGTTGAACTGCTGGCTTGCGACATAGGTGTTCTCGACGACGAGGCCGGTCCAGCTCTTCTGGGCAAGCGTGGCCATGGTGACATTGACCCCGATCACCACCGCGAAGAACGCCAGAATGGAGACCAACATATGCTTGCCGGTGAACTCGCGCGGCTTCGGCATTTCGGCGCTCATCTGCTGTTCTCCGGGGCATTGAAAGTTGCAGTGTATTCGGCGGTTTCGGAACTTGCCGTGTCGTCGATGCGGAATTCGAAACTCTGCGCCGGCTTCCTGATCTGATCGGCCGGTTGCCGGACGAAGACCTTCAGCGTCTTCAGCCGGTCGGGCTCGACCGGGATGGAGAAGGAGCGGCTCGCGGGCTGGTCGATGCCCACGATGCTCATCTCACCGCCGTCGAGGCCGTGCAGCGTGATCTCGACCGTCCTCGGCTCGGGTATCATGTTGAGCAGCTTGACCGTATAGCCGTTGCGGATCGAGCCGTCCGAGAGCGTCACGAACTGCGGATTGCGATCATGCAGGACGTTGAGCTCCAGCCGTTCGCGCGTCAGCAGCGAACAGACGAGCACCAGGCCGATCGCCGACCACACGCCGAGATAGATGTAGGTGCGCAACCGGAAGATCTTGCCCAGGTGGAAATGTGCCAGGCCGTCGGCGAAGCTGCCGCTCGGCGTCCTCACCAGCGCCGGATTGACCGGGCCGGTGCCTCCGGATGTGGCCAACGCCATGTTGGCGTTGTAGTCAGCCAGCGTCTCGTAGGAGATCAGCCCGCGTTCCCGGCCGAGCTTGTCCATGACGCTGTCGCAGGCGTCGATGCAAAGGGCGCACGTGATGCATTCCAGCTGCTGGCCGTCGCGGATGTCGATTCCCATGGGGCAGACGGCGACACAGGCGTTGCAGTCGACGCAGTCGCCGACCGATTGCCCGGCGGCCGAGGCCTTCTTGGCGTGGCGCGAGCGCGGCTCGCCGCGCCAGTCGTTATACGTCACCGTCAGCGAGTTTTCGTCGAGCATGGCGGCCTGGATGCGCGGCCACGGGCACATATAGGTGCAGACCTGCTCGCGCATCAGCCCGCCGAGCACATAGGTGGTGCCGGTGAGCACCGCGATCGTGGCATAGGCGATGGGCGCCGCCGTGCCGGTGACGACTTCGCCGAGCAGCTTCGGCGCATCGGCGAAGTAGAAGATCCAGGCCCCGCCCGTGGCCACAGCGATGACAAGCCAGATGGCGTGCTTGGAGACGCGCAGGAAAAGCTTGCGGGCGCTCCAGGGAGCGGCGTCCAGCTTCATGCGGGCATTGCGATCGCCCTCAATTGCGCGTTCGACGACAAGGAACAGGTCGACCCAGACTGTCTGGGGGCAGGTATAGCCGCACCAGGCTCGCCCGACCGTCGATGTGATCAGGAAAAGACCGACGCCCGCCATCATCAGAAGGCCGGCGACGTAGTAGAATTCCTGCGGCCAGATTTCGATGAAGAAGAAGTAGAAACGGCGGTTCGCCAGGTCGATGAGAACGGCCTGGTCGGGAGCGAAAGGCCCCCGATCCCAGCGCAGCCAGGGGGTCAGGTAATAGATGCCGAGCGTGATCGCCATCACCAGCCATTTGAACTGGCGGAAACGACCGGAGGCGCGCTTCGGAAAGATTTTCTTGCGCGCGGCGTAGAGCGGCTGTCGCGTCTTCGCGGAGTTGACCGCTTCGGCCTCGAGCCGTTCTACCTGCGACTGATCCAGCACGACGATCTCCAATCACGGCGAAATGATGCCGCCTTCTTTCCGGCAATCTCGCAATCGCGCGGGCGCGTCGCGTTGATGCAGGTCAAATTGAGCCATCAAAAAGCAAGTCGAGGCCCGGCACGGCCGGGCCTCGTCGCTTGAACGGCTGAGGGCCGAGAATAGGCCCCGCTCCTATTCTCCGCCGCCAAGCGAATGGACATAGACAGCCAGCTCCTTGACCGTCGTCTCGCCGAGACGGCCGACCCAGGCAGGCATCACCCCGTTCTTCGGGGCTCGCACCTGGGCAGCAATCGCGGCCTCGCCGGAACCGTGGAGCCAGATGGCATCCGTCAGATCAGGTGCTCCGAGGTCGCGGTTGCCCTTAGCGTTCTCGCCATGGCAGGCGGCGCAATTGTCCGCGAAAACCTTGGCGCCGGGCTCGATCAGACTCTTGTCCTGTACCGGTCCGGAAAGGCTCGCCACATAGGCGCTGACCTGGGCGATCTGTTCCGGCTTGAGCACGTCGGCAAAGGCGGTCATCTCGGACTGACGGGTGTCGGGGTCCGCTGCGAAGCGGATGCCGTGCGTGATCGTCTGCTGGATCTCCTCCGCCTTGCCGCCCCAGAGCCAATCGTCATCGTTGAGGTTCGGAAACCCTGTCGATCCTTGCGCGCCGGAGCCGTGGCACTGCACGCAATTCACCTTGAACGCCGCGCCGCCGGCGGCGACGGCGAACTCGCGCAACGTGTCGTCAGCGGCGATTTCCGAAACGGTCTTGGACTGTATTGCCGTGACGTATTTGGCCTTGGCGGCGTCAGCCGCGGCCATCTCGTTCTTGACGGCATTGCGGCTGGAGAAGCCCAGGACGCCCCTGGTGGCGGAACTCAGCATCGGCCAGGCGGGATAGGCAATCGTGTAAGCGAGCGCCCAGGCCACGGTGATGTAGAAGGTGATCACCCACCAGCGCGGCAGAGGATTGTTGAGCTCCTTGATACCGTCCCATTCATGGCCGGTCGTCGTGATGCCCGAGATTTCGTCGATATGCTCGTTGCTCATGATCAATCGTCCTGGAGAGGAATTTTAGCGGCGTCGTCGGCATGCTTTCTGCCACCCGGACGCAGCGCGAAGACAATGCAGCCGACAAAGAACAAAGCCATGGCAAGCAGGCCCCAACTGTCGGCGAACTCCCGCATCAAGTTGTATTCCATCGGTTGCCCTCCTCAGCGGTAGCCGGCTGCTTCGTCGTAGTTCTTGAAATCGACCAGGGTGCCGAGCATCTGGAGATAGGCTACGAGAGCATCCATCTCGGTGACCTGTTGCGGGTTGCCGTCGAAGTCGCCGATCTTGGCCTTGGGGTAGCGTTTCTCCAGGCCGGTCGTGTCGGCATTGGGATCGGCCTGCGCCGTCAGGTCGGCGTTTGCGTTGGCGACCATGTCGTCGGAGTAGGGCACCCCGACGCGCCTGTTCGCAACCAGATGCGTCGAGAAATCCTTCACCTCGATCGGCGTGTCTTTCAAGAAGGCGTAGTTCGGCATGACCGATTCCGGCACCACGGAGCGCGGGTCGGCAAGATGCTGAACTTGCCAGCTGTTGGAGTAGCGATCGCCGACGCGAGCAAGATCCGGTCCGGTTCGCTTGGATCCCCACTGGAAGGGGTGGTCGTACATCGACTCGGCCGCCAGGCTGTAATGGCCGTAGCGTTCCACCTCGTCGCGGAACGGCCGGATCATCTGGCTGTGGCAGAGATAGCATCCCTCGCGTACATAGATGTTGCGTCCGGCAAGCTCCAGCGGGGTGTAGGGCCGCATGCCCTCGACCTTCTCGATCGTGTTGTCGAGATAGAAGAGCGGCGCGATCTCGACGATGCCGCCAACGGTCACGACCAGCAGGGATCCGACGAGAAGAAGCGTCGCGTTCTTCTCGATCAGCGCGTGTTTGTCTATCAGGCCCATGTCTGGCTCCTTATTCGGCAGGCTGGAGGGCGGGGGCGGAACCCGGCAAAGGCTGCTCTTTGCGCTGGTAGCCACGGATGGTCATGGTGATGTTCCAGGCCATGATCAGCATGCCGGCCAGGTACATGGCGCCGCCCGCGGCGCGCATGATGTAGTAGGGATGCATCGCGGCGACCGTCTCGGCGAAGGAATAGACGAGGAAACCCTGCTCGTCGTATTCGCGCCACATGAGCCCCTGCATGATGCCCGAGACCCACATCACCGCCGCGTAGACAACGATGCCGAGCGTCGCCAGCCAGAAGTGCCAGGTGACGAGGCGCATCGAATAGAGCCGCTCGCGGTTCCAGAGCTTGGGCACCATGTAGTAGATCGCGCCGAAGCTGATCAGGCCGACCCAGCCGAGCGCGCCCGAATGGACGTGGCCGATTGTCCAGTCCGTGTAGTGCGACAGCGAGTTGACCGTCTTGATCGACATCATCGGCCCTTCGAAGGTCGACATGCCGTAGAAGGCGATGGCCGCCACCATCATGCGGACGATCGGGTCGGTGCGGATCTTGTCCCAGGCGCCGGAGAGGGTCATGAGGCCGTTGATCATGCCGCCCCAGGACGGCATCCACAGCATGATCGAGAACACCATGCCGAGCGTCTGCGCCCAGTCGGGCAGGGCGGTGTAATGGAGGTGGTGCGGTCCTGCCCAGATATAGAGGAAGATCAGCGCCCAGAAGTGGATGATCGACAGCCGGTAGGAATAGACCGGGCGGTTCACCTGCTTGGGCACGAAGTAGTACATCATGCCGAGGAAGCCCGCCGTCAGGAAGAAACCGACCGCATTATGGCCGTACCACCACTGCGTCAGCGCGTCCTGAACACCCGAGAATGCCGAGTAGCTCTTCGAGCCGAGGAACGAGACCGGCATCGTCAGGTTGTTGACGACATGCAGCATCGCGATGGTGACGATGAAGGACAGGTAGAACCAGTTGGCGACGTAGATATGCGGTTCCTTGCGCTTCAGAATGGTGCCGAGGAAAAGGATCAGATACGCGACCCAGACGATCGTCAGCCAGAGGTCGACATACCATTCCGGCTCGGCATATTCGCGGCCTTCGGTGATGCCCAGCAGATAGCCGGTCGCGGCCATGAGGATGAACAGCTGATAGCCCCAGAAGACGAACCAGGCGAGATTGCCGCCGAACAGCCTCGCGCGGGACGTGCGCTGCACGACATACATGGATGTGCACAGAAGGGCGTTGCCGCCAAAGGCGAAGATCACACCGGAGGTATGAAGCGGCCGCAGCCGGCCGAAATTGAACCAGGGCCCGATGTTAAGCTGAGGGTATGCAAGCTCCAGCGCGATGATCAAGCCGACCAGCATGCCGACGACGCCCCAGAACACCGTCGCAATGGCGCCGTAGCGGATCGGACCATCCATGTAGGCGGATGGGTCGATCGGCGCCGCGGGCTTGAAATCCGTAGTGCGCAGCAGGACCGCGGTGAATCCAGCCACGGCCAAGAACAAAACCCACATGTGCTGGCGAAAAGGTTCATCCACCCCGAAGCCGGCGGCTACGAGGGCGCCAAAGGCGAACAGGCTTAGAAGGACGATCTCCGTGCCAAATTTCATCGCAAGTCCCCGATCTCGTCTCGAAAGTTCCGGCGGAAATACCCGCCCGAGGCACCTTTTCGAGATTTCCCGGCCCCCCGGCCTTGATCCAGGTCAAACGCGCACTGCTTTTATTTGGAGGGCGTCGGAAACTGATCCCGCTTCAGGCAGGGACGCCAGCGAAACGACCTGCAAGGCCGAACCTTGGGGTCATGGTGAGGTCAAGCAAGCGAAGGCTCGCAGGAGGATCGTCGCCGGTCAGTCGCCGCAGCGTTCCTCGAGCTGAGCCATGCTTGCGAGGCTGATCTGCCGCTTGTTGACGATCCGGATCGTGCCGTCGGACCGCAACCTGGACAGTTCCCGGCTGACCGTCTCGATGGTCAACCCGAGAAAATCGGCGATATCGGTGCGTGTCAGCGGCAGGTCGAAGCTTATCGGGCTCGCCGGATGGTGCGCGGGATTGGTGTTTCTGGCGACCATGAGGAGGAAGCTTGCGACCTTCTCGGACGCGGTCTTGCGCCCCAGCGCCGCCATCCAGTCGCGTGCTTCGTCGAGCTCGTTCAGCGTATGCTTCAGCAGCAGACGTCCAAGCTCCGGCATCTCGTTTGCCATCCGATCGATGATTGCCTTTGGAAACGAGCAGAGCGCCACATTCGTCAAGGCTTCGGCCCTGATCGGCTTCTTTGCCTCGAACGGCCTGCCCAGGAAATCGGGCGCGAAATGGAACCCGACAATCTGCTGACGACCATCCGAGAGATTTCTCGTGAGCTTGACCACGCCGGACAGAAGATTGGAGTAGGTTCCGTCGTCGGGCAGTTCCGTGCCTGCCGGAACCTCATGCCTGGAGGAGGCTTTGGCCAACTCGGCGAGTTGGCGGGCGTTGAAGGCGCCGCATAATCCATCCTGCCGCGCTTCGCAGGATTTGCAAATTGCGGGGACGTCTGCTTGCTGAACATCCTGTCTGGCGGTCATTGCGACGCCCGTGGTCAAATAGGAGCGGCAATCTGCCCGGGTTTTGACCTGAGTCGCCTTGATCGAGATCAAGGTTTTGCCGGCGTCGTTCGGGCAGTTTGACCGTCATGACCCCGCCCGCCGCTCCCATCGATCCGCCGCGCCCAGCTCCGACCGTGAGCCCTGGCGACAACGTGCCGCGTTACACGAGCTATCCGACGGCGCCGCATTTTCATCCGGGCGTTGACGCGGTCACGGTTCGCGGGTGGATTGACGCGCTCGAAGGCGATGACGAGATATCGCTGTATCTCCATATTCCCTATTGCGATCGGCTGTGCTGGTTCTGTGCCTGCCATACCAAGCAGACACGTCACTATGCGCCCGTGGCCACTTTCCTTCGCTCCCTCCACAAGGAGATCGAAACGGTCGGCCTCGTCAGCGGCCGCGGCAGGGTCCGCGCCGTTCATTTCGGTGGCGGCTCCCCGACAATGCTGAAGCCCGACGACATCCTCATGCTCGGAAAGGCGTTGCGGGATCAATTCGACTTCCTCGGCGATGCCAGCCTCAGCGTCGAGATCGACCCCAATGACATGGACGAGGGTCGGCTGGACGCGTTTGCCGCGATCGGCATGACAAGGGCGAGCCTGGGTGTCCAGGATTTCGATCCCAAGGTGCAGAAGGCGATCAATCGCGAGCAGAGTTTCGCGCTGACCAAGAGCATTGTCGATGCGGTGCGGGCGCGGGGCGTCACGTCCGTCAACCTCGACCTGCTTTACGGCCTGCCGCATCAGACCGGCAAGAGCGTCGCGGCGACCGTTGCCCAGGCGCTGACCTTGGCGCCGGACAGGCTTGCCCTGTTCGGCTACGCGCATGTGCCGTGGTTCAAGAAGCATCAGACGATGATCGATGAAGCCTGGCTGCCCGATTCCGTCGCGCGCCTGGCGCAGTCACAGCTTGCCGCGCAGCTGATTGTCGATGCCGGCTACGAGGCATTGGGATTGGACCATTTCGCGAAGCCCGGGGACACGCTGGCGGTTGCCGCCCGCGCCGGCAAGATCCGCCGCAATTTCCAGGGCTACACCGAGGACCAGTGCGAAACCCTGATCGGTCTCGGCCCCTCGTCGATCAGCCGGTATCGCCAGGGCCATGCACAAAACATCGTTGCGACGGGTGAATACCAGAAAGCCGTGGATTCGGGAGAGCTGGCGATAACGCGCGGCATAGAATTCAGCGTCGAAGATGAGGCGCGTGGCTGGGTCATCGAGCGCCTGATGTGCAACTTCGCCTTCTCGGCGGTGGAGCTTGTCGACCGCTTTGGAAATGTCGGCCAAAGGCTGCTTTGCGAAGCGAGCCGACTGGCCATCGGCGGGGCGGGCCAGCTTCTTCGGCTGGAAGGCGAGAACTTCGTCGTGCCGGCGGCAAGCCGTCCGCTTGTCCGCACGGTGGCGGCGAAATTCGACAAATACCTCAGCAACGGAACCGGCAGGCATTCGGTGGCGGTTTGAATAGGCTTCAGTTTGAATAGGCTTCAGGTGGGGGGTCAGAAATGCTCGCCCACCCTGAACGGCCCGACACGGGTCCCGGCCGCGATCAGATAGGCTGTCGACCAGCCGATCAGCAGAAAGCCGTTGATGCCTTCCAGGGCCGCCAGCACGCGCCAGCCATGAGCCGGCACGACATCGCCATATCCGACCGTCGAAAAGGTGATGGTCGAAAAGTAAAGCGCCGTCTCGAAATCGCTGAAGATTCCGAGCAGCCGGTAGATCCCGGCCCATAGCCAGACTTCCGCCGTCATGACAGCGAAAAGCCCCATCACGACCGTGATCATGGCGATGACCCGGCTGCGCCTCCCGTGCATCCGGAACAGCGCAACGAGTCGGGACATCACGTAAGTGATCGCGATAAGGCCGAAAGTGTGGATCAGGACCGTCAGGCTGATGACGATCGTGCCGACGAAAAGATTGAGGATCATCGCGGAAATCAGGGGCTTGAACAGCTACAGTCCATCACAGTCCATGTGCGGAATCAAACCGGATGTCAGCTCGGTGGATTGCTCCCTGCTTGCCGGTCACTTGGAGCAAGGAAACGGCGAAACCGCTCCATCCCCGCGTTTTAGAAAATTGCGAACGAACAGCTATGGCGAGGGGTGCGAACCTGACCGCTCACACTTTTCCCGAAACGTCTCTGGCGGCAGGGCCGAGGTGGAAGAACATGGCGAGCCTGAGGCTCGTCGCTATCCTTTCCGCTCGCTCGACGAACACCGCCGCGATCTCGGGAGCGAACAGGCGGGATGCCGTCTCGCCGAAGAGAGCCAGCCAAATCCCGAAGTCTGCTTCGGTCACGTCCTTGAGCTTCAGATGGGCCGGCACAGGTCGGCCATGGTAGTCGCCGCTCTTCAAGATGACGGAACACCAGAAGTCCGTCATCTTCTCCAGATGGGGCTCCCAGTCAACGGCGATTTCCCGGGCGAAGATAGGCCCGAGCCGCTCATCCTTTCTCACCCTGGAATAGAACTCGCGCACCAGCACCCCGATCGAGGCCCGGTCCACGCCGGGGCGGGCCAGGGGCTGTTCGGCGACGGGGCGCACTCTGTCAAGCAGGGCCGGCTTCGAAGTCATCTAAGTTCCTTTTTGTGGGGCAGTCAGGTGAGGCCCAATCGGCGAAGCGCGGCCTGCAGGAAGTCGCCGCGTTCATGGACCAGGCGAAACCCGAGATTGTCCGGCGGAGTTCCGACCGCGCAGCCGCCGCTTTTGCCGTCGCGGATGAAGTTCGACATGTAGGTGCGGTGGAACCCCTCCACAACGTGCACGCCGCAATTGGTGAGCGAACTGGCAACGCCATCGCTGGTCATCGTCACATGGGCGTAGCAGGTCGATGTCCATTCCCAGACATTGCCGGCAATATCCGCAACGCCCTTTGAGTTGATTCCGAATGCCCCGAGAGGACGCGGTTCAGGATCCGCTTTACGGCCGAGCGCCGCCTCGTTGCGGTATTGGGTGAGCCATCGCCTCGCCGGATCCGCCGGGTCGCCGTCGCCCCCCTCGATGTCGGGCCGAAACCGCTCGCTAGCTGCATAGGCCCACTCTACGTTGGTGGGCAGCCGCCAGGTTTCACCCGTTTTTGCCGACAGCCAATTCGCGTAAGCCTGGGCATCGAGGAAGCTGACGCCCGTCACCGGAACGTTGCCGACGAGACGCGAGTCGGCAGGTTTGCAGGCGCCGTCCGAAACGCAAAGGTCATAGTCCGACGCCGTCACCTGGAACTTCATGATTTCCAGTGGCGTGTCGATGGTTTCCTTCGCCACGGGTGCGGGTACGGGATGATTGTCCCGGAGGAACTCACCAGGCTGCGGATTTTCGAGTGATCCGGGCGCCAGGGCGACCAGCTTCGCCACGGCAGCTGGAACCCGCGAGGGCGTCGCCCCGTCGATCGCATTGCTGACGCCGAGAGCGATGAGGGCGGCGGCCGCGATCGTTCCCAATGTGAAGACAGGATCGAAGGACATGCTCAAGCTCCGCTAGCGGCTGCGACCCGCCGATATCGCCGGCGGGTCGCAGGTCGATCGACCTTCTATGAGGCAATCGCCTTGGGAGCCTCGACCTGCATCATCAGATCGTCGTCCCATTTTCCGTCCACCGTGAAGTGCGCAGTCGCGCCGAGCTCTACGGCCTCGATGAGATTGTGATTGACGTAGGCGTAGACGCCCGGCTGCCGGAACGCGTAGAGCGCCGCGCCCGCCGATCCACCCCGGATGAACCAAGTTTCGAGATCCTTGGCGGGGGGATTGCCGAACTTTCCGTGTTCCCAGACGAAGTCGCCATGGCCGCCGATCAGGTGCGGACGGGTGTCGCGATTGGCCTGCGAGTGGACGATGAGCACCGTCTCTCCGACCTTGGCCTTCATGGCGTTTTCGCCGGTCAGCGATCCAGCCTTGCCGTTGAAAACGACATGCGTCGGGACAAGGCCGCGCATCACTTTCACGGTGTCGTCGTAGTTGTCGCCGGCCGAGTCGTACTTCTTGAACTTTCCCTGCTCGTCGCGCGGGATGTAGAAGTCGTTCTCGCCGATATAGTAAATGCGGTCGTAGCGTACGGGCTTGCCCTTTTCGTCCCTCAGGCCATCGCGCGGCAGGACCATCACCGCCCCGCTCATCCCCGACACCACGTGCCAGGGGATCATCGCCCCGCCAGGTGCGCAATGATAGACGAATGTGCCGGACCGGGTCGCCTTGAAGCGCAGCGTCACCTGCTCGCCGGGGTTGATCAGCGTCAGCGCACCGCCGCCGAGCCCGCCGGTCGCCGCATGGAAGTCGATATTGTGGGCGAGCGTGTTGGTGTCGGGGTTGATCAAGGTCAGCTCGAGATAGTCGCCCTCATGCACGACCATGAGCGGGCCCGGAATGGAACCGTTGTAGGTCATGGCGTTGAGCTGAGTGCCGTCGGCGTCGATGACCATCGGCTTCTCTTCGATCTTCATGGTGAACTCGACGATCTTGGGGCCGCCCTTGCCCACCTGGTCGTGAGCGTGCACGAAAGGCGGCGCGACAAGCGTGACCTTTTCGCGCGGCAGCTCTGCCACATCCGTCACGGCCGCCATCGCCGGCGTCGAGCCGATGGCGGCAACAGCGGCGGCGGTAAGAACAGAACCCAGCAAAGCTTCGCGTCTCGTAAGCATCATAACCTCTCCTCATTTCAATCATTTCGATATCGTCAGAATATCGACTTCGAAAATCTCGTCTTTGCGCTTGCGCAAACCTGTGACAGGTGCAGTTGCTCTTTGTTGAGGAGTTTGCTTCTACAGGAAGGCCAGATAGGCACACCGCGCACACGCGGCCGACAAAAAGATGGCCGGGCAGGACCTCTCCCAAGGTCTGCCCGGCCCGTGCCTCCGGCCCGCCATTGCCGGAGGCAGCCCCCCATGCTGTCGGATCAGTTCGAAGCGGCTTTGGTCGCCTCGGCGAACAGCTCGGCAAAGACGGGCTTTGCCTTGCCGATCTGTTTGACGGCTTCTGCCGCCTCCAGGTTGACCGGCTTGCCGACGACGATCAGCGCCACCATGCCCATGCCGTAGTGGGGAGCGCATTTCACGCCATAGACACCTTCCTTGGTGAGGGTGACCGTGATCTCCTCGCTCGCCTTGCCCTTGAAGGGCTCGGCGCCGTCCGGAAGCATTCCATTGATGACCTCGGCATTGTGGGTCTTGTCGGTCGGCACAAACTTGATCGTGTCGCCGGGCGCCGCCCGGACGAAGTTGGGCTGGAAGACCATCGCGCCCTTTTCACCCTTGTTCAGCATCTGGACGACATGTTCTTCGGCATTCGCGGCGCCGGCCATCGAGAGCAACGCGACCGCCGCGGCAATGAGGGGCAGTTTCATCGGAGAGTTCCTTTCTTGTTTCACCACGGCATCTACCGTCGCGCGCTTTTAGATCGTCGGAGGACGTGGCGATTTGCGCTAGCTCAAATGCCGCGACGAAAGTGATGGCGCGGAACATGATGGTCAGTGTCGGCCCAAGCGTTCATTCAGCGTTGTTACGCGCTTGCCGGCGTGGCCGCGTGAGCATTCCGCCAAAGAACACGGCGTAGCCGACGAAAGCGGTAACCCATAGCGCCGCCGAGACATGCAGGAGGATCGGAGCGCCGGGAGCCATGGCCGCAGCTATGCGCAGGATGGCAGCGATGACGATCGCAACGAAGATCGCACGCGTTCCGGCGCCTGCCGCCAGTTCGCGGCCTGTGTAGCCGAGAGAGGCGCGGGTCATCACGGCCAGCGTCATGCAGGCCACCGCTCCAACGGCAAATGCGTGAATGCCCGCCGCCGCTGGAACGACACCTGGTGCGAGGACGGTCAGTCCGGCAAGCAGCAGGCCTAGCGGCGCAAAGACGAAGGCAATATGCAGGATCAGCACCAACGGATCGCCCAGTGTCCGATCGCCCGCCCAGCGGGCAAGCCGAACACTATTGAAGACCGCTCCCGCGATCAGAAGCGCGCCGGTTGCAAGACTGGCGGGAAAGAAGGTCCAGGCCGCGAGGCCGACGGCGGACAGCGCGATCGTTCCGATGTCGAACTTGCCAAATGATGCCGGAATCCGGCCGGGGTTCTCGCGCACCAGCCAATTGCGGGTGAAGCTGGGGACTATTCGCCCGCCTACGATCATGATGAGGACGACGACCGCTCCAAGACCCAGGCGGCGGCTCATGTCGGAGATGCCTTGGTAATGCGCTTCAACATGAAATATGACGTTTGCCGCAAATAGGGTCGCGACTGGCAGCAGCACCTTGAGGTTCCGCCAGTTCCGTCCGGCGATGATCTCCGTTGTGGCGGCCGCAACCACCGCTAGAAGAAAAGAGCAGTCTATGGCCGCGCTCAGCAGCCATCCGGTTTCCGCGGAAAGGAACACGGCCGCCCGACCGGCAACCCAGAGCAACACCAGCGCAAGGAGGCGAAAGTCCTGAACGGGAAGCCGGCCGGTCCAGTTCGGAATTGCGGTCAGCAGGAAGCCGGTCACGACCGCCGGCAGGTAGCCGAAAAGCAACTCATGAATATGCCAGTCCACGGGCAGGAATGTGCTGAAGGTTACCAGCCTGCCGTAATAGAGGGGCAGCCACAGCAGCATCGCAATGGCGGCCTGGAGCGAGCCCAGAAGGAAGAATGGCCGGAACCCGTAGGAGAGAATTGCCGGATAGGCGCTTGGCCGCGTCCGTGGAATTGCCATGACATGCCCCATTGAAAACCAGGCAAGACGCCTGCTGGGCCGCTTTTATCTGGGCTCTGAGGTCCGGAATTTGCCTCAGCGCAAACAAGGGAGTGATCGCCTTGCCACACCGAGGGGGAGGCTTCACTTGTCGACGGGCGGTCGTCCGTGACACAGTCAGGCAGAGCCTGAACGCATCGCAGCGTTGAAGTTGGGGAGGAAGGCAGTTGGCAAGCCTTGATCGATCGCTGATTGCCGGACTGCCTGTCTTCGAGGGGATCGCCTCCGCGGACCTGGATCGCATAATCGGACAGGCAAGGTCCATTCGCATCGCCAAGGATCAGCCGGTTTTCGAGCAGGAGCAGGAGGCCCATTCGTTCTTCCTTCTGCTCGACGGCCATGTGCGCGTGGTGAAATCGACTCCGGATGGTCATGAGGTGACCGTGCGATACATAAGCCCGGGCGAATTGATGGGGATCGCCAGCGCGCTGGGCCGGACGACCTATCCGGCGAATGCCCTTGCGGCGGTCGATTGCGTGGCGCTCGCCTGGCCGAGCCAGCTCTGGGCTACATTCGCGGCGAGCTACCCGAGCTTCAGCGCCAATGCCTACAAGGCGGTGGGAATAAGGCTGCAGGATGCTCATGCTCGCGTCATCGAGATGTCCACCGAGCAGGTGGAGCAGCGCGTTGCGCATGCCTTGCTGAAGCTGATCAAGCAGTCGGGGAAAAAGACCGAGGCAGGCATCATGATCGACTTCCCCATTTCACGCCAAGACGTTGCCGAGATGACAGGCACCACGCTTCACACGGTCAGCCGGCTGCTTTCCGCCTGGGAAGACCAGGGGTTGGTCAAGAGCGGGCGACAAAGGGTGGTCGTGGTCGAACCCCATCGCCTCCTCGTCATCGCTGAAGGCCGCTCGGCAAAGGGCTAGCCCGCTCCGCCGGCGTCGATGGCCGCCTCCAGGTCGCAGCGAAGCTGATCCTCGTCCAGGTCATGCTCGCGTGCCGCGTCCGAAACGGTGTGGAAGGAAGCGATCGGGCAGCCGACGCACAACATTCCGTGCTGGAGGACGACACGAACAGCCGCCGGCGCCTCGCGCATGATCCCATCCATCGTCGCATCGTCATTCAATTTGCGTTTCATCTTGTCTGTCCGCATTTTGCGAACAACTATCCTGACGGGTCTTTTCAATGCGTTAGTTGCTCTGAAGCAAAGAAGCCGCTGTCTTGTCTCGCGTGATGCAGTTTTGTGATGCTGTTTGGAGCCGCGGCCGGCTTGCCTCGGCATTTTGCGATGGATCAAAGCCCGCCGGCCCCCTGCCGGATAGATCGAAGGCGCACCCGGTCCTGACATGGACCGGTCATGAACCGGTGGCAGCGTTGATGCGTTGTGTTTCATCCGCATCGGTTCAACCCAGCGAAGGAGTCGGAAATGACCGAGCATCCCAGCGCCAATCGTTTGTCCGCGCAGGAACTGCAAGACATCGATGCCTACTGGCGTGCCGCCAACTACCTGACCATCGGGCAGATCTATCTGCTCGACAATCCGCTGCTTCGCGAACCCCTTCGGCTGGAGCATGTCAAGCCAAGGCTGCTCGGCCACTGGGGGACCTCGCCTGGTCTCAGCTTCATCTATGCGCATCTCAATCGTGCCATCAAGCAACGCGACGCCAATGTCATCTATGTCTGCGGTCCCGGCCATGGCGGGCCGGCGATGGTGGCCAACACCTATCTCGAGGGCACCTACAGCGAGACCAATCCGGACATTGCGCTGGGCGAGGCCGGAATGAAGAAGCTCTTCCGCCAGTTCTCGTTTCCTGGCGGCATCCCGAGCCATGCGGCGCCTGATGTGCCCGGCTCGATCCATGAAGGCGGCGAGCTTGGCTACGCCCTCTCGCACGCTTATGGAGCGGCCTTCGACAACCCGGACCTTGTCGTCGCCTGCGTCGTCGGCGACGGCGAGGCGGAAACCGGGCCGCTCGCCACCTCCTGGCATTCCAACAAGTTCCTCAACCCGGCGCTTGACGGCGCGGTGCTGCCGATCCTCCACCTCAACGGCTACAAGATCGCCAATCCCACCATTCTGGCCCGTATCCCCGAGGAAGAGCTGCGTGCGCTGTTCGTCGGCTATGGTTACGAGCCGCTGTTCGTCGAAGGTGACGATCCGGCGTTGATGCATGAGCGGATGGCGGTCGTGCTCGACGATGCGCTCGACCGCATCAAGGCGATCCAGGATGCGGCCCGCGGCGGCGCGAAGACCGCGCAGCCGCGGCCGAAATGGCCGATGATCGTGCTACGAAGCCCGAAGGGCTGGACCGGTCCGAAGGAGGTCGACGGGCTGAAGACCGAGGGATTCTGGCGCGCCCACCAGGTCCCGCTTTCCGGCCTGGCCGAGAACCCAGAGCATCTGAGGATGCTTGAGGCGTGGATGAGAAGCTACCGGCCCGAAGAGCTTTTCGACGCCGCCGGCGCACCCCTGGCCGCGATCCGCGCCACCGCGCCGCAAGGTGACAGGCGCATGAGCGCCAATCCGAATGCCAATGGCGGCCTGCTGCGGCGGTCTCTCGAACTGCCTGGCCTGGATGAGCACGCTGTCCCGGTCGAGCGGCCCGGCGGCGTCAAGGCGGAGTCGACCCGTGTCATGGGCCGCTTCCTGCGCGACGTCATGACGTTGAACCGGGCTGCCAGGAATTTCCGCATCGTCGGCCCCGACGAGACGGCCTCGAACCGGTGGCAGGACGTCTTCGAGGTGACGGAGCGCGCCTGGATGGAAGAGATCGTTCCCGAGGATGTCCACCTGGCGCGGGAAGGCAGGGTTCTGGAAATTCTATCCGAGCATACGTGCCAGGGTTGGCTGGAAGGTTACCTGCTCACCGGGCGCCACGGCTTCTTCTCCTGCTACGAGGCCTTCACGCACATCGTCGATTCCATGTTCAACCAGCATGCGAAATGGCTGGATGCCTGCCGCAAGCTCCCCTGGCGGCGGCCGATCGCTTCGCTGAACTATCTGTTGTCCAGCCATGTCTGGCAGCAGGAGCACAATGGCTTCAGCCATCAGGATCCAGGCTTCATCGACGTGGCGCTGAACAAGAAGGCGGACGTCGTGCGCGTCTACCTGCCGGCGGACGCCAACAGCCTGCTTTGCGTGACCGACCATGTGCTTAAGACATGGAACCGCATCAACGTCATCGTCGCCGGCAAGGCCAATTCCTGGCAGTGGCTGTCCATCGACGAGGCGAAAGTCCACTGCGGCGCCGGCATTGGGATATGGGAATGGGCGTCGACCGACGGCGGCGCCGAGCCGGATGTGGTGATGGCCTGCGCCGGCGACGTGCCGACGCTCGAGACCCTGGCCGCCGTTCAGATCCTGAGGCGCCACATTCCCGACCTCAAGGTCCGTGTGGTGAACATTGTCGATCTGATGACGCTGCAGCCGAAGGAACATCACCCGCACGGGCTGTCGGACCATGAGTTCGACGCGTTGTTCACCAGGGACAAGCCTGTCATCTTCGCCTATCACGGCTATCCGTGGACGATCCACCGCCTGACCTACCGGCGGACCAATCACGACAACATCCATGTGCGCGGCTACAATGAGGAAGGGACGACGACGACGCCGTTCGACATGACCGTGCTGAACGGGCTCGACCGCTATCATCTCGTGCTCGGCGTGCTCGACCGCATTCCCGAGCCGGCCGGCGCGCACATCCAGCTGAGGCAGGCCATGGAAGGCAAGCTGATCGAGCACGCAGCCTATATCCGCAAGCACGGGCAGGACATGCCCGAGATACTCGGCTGGAAGTGGGAGCGGTAATCGATGACGAGGCGCCGGGCCGAGAGGATCGGGCTTGCAAAAGCGGCGGGGACCGGCCGGCCATGACCGACGCAATTCTCGTCCTCAATGGCGGCTCATCGAGCCTGAAGTTCGCCGTCTTCCAATGGCGCGACGAGCTCCATCTGCTGGTGCGCGGCAGCGTCTCGTCGATCGGCGAGCGGCCCCGGCTCCACGTCGCGCCCACGGCAATGACGCCGTCATTCGACAGGAGCCTTGGCGAACAGCCGATCTCCATCGGCACGGCGTTCGAAGCCGTTGCGTCCTATCTTGCGGACCGCGGCCTCCTGCGCCGGGTGGGCCGGGTCGGACATCGCATCGTGCATGGCGGCCGGGAGTTTGTCCGCGCAATGCTGCTCGACGAGCGCACGCTCGGTGCCTTGCGCAGGCTGGAGCCGCTCGCCCCGATTCATCAGGCGATCAACCTGGAGCTCGTCGACCTGGCCAGCCGCCTCCTGCCCGGCACCATGCAGGTCGGCTGCTTCGATACGGCCTTCCACGCGGCGCAGCCCGAGCACGCAAGGCTTTATGGCCTGCCGCATGAGATGGCGGAGCAAGGCATCGTCTCCTACGGCTTCCATGGGCTCTCCTACAGCCATATCGCCAGCGAGCTCAACAACCGTTATGGCGCCGCCGCCGGCGGCCGGACGATCGTTGCCCATCTCGGCAGCGGTGCGAGCCTGTGCGCGATGAAGGCAGGCGTAAGCCACGCCACCACCATGGGCTTCTCGACGCTTGACGGCCTGGTCATGAGCACGCGTTGCGGCGCGATCGATCCCGGCATCCTCCTGCACCTTCTGCAGGACCGGAAGCTGTCGTCGGACGAACTTGCCGACCTGCTCTATCAGCGATCCGGTCTGCTCGGGGTATCCGGCATCTCGGGAAACATGCAGACGCTGCTTGCATCGAAAGACCCGGCGGCGATGCGCGCCGTCGATCTCTTCGTCTATCGTGTCGGGCGCGAGATCGGATCGCTTGCCGCGGCGATTGGCGGGCTCGACACCATCGTGTTCACGGCGGGCATCGGCGAGCATGCGCCCGCGATCCGGCAGAGCATCTGCGAAGCCGCGGGATGGCTGGGCGTCGGGCTCGACGAGGAGTTGAACGCGCATGGCGAAGAACTGATCAGCGCCCCGGATTCCCTGGTCGACGTGCTTGTCATTCCCGCCGACGAGGAACGTGCGGTGGCCGCTGAGTTGCTCGGCTTCGAAGGCTTCGAAGGCAAAGACTAAATGATATCGCCCGGAAGCGCGCGGCGCTCCCGGGCGATATCATCAAACAAATGCGACTCGCCTCAGCCCGGCAACGAGGCGCCGAGCTTCCGCTGAACCAGGACGAGCGTCGGGTCGTCGGGATCCGTCGTGACGATGAAGCCCATCTCGCGCTCGAGTTCGATCGCTGCGCGGTTTTCGCGGCTCTCGATCGATTCGATGGTCTCTATCCCATGATCGTCGGCATAACGCGCGACATAGCCGAGAAATTCCCAGCTGACGCCGAGATGCTTGCGATCCTCGCGGATGCAGATGGCGACTTCGCCATGCCGATCGGCCGGGTCCGCGGCGAGGGTCGCCACCGCAATCAGCATTCCGTCGGTGGAGAAGGCGAGAAAATTATGGACGTGCGGATCGTCGGATCGGGTCATCGCCACAAGCCGCTCATGCGAGACTTCCTTCACGGCTCCGAGGAAGCGGAAGCGCAGATCCTCCGGTGTCACATGGGTAAAGAACTCGGCGACGATCGGCTCATCGTCGGGACGCGCTCGACGCACCTCGAAGCGAAATCCGGTGTGGGTCGTAAGCATGGTTTTCATTTTCAGCCCCTTTTCAGGATTGATGCGCGGGATTGGCGCAATGGCCTCATTCACCCATTGCCAGCAGCGTGTCGCGTTTCAGAATTTCGATGCTGCGCAGGCTGAGCAGGCGGATCACGCCCTTCTCTTTCAGGCGGGTGAAGACCCGCGACACGGTTTCGATGGTGAGGCCGAGATAGTCGCCGATGTCGTTGCGCGACATAGGCAGTTCCACCTGCCGCAGCCCGCCCTGACGCTCCGACATTTCGACGAGGAACGCCGCGACGCGCTCGATGGCGTTCTGGCGGCCGAGCACCAGGAGATGTTCCTGCGCCCGAGTCAGGCCTTTGAGCGCCAGAGGCAGGAGCTGACGCGACATGTCCGTGCCTGACGGAGCGCGGAAGACCCGGACACCAGTCGCGTTGATCGCCTCGGCGAAGAAGTGATGGGTGACGTCGGCCTCGAAACCGAAGGTCTCTCCCGCCAGGTGGAATGCGCTGATCTGCCTGCGACCGTCGGCGAGCAGGCGGTAGATGCGAACCGCGCCGAATTCGACTTGATAGAGCGCGCCGGCCTTTTCGCCCTGGGCATAGATTTCAGCGCCTGCCGTGAAGAAGCTGACCGGCGTCGCCGGCCCTTCGAAGGCTGGCGCGGGGCTCTGATGGGGAAGATAGGACGGCAGGTCGATCTTGGCGGAGGCTTGAGCGTACATGGATGTGGTCCCAGTGAATTTGTGACAACAGCAATCGCCCAAATCCAGCCATGCCGAAATTCGGTTATGTCCCTACGGGAAACTACTTAGTGCGATCCCAGATCACCCTGCCGAGCCAGACATGTCGAGCAGGCCGCCTGGCACGTCCGCCAACTGGGTCCGCGATTGACCACGATCAAGGCCGGCATGACTTGACTCGGCATTGTTTGGCCGGAGCAACCAGGGGAAACCGACCATGAACTCCGAGATGATTGAAATCTGGACCGGGATACTCGGCCTTGCCTATCTTGCCGCGCAGGCCTTTATTTCGAGATGCTCCGTGCCAGGAAGCACGTCCGAGCAAGGCACGGTCATGCCCGGCCGTATCCGGACAGGATAAGGCGCTCGCGATAGGAAAGGATGCCGGACCAGCGCGGTTTCATTCTTTCGTGCCGTGGGAAAGCCGGTCCGTTCCAGTCTGTCTTCCGAGAAACGGGGAAGCGTGATGAAGGCAATGGTGCTGGAAAAGCCCGGTACGCTCCTGAATCTCGTCGACCGTCCGGATCCCTTGCCGGGGGCGGGCGAGATCAGGCTCAAGGTGGTGGCATGCGCGGTATGTCGCACCGACCTGCACGTCGTGGACGGTGACTTGCCATCGCCAAAGCTGCCGCTCGTGCCGGGCCACGAAATCGTCGGCATCGTCGATCTTGTCGGTGAAGGCGTATCGCGAGCCCGGCTTGGGCAGAGGGTAGGCGTTCCGTGGCTGGGGCACACGTGCGGACATTGTCCCTATTGCAACGCCGGCGCCGAAAACCTCTGCGACCAGCCGCTCTTCACCGGCTACACGCGCGACGGCGGCTTCGCCAGTCATGTCGTTGCCGACGAGCATTTCGCCTTCGAGCTCGATGCCGCCGCGGATCCGGTGTCGCTGGCGCCGCTCCTGTGCGCTGGTCTGATCGGCTGGCGCTGTCTCAAGAAGGCCGGCGATGGCCGCCGGCTGGGCATCTTTGGCTTCGGCGCCGCCGCGCATATCATCACGCAGGTCGCAATCTGGCAGGGACGTGAGATCTTTGCCTTCACGCGGCCTGGCGACATCCAGGCACAGGAATTCGCGCGCTCATTGGGCGTTGCCTGGGCAGGGGCGTCCGATGAATTGCCTTCGGTCGAACTTGACGCCGCGATCATTTTCGCGCCGGTCGGCGAACTGGTGCCGGCCGCGTTGCGGGCTGTCCGCAAGGGCGGCCGGGTGGTCTGCGGCGGCATCCATATGAGCGACATTCCATCGATGCCCTACAGGCTTCTGTGGGAAGAACGGGAATTGGTGTCGGTCGCCAACCTGACCCGCCGGGACCCCGAGGAGTTCTTTCCGATCGCGAGGGACGCCCGGGTGCGCACGCACACAAAGGTCTATCCGCTGGAGCGGGCGAACCAGGCGCTGGATGATTTGCGCATGGGCAGGCTGAGTGGCGCCGCCGTCCTTAAGCCTTGACGGTCCTGGACCGCGCGTTCGCCTAGCCGTGGCATCTGCTTTAGCCGGTTCGTCCCTGGCCGGCAGAGTCGGTCAGGGGCGGGTCGGGATGGCCGATGAAAACAGGCACGCAGCGCGACATTCTTCTCCCGGACGGCTTGCCGAGCTGCGCTATGGCTGCTCGACCCGGGCCACCTGGTAGGTGTGCATGGCCCCGTTGCGCTTGATCGAGACGTACTCGCCAGTGAGGAAGCGCTCCTCGCCGAGATGAAAGCCGACCTCGTCGTCACGATCGCTTTCGGCGTAATCGAAATACCATTGGCCACCCGGCTTGCGCCGCAGGCGGCCGACAAGATCGTCCTCGCCGGTGCGGAAGCGGCGGACGCGGCAGAAGCCCTTGTGCGATTTCCACTCCTCCGCGTCCAGCCGTCCCTCATTGGTGAGCGGTGCGAGCACATCGTAGCCTTCCTCGCGGTCTCCTTCCGGATGACCTTTTTCGCGTGCGAGAAGCAGGCGGATGTTCCTGAATTTCGGGGTGAGGTCGTGCAAGCTGGTCATGGCAGACTCCTTCGAGGCCATTCCTATCGCGGCGATCGGAGGTGACCTTGATCAAGGTCAAACGGGCATCGGCTCGCGGCTCAACTGGTGCCTGTCGGCACATGACCGCGAACCCAATTGACGATCTGGCCGGCACTCATCGCCCCCGATACGCGCGCGATTTCCCGCTGGCGGTGAAACAGGATCACGGTGGGGATACCGCGAATGCCCAGCCTCGCCGCGATGGCCTGCTCCTTGTCGGAATTCAGCTTGACCAGCCGGATGCGAGGCTCCAGCGCCTTGGCGGCGGCCTCATAGGCCGGCGCCATCATCTTGCAGGGACCGCACCACGGAGCCCAGACGTCGACCAGGACGGGCAGGCTGCCGCGCCCGATCTGACGGTCGAAGTTCGCTGCGTCGATGTCCTGCGGGACCCCGGAAAACAGCCGGGCGCCGCATTTTCCGCATTGCGCTTCGGCGCTGTTTCGGTTCGGCGGCAGGCGGTTGACCACGCCGCATTTGGTGCAAACCACCAGATTCTCCTGCGTCATGACGTTCTCCCATTTCGATCGTGGCCGAGACGCCCGTCGCCAAGGGCCCGCAGCGCATTGACGATGACGGCGACGTCTATGCCCTCTTGCAGCAGTGCTCCCGCCACCGGCGTTATATGCCCCATGGCGGCCGCGATCATCGCCGCGCCCGAGAGCCCCAGCCCGACGACGATGCTCTGCAGGGCGATCCCGCGCGTGCGCCTGGCGATACGCAATGCTTCCGCGACAGGTTCCAGCCTGTCGGTCAGCACGACCACGTCCGCCGCCTCGGACGAAGCTGTCCCGCCGCGGGCTCCCATGGCAATGCCTACGGTCGCCGCGGCAAGGGCAGGCGCATCGTTGATGCCGTCGCCGACCATCATCGTCGGCGCCGCAGCCTTTTCGGCCTCGACTGTCCCAACCTTGTCGGCCGGCGTGGCGTTGGCGAAGACGGCATCAAGATCGAGCGAAGCGGAGACCTTTTCGGCCGCCGCGCCGTCATCGCCAGTCAGCATGACTATCCGGGTGACGCCTGCCGAACGCAAAGCCTCGACAGTGCCGGGCGCATCCTCGCGTATGGCGTCTCCGAATGTGAAAACAGCGGCAAGCCGGCCATCGATGGCCACAAACACCCTGAGCACCTGCGTGTCGCGATACCGGCTCTCTCCGCTCTCCGCCCAGTTGGGCAATGGCCCGTTTCCAAGAACCAGCGGCCTCGATCCGGCCACGACCGACATCCCATCCACCTGACCTTCAAGGCCTTCTCCCCGATGCTCGCGGACATCACAGGGTTGGGAAAGCAAAAGGTTCCCATGGCGGGCAATGCGGACAATCGAATCCGCAAGAACGTGGTGCGAAGCCTGTTCAAGCGAGGCGAGCAGCCGCAGCGGTTCATCGGTTCCCTGGCCTGGAGCGACGTCGATCTCGATCAACTCGGCGCCGCCGAGCGTCAGGGTCCCCGTCTTGTCGAAGATCGCGGTGCGTATCTGGGCAAGCGCCTCCAGCGCCGCGCTGCCCTTCATGAGGATGCCGGCGCGGGCGGCACGCGACACACCGCCGATGAATGCGACGGGCGCCGCGAGGATCAGCGGGCAGGGCGTCGCGACCACCAGGACGGCGAGAGCGCGGATCGGATCACCGGAAAGATACCAGGCGATGGCGGCGATCAGCAGCGTGGCCGGAAGCAAGAGCAGGGCAAAACGGTCGGCAATGCGTATGAGCGGCGCCTTGGCGGTTTGCGCGGCGGCGACCATGCGCACGATCGCGGCGTAGGTGCTTTTGTCAGCGATAGCCGAGGCCCGCATGACAAAGACCTCGCCGACATTGACGGTGCCGCTGCGCAATGCGTCGCCGGCGCCGCGCCGCTCCGGCAGGGGCTCTCCGGTGACCGTCGACTCATCGACCTGGGCCGAGGCGTCGATCAGGACGCCGTCCACGGGCAGCAATTCGCCGGCGCGCACCAGAAGCTCGTCGCCGACCGCCACCTGGTCGATCGCGACAGTTTCGGTGCCATGTGCGGATTTCCGGTGCGCCACACGCGGCGCCCTGTCGGTCAGAGCCCTGAGATTCCGCTCCGCCCGGCCGCGTGCCAGATCTTCAAGCACGGTGCCACCGGCATACATGATGGCGACGACCACCGCCGCCAAGGCCTGCCCAAGCAGCAGCGCCGCCGACATCGAAACCAGCGCGATCGTGTCGACGCCGACCCGGCCGATCCAGAAATCTCGCAGGATCGAGATGGCAAGCGCCGCCACGACGGGCAGCGTTGCCGCTGTCCAGATCGTATCGGGCGAGGCGATGTCGATACCGTTTCGCCAGACGCCCAGTCCGAGCGCCAGGCCGAGAACGGCTATGATCAGCAGCGCGCGCCGCAGCACGGATTCGTTCATGACGGCTGTCAAAGCTCGTCGATCATTTCCCGCAGCAAAAGCCGGACATCCTTTGCCGTCGCGGCAAGTTGCGGGTTGTCGATCGCTCCCATCGCCACCATCGGATCGACCGCCGCCACCTCGGTCTTGCCGGGGGCGGTCTCGGTCGCGATCACGTTACAGGGCAGCATCGCGCCGATCTTGTCCTCGGCCTGCAGCGCGCGCCATGCGAAATGCGGATTGCAGGCACCGAGGATCATATATGGCTTGAAGTCGACGCCCAGCTTGACCTTCATCGTGTGCTGGACATCGATCCTCGTCAGGATGCCGAAGCCCTTGCCGGCAAGCTTTCTGGTGACGTGTTCGATCGCCGCCGCGAACGGCATGTCGAGGCTCTTGCTGAAGTAATAGCTCATCGGATCCTCCTTCCATGGCGATCTTCGCCAGCAGCGACAGCTTGAGGGCAGTAGCTAGCCGCCGGGGTCGGATGGCGCTTTGATCCAGCGCAATGAATGCTAGCCGCCTTCGGTGAATGTGGCGGCAAGGAGTTCTCCAGGATGACAATCCGAAATCTTGAATACGCGGTCTCACCGAAATCCGTCGTTGTCGTCGGCGCGACCGAGCGCGTTGGCTCGGTCGGCCGCGTTGTCTTCGACAACATCGTCGGCGGCGGCTTCGAGGGGGAGATCTGGCCGGTCAATCCCAAACATGCGCAGGTGGTCGGCCACCGCTGCTACGGCAGGGTCGCCGATCTGCCGGGGGTTCCCGATCTGGCCGTGATCGTGACCCCTCCCGAGACTGTGCCCGATATCGTGCGGGAACTGGGCGAGAAGGGGACG
The DNA here is from genome assembly GCF_003952425.1 of Mesorhizobium sp. M2A.F.Ca.ET.046.03.2.1. Classification (NCBI taxonomy): domain Bacteria; kingdom Pseudomonadati; phylum Pseudomonadota; class Alphaproteobacteria; order Hyphomicrobiales; family Phyllobacteriaceae; genus Mesorhizobium; species Mesorhizobium sp. M2A.F.Ca.ET.046.03.2.1. The sequence goes on along the minus strand of NZ_CP034449.1, from coordinate 1,645,695 downwards.
CGCGCCGCCGTCGTCATCACCGCGGGGCTCAATCACGCCAATGGTCTGCGCCAGGCGATGCTCGATTCGGCCAAGCCCTCGCTCATGCGCATCATTGGCCCGAACACCGTCGGGCTGATGGTTCCCCCGGCGAAGCTCAACGCCGGTTTCGCCCATATGGCGGCGCGGCCCGGGAACATTGCGCTGATCTCGCAGTCCGGCGCCATCGCCACGTCGCTGATCGACTGGGCGGCCGAGAACAATGTCGGCTTTTCCCGGATCATTTCCCTCGGCGACATGGCGGACGTCGATGTCGGCGACTGCCTCGACATGCTGGCGGGCGATTTCCACACGCGAGCAATCGTGATGTATCTCGAAACCATACCCAATCCGCGCAAGTTCATGTCGGCCGCGCGGGCGGCGGCGCGCCTCAAGCCGGTTATCGCGATCAAGCCCGGGCGGCACGAGCAGGCGGCCAGGGCGGCCGCGACGCATACCGGAGCGCTTTCGGGCGCCGACAGGGTGGTCGACGCCGCCTTGCGCAGGGCAGGCGTGCTGCGTGTCGATGATCTCGCCGAGCTGCTCGATGCCGCCGAGACTGTCGCCCGTCACGCTCCCCTCGAGCGGGCGCGGGTCGGCATCGTCACCAATGGCGGCGGGGCCGGCGTGCTTGCCGTCGACAAGATCGTCGATCGTGGAGGCGAGCTGGCCGAACTTGCGCCCTCGACGATCGAGCGGCTCGACCGGGCGCTGCCGCCGACCTGGTCGCATGCGAACCCGGTCGACATCGTCGGTGACGCCGCGCCGGAGCGCTACGGGGCGGCGCTCGAAGCCCTGGCGGCGGATCCGGGGACGGACGTTATCCTGGTCATGAATTGCCCCACCGGGCTCGGTTCCTCGCCGGACGCGGCCAGGAAGGTCGCCGAGCTTGGCGACGACGGCGAGATCGGCGGAAAACCGCTTCTCGCGTGCTGGCTTGGCGAGCATACCGCGCGCCAAGGCCGGCGCGTCCTGACGGAAGCCGGCATCGCGAGCTTCGAGACGCCGGAGGACGCGGCGATCGCGGCGTCCTATCTCGGCGAATGGTCGCGCGCTCAGCGGGCGCTGCTGCGGACTCCCCCGAGCCGGGGTGGCGATCAGGCCGATGGCAAGGCATCGGCGCACGCCATCTTACGGAAGGTGGCCGCCGAAGGGCGACGCATGCTGACGGAGCCGGAAGCAAAAGCGGCGATAGAAGCCTACGGAATCCCCGTGCCGCGAACCATCGTCGCCGGATCCGTCGTGGAAGTGGCCCAGGCCGCCGGCGAGCTTCTCGAAAGCTCTGAAGCAGTGGTCGTCAAATTGCTGTCGAAGGTGGTCTCGCACAAGTCGGATGTCGGCGGCGTGGTCCTCGACATCGCGACCGCGGAGAAGGCCGCGGAGGCCGCCCGGTCGATCGAGACGCGCCTGCGCACGCGGTCGCCGCAGGTGAAGGCGGACGGCTACACGGTGCAAGCCATGGTCGCGCGCAAGCATGCTCAGGAACTCATACTGGGCATGAACCTCGACCCGATGTTCGGCCCGGTCATTCTGTTCGGCGCCGGCGGCACGGCGGTCGAGGTCGTGAACGATACCGCGATCGCCCTGCCGCCGCTTGACGACGTGCTGGCCGGAGACGCGATCGACGCGACCAGGATAGGCCGCCTGCTTGCCGGCTATCGCGATCGCAAGCCGGCCAACCGAGGCGCGATCATCGCCGCGCTGAACGGCCTGTCGCAAATGATCGTCGACTTCCCCTGCCTCGTCTCCCTCGACATCAACCCGCTGCTGGCCGATGCCGAAGGCGTGGTTGCGCTCGATGCGCGTATCGAGATCGACCCGCGACGGGTGGATGAGCCGGCGCCGAACCCGGCGCTTGCCATAAGGCCCTATCCGTCGGGATGGAGCCGCGATCTCCAGTCGGACGGCATGACCTTTCACATCCGGCCGATCATGCCGGCGGACGTGGCGCTTTATCCCGCGTTCCTGGCGAAGATTTCTCCCGACGACCTCAGACTGCGCTTCCTGTCGCTGCGGAAGAACTTCCCGGACCAGATGCTGAAGCGGCTCACACAGCTCGACTACGAGCGCGACATCGCCTTCGTCGCTCTTGAAAAGGACACGGGAGCGCTGGCGGGAATCGGCCGGCTTTCCTGCGATCCGGATCACAGGAGCGGTGAATATGCGCTGCTCGTGCAATCGGACCTGCAAGGCCATGGCCTGGGATGGGATCTGCTGAAACAGGTCATCGACTATGCGAAGGCCGAACGCATCGGCCGCATCGAAGGCACGATCCTCAACGAAAATCGCAAGATGCTCACAATGTGCCTGGAGTTCGGCTTCTCGATCGCGCACCACCCGAGCGAGCCCGGCCTGTCGGTGGCGACGCTGGAAGTCCGCTAGAGCGTTTCACTGTTTCACGAACACGGCGAAAGGCTCTATCTCCTTGTTTTGACGCAATTCCCGACGGAAGACCGCGGACGCTTTTCCCGGAATTGCTCCAAACGGGTGACGGCTTTATGATCCGGTCTTCCTGAAGCCGGCCGCGGATGAAACGGCGCCCTCGACCGAGGCCACCATCTCGGCCGTGATTTCGGTCACCTTGCGGTTGGCCTCGATCTTGCGCCAGGACATCGGACCGGCATCGCGCTGCAATTGCCGCGAAAGGATGTCGATCGTGGCATCGGAGGGGCTGCCCTTGCGCTCGCTGACCCGACGCCAAAGCACCGACGGATCTGCCGCCAGCCAAAATCCCGCAAACGGAACGTTTGTCCCGGTCGCTGCGCGCTCGATCCTGTCGCGATCCTCCGGCCTGTCGAAGACCGCGTCGGCGACGACGCAGCCGCCTTCGGCAAGAATAAGCTCCGCGAGCCAGGCTATCTGGCGGTAGACGCGTTCCGATACGCCGGGCCGGTAGGCCTTGGCCGGCAGCCTCGTTTCGGCCGCCACGCCATGCATGGCCTTGCGGATGCGGTCGCTCTCGACGATCCGGGCGCCGGGCGGCGCGCCGATCTGAGCGGCGAGGGCCTCGGCGACCGTCGTCTTGCCCGAGCCGCTCAATCCGCCGATTGCGACGAGCCGAGGCGGCGTTTCGGCCAGCAGGGTTTGCGCGAGTTGGAAATAGGACCGCGCTTCGGCAACCAGCCTTGCGGAGTCCTGGCTGCCTTCCTCGACCTGCGTCGCGGTCACGTGAGCGCGCACCGCCGCCCGCACCGCCATGAGGAAAGGCAGGAGCACGAAGCCGTCCTCGTCATCGGCATCGTCGAGATAGCGGTTCATCACCAGATTGGCGAATTGCGGAAAACCGCGATGCCACAGATCCATCAGCAGGAATGCGAGATCGTAGAGGACATCGACGGTGGCGATCTGATCATTGAACTCGATGCAATCGAACAGGCGAGGCTCGCCATCGAAGACGCAGATGTTGCGCAGATGCAGGTCGCCATGGCAGCGGCGGACCTTGCCTGCCGCCTCTCGCCGGTCGAGAAGGCCGGCACGGCGGGCGAGGGCGTCGCGAAACGCTGCGTTGAGCGTTTCGATTTCCTTTCCGTTGAACACGTGGCTTGTCGCAAAGCCGGCCGCATTGATTTCGAGAACGCCGCCGATATTCGCCGACCCGCTGCCGGCATGGATCACTTCGGCGCCGCGGTGATAGTGCGCGATCATGCGGGCCACGCCCGTCATCAGCGCGGGTGTCAGTTCCCCCGCCGCGGCCATGCGATCCAGGAGCTTGGACTGGTCGAAGCGGACCATCTCGATGACGGCGTCGACCAGTTCTCCCGGCTCGTCTAGGGCAAGCCGGTCTCCCGCGCGCGCGACGCGGTGGACATCGAGATAGAGGCCGGGCGCTGTCATGGAGTTCAGCTCCACTTCCCTCTCGCACGCGGCGAGCCGCAACGCCGGCGTCGAAAAGTCGACATAGGGCAGCTTGACCGCCCGCTTCATCTTGAATGCGCGCCGCCCGACGAGGAAGATCCGGGAAATATGTGTTTCGATCGTCTCGACCGGACCAACCTCGCCATGGCTGGCAGGGTTCTTCAGCATCTCGACCACGACATCCTGGTTCTCGGTGATCATAAGTGCGTCCTTGACTTGGTTGCGTCATCCCTCGGCCTTGCCGAGTGAAGCTCTATGAGCCTCCCTAGCGTTGGAGCGTCTGGACATAACCTGTGAGGTTTTGGATGCGTTCCGTGGTTACGGCCTCCCCGCCATAGGGACCGTACTTCTTCACGTCGTCAGGCAGGAACTGATTGCCCCACACCGGCATGTCGCGCTCACCATGCGCCGGGACGAGACCGCGACCGTCGATCGTGGCGTAGACCCGCCAGTAGGGAAATTCCCCGCCATTGCGCTTCGTCAGCGTCGTCAGATCGGCGGGGCGCTTGCGCAGCTCATCGGCCAAGGGCCCGTCGCCCTTGCCTTCCACGCCGTGGCAGACCGCGCAGGAATTCAGATATTCCTGCTGTCCATTGCTCATCTGCTGCGCCGCCGCGGCGCTCAGCGTCAGCGCGAAAAGACCAATCGTCGTCCGGAATCTCATTGATCTGCCTCCAGCCATCGGTGTCAGGCTAAACCATGCGACGCGCACGCACGTTGACCGGGATCAATCTTGCGAGGGGGCCATTTGATTCAGCGCAAGGAAGGATTCCAACCGACTCGCTAAGGCTGCATTCCGTGTTTTCGAACAAGGAGCGGCCCCCATGCCATTCAAGACATTGCTCACGGTTACCGGGCCCGATTACGGAAACGATGATCTGAGGCTCTCGGCCGGTCTGTGCGAGGAAATCGACGCGCATCTTTCCCTGCTCGTCGTGGTCATTGCGGCGCCTCCGTCTGGCGGAGAATACGCAGCAGTGGTCTCGCCGGCCTGGCTCGCGGAGCGCGAAGCCGAAATGGAAACCCTGGAGAAGCGCAGTTCGGTGGTATCCAGGATGCTGTCGGAAGGCCCCGTATCGGCCGACCTCGGCAGCGAATACCCGGAGCAGTCCTGGACGGATGAGATCATCGGTCGGCGGGCCCGCTATGCCGACCTGACCATCGTCGGACCGGAGATGCTCGCAAGCGGCTTGCTTAAGGATAAGGTCCTTGCGGGCAGCCTGTTCTCGTCCGGGAAGCCTATCCTGCTGGTCCCTCAGGGAGCGCGCGCGACGTTGAAACCGAAACGCGTCCTTGTCGCCTGGGACGCCAGCCTGGAAGCCTCGCGCGCCGTGCGGGAGGCGCTCGATATCCTGTCATCCGCCGACGAGGTCCGCGTCGCCATGATCGATCCGATCGAAGACGAACGGCATCATGGAGCGGAGCCGGGAGCGGATCTGGCGGCCTATCTCTCCCGGCATGGCGCGAAGGTCGCGGTCGATCGCCTGCCGAGTTCGGGCCATTCTGTCGCCGACATTCTTCGCCAGCATGCCACCGACACCGGGGCCGAGCTCGTGGTCATGGGGGCTTACGGTCATTCCCGGCTGCGCGAGCGGATATTCGGCGGCGTGACCAAGTCCATGATCGAGGACCCGGGGCTGGCGGTTCTTATGGCGCGTTGAAGGCGCATTCGCCGATAGGCCAGATCTCGAGGCTGGTCTGCGCGAGCCCGGAAAGCTCAATCTCGGCAACATTCAACCGCCTATCGTTCTCGTCGTGACCCAGCAGTGGAACAGGCGCGGACAAGGCGCTCAGCTTTGCCTTTCAACTGTCGAAAGATGTCATTGCCGTCCGTGTGGCGCGCATGTCGAGTGACCGCCCCATTGCGGTGCTGCTCCCTGGAGCCCTTGGCCAAAAGTTTTCGGCCGAGCGACGGAAAACAGGAACGTTCCTTTTTCTCAGGCATTCTCCCTAGTCCGCATCTCATCCACTCCTGTTTGCTGGGCCCGGAAAATTGTTACCCAGAGAGCATAATTTGTCCAACCCTGACGCCGGTGAGGTCTCCGTCGTCGATCTTATTCCTGCCTTGCGGGCTTTTGCGCGGACGTTCTGTCGGGTGCCCGACGACGCCGACGATCTCGTGCAGGAGACACTGACCAAGGGGCTTGCCAACCTGGACAAGTTCGAGCCGGGCACGCGGCTGAAGTCCTGGCTCTTCACGATCATGCGCAACACGCATTACACGCGTGTCAAGGCAGCGGCCAGGGAGGCGCCCGGGCTGCTTGACTGCGCCTCCACCCGGCCGATCTCGGAGCCGTCGCAGGATTGGTCCGTCCAAAGCAAGGAAGTGCATCGAGCCATCCAGAAACTGCCGTCCCATCAGCGTGAGGTGCTGGTGCTGATCGGCGTGCTGGGCGTAAGCTACGAAGAAACTGCTGAGATATGCGGTTGCGCTGTCGGCACCGTCAAAAGCCGTCTCAATCGTGCCCGTGCCGGTGTTCTGGAGTTCCTCGGGGAAAGCTCGCCGCAGGCGCTGATCGAGCGACGACGCCAATTTTCGGACGACCATTGGGATACTGAAGGCGCAAGACGCTAAAGCAGCCTACCGGCGCTGAGTTGCTTTCAGGACTTTCGCCTCTCTCATCAGCGAGGCCCAATTCAGACCGAGCAGGGAAACAAGTTCAAGCGCCTGCGTTTCGGTGATGCCCGTCGTTGCGACCAGCCGCCGAATGAGTTCGTCCACTTCCGGAGTTCTGCCATCCTGCGCCATCGGGATGACTCCTAACCGGCTACAACGATTCACTTATGTTAATGTTCCACCGATCTTGCTGGCACGACGACCGCAGGCACTGCCAATGCCCTTCGGCCCGGTCTCGGAGGAATGCCGCATCCTCGCCGCGACGTCGTCAACCGCGCTCGGCCGTCATATCGCCTTTGCGCTTTTCGATCAGCGCGTTCTGCAGTTCGAGTGCAAGCCTGGTCTGCCGGTCAGGGACCTTCTCCCGCTCGATGGCGGTCAACAGGGACGCGATCTCCTGGTCCAGGCTCTGGATTGCCTGGGCGCATAGATCGCGCTGGCTCCGGCGAGACATCGCATTCTCTTAACAATAGAGGCCCCTTCAGATCTCACTGAGGCATACCCGACCAGCCTTTGCAAGGCGCTCGACGCAAGCTGTGGGATTTCGGCATCGCAGTCTTCGGATTTCGGGGCAAAAGGCGATCCGCGAGCATGCACTCATTCCTTCGGCAGACGGTTCGCCGCGTGATCCTGGTACTGATCGGATTTGATCCGGTTGCCGTCGAGGCCGCGTTGCTCCGTATGCTGCTTCTTGTCCCGGTTGGACAGAACCTCGTTCTCGCCGACCATGTCCTTTGCGAGTGTCGTCTTCGCTCCGGTTCCGGAGCCCTTGCCCTGGCTGCCGCGGCCCATATGCTTCTTACCGCTGGTTGCCATTGTTCTTCTCCTGGACTGCCCGCGTGAAACTGTTCGGCGACCGAACTGCCGCGCGCGCGTTATGTTCCGCCGGCAACGCGGATAAGGAAGACCGTGCCGTCCCAACTGCCGAAAGGCATTTCGCCATCGACCAAGACGTCCATGCCAAACGCATGGGCAAGACGGTTGATATCGCGGGAATCGATGTCTGGCGACGCCCGATACGAATAGTTGAGGATTGCCGCCATCCCTTCTGGCCGCAGCACGCGCGAGATCTCGCCGAAATGCCGCTCGGCGACACCGGCGAGCACCAGGTACGGAAAACTGTCGAGAGCCAGCACGCCGTCGAAGCTTTGATCGGCAAAGTCACCGAGATCCAGGCCCGAGGTCAGGCGGAATTCCACATTGGCGACGCCGGCGCATCGCCGGCGCGCGAGGGCGATCATCCGGGGCGAGATATCGATGCCGACGATACGTCCCGCCATGGCGCCAAGCGCATGTTCGAGGCGCCCGATGCCGCAGCCGATGTCCAATATGCGGTTGCGGGTGCCGAGCATGCCTTGCCGTTCCAGCCACAAGGCAATCTCGCCGGTTGTGGCCGAGAGGCTGTCCTCGTCGCCCAGCGACGACAGTTGCACGCTGGCGGCCGGAGATATGGCGGCCGCCCGATCGAATCCGCCGGCCAGCCGCTCGACGGTGATGGCGGCCGTTTCGCCGTTGACGCGGTCATGCGACACGCAGGCAGCGACCCTGCGGACGGCGTCGAAGGCGTCGGCCTTGTCACGCAGCATCGTGGCGATGCCTTCCAGCCAGCGTCGCCGGGGCACATGGCTCGGGCGCATGTCCAGGGCGACATCCGCCAGTTGCGCCGCGCTGGTCGTCTTGTCGACACAGACGGCCAGTTTGGCCAGCGCGTTGTCGACCGAAAGGCCGTCCGCCATGTAATCCTCAATCAGGCGCCTGGCGATCGCACCGGTTTGCCTCGCGGGGGTCACGGCGGCGCGCTCCGCATCCACACCTTTTGCGCTGTCCAGCGGTCGTTCGCGCCCCAGCCATATTTGTAGCCTTCACGGCCGCGCAGGAAATCGAACTCGCGCGCGCCTTCGTTGGCGGCTTCCGCGATGGCATGGCCGATCAGAATCGCGCCGGGGCTTTCCTCGGCATAGGCTGGATCGAAACCGCCGAGATAGGCATAGGCCCTGTCGCGGTGATGAAATCCGTAATAGGCACCGACGACGGCATCGCCGATCTCGATCGTCAGGCATCGCGCCAGGCCGTTATCGGCAAGCCGCGGCAGTGCCCTGCGATGAAATTCCACCGCCAGGTCGGACAGCACGCCCCCGCCATGACCGGCCCAGCGCGCGCCATGCAGCCGGATCAGCCGGTCGAGAAATATCTGCGGATCGGACTCGCCGCGCCTGACGACAACGGCTCCCCTTCGCCGGGCGGCTCGCTCGGCGCGGCGCAACTGACGTCTTCGTCTCGCCGGAACAGAATAGGCCAGGGTTCGATCGCCATCGAGCGGCAGCACGGGACAGGCGGCCTGCGCCATCGACCGGCGCTCTTGCGCATTCGGCAGCTCAAGGCTCAGCGACACGGCATCGGCCGGGAGGTCGGGCAGGATCCATTGCGACCATTCGAGCGAGAGCACCGCGTCGGCAATGGCGGCGCCAGCCTTCGCTTCCAGTTCCGGCACGCACAAGATGTCGAGGTAGTCGCTTAGAGAAATGCCGATGGGCAGCAGGCGCTGACCGCGATCATGCCTTTCGACATAGAGCGGCGCCAGGCCGGCGAGGGCGTCTCCACTCCACACTGCAATGGCCGCAAGGTCGCCGGGCGCGAATGTCCGCCACCACGGAATGAGCCAGGCAGGAGACTGGAACGGCGTGGCCGAGATGCTCCGCCGCCAGAGCCGCCACCAATGCGGCTCCAGGTCCTCGAATGCTCTCGCGTCACGAATGATCTCGGTGCGCAGACCGCCCATCAGCCGGTTCCCAGCAAGGCGCGACGGGTGCCAAGCTTCGCCAGCGCTTCGTAGGCATCCATGTAGGATGCGGTCATGCGCTCAAGCGAGAAGCGGCGACGCGCCTCCGCACGGCATGCCTCGTGGTCCAGGGCTCCGGAAGCGATAATGGCCTTCGCCGTCTCCTCGACGTCATTGACCAGGAACCCGGTCCTGCCGTGCTGGACGACATCGGGAAGGGCGCCGTTCGGGAACGCGACGACCGGTGTGCCGCAGGCGAGCGCCTCCATCGCGACAAGCGAGCTTGTTTCGGGAGCAAGGCTGGGAATGACCAGGCAGCGTGCGGTGTTGAGCAGCCGCCGCTTGGCGCAGAAGCCGAGTGGCCCGAGGAAACGCCGCTGGCGATCGAGCCGAGGGCGGACCTCGTCGGCGAAATAGCGCAGATGGGTTTCGTAGGGATAGACCTGACCGGCGATCGCCAGAGGCATGCCAGCGCGCTTGGCTGCCTCTATCGCGAGATGGATGCCCTTTTCGGGACAGATGCGGCTGAGCACCAGCGCGAAATTGCGCCGCGACCGAAGCTCGTTCAGCGCATGGACATCGACGCCGTTCGGGATAGGCCGTGCAAGTCTCGATCCTGCCGGCGCCGTCCTGTGCTGCGCCGGCGAGACCGCATGCAGCCACAAGTCCTCGCGTGACGGCGCCAGCACCTCGGGCGGGTACCAGCCGAGTGGCAGGTGCAATGTCACCAGGGTGGGACCGTCGTCAGGCAGATAGGCATCGAAATCGATCCCGTGGAGGTGAACGACGTCGATCGGCCAGCGCGCCCGGGCGGTCGCGATCGCATCGCGATGCGCCTGATGAGCTCGGTCCTTCGCCGCCTCATCGAGCACTCCCGCCTCGGCTGGTGTTTCCACCAGGACGCCGGCCGTGCTTGAGCCGTGGCAGGCGACGACAACCGAACGGTGGCCTTTTTCAACCAGCGCCCGATCCAGCGCCGACAGCACCTGCTCGGCCCCGCCGACCGCATCCGGCCCGACGGGCGCGAGAGGGTAGGCGACGTTGAGGACAGTCAGTGTCATCGTTGATCTGGGGCCTCACCAAGCCGCCGACACGCGCTGCGTCGGCGCCATCTCGTCGCCGATCGCGGGAGCATAGCGGCGGATCATCTCCGCGCAGAACTCGGCGAATTCCTCGGGGATCTGGGGTGGGCTGGTGTGGTGAGGCTGCAGGCCCCGATGTTCCGGCGTGAAGCAGAAGGTGACGGTGACGTTGAAGTCGGCCAGCGCTTCCATCTGGCGGTCGAACCAGTCCAGCGCATTCGGCCGAAAACTGTCGGCCCAAGACAGGCCGGTGCGCAGGTGGGTGACACCCAGACGTTCCATCCAGGCAACAGCGTCGTCCAACCGGTGATCCTCATAGTGGAACCACTGCACCAGGCCCATTTGCGGAGTGTGGCGCACGAATTCCTCGAGCGCCGGCTTGGGCGTGCCGTCCTCGCGAAGCAGGCCCATGTAGAAGTGCCTGTAATAGGACGAACCTTCCGCCTCCCGATGGCGCGTCGTCGCTTCCCAGGAGCGCGGCAGATCGTAGAGGCTGTACCACTGAACGCGCGGCGCAAGTCCGAGCAAAAGCTCCGCTGTCCGGCGCAAGCCCCAGACTTGCACCTCCTCGGCGCCAAAGGTCGACACACCGACCTCGCTGACCCAAACCGGAATGTCGGCGACCGTCGCGATCTCTCCGAGCTTGTGCGGCCACTCGTGGATTTGCCAGAGGTTCCAGTCGAGCGGGAAGCCATGCACGGCGACCGCGTCGACATGGTCGAGCACGCCGAACTCCTTCATGCGTGTCATGAACCCGGCATCGATCGGCGAAATGCCGCCCAGCACCTTTGTGATGGCAGGATTTTCCCGGCCGATGGCATCGGCCGCCAGGGTCGCCATTGTGGCAAAACGGCTCCAGTCGGGGTCGAGCTCAGGGTCCCAGTGCGATTTGTTGTTGGGCTCGTTCCAGATCATGGCGGCTTCAATCATGGGTCTCTCCTTTCGAAGGATAGACGGCGGCGCTGCCGGCCGGTTCGCCGGACGCGCGGCAGAAATAGACCTCGTCTTCCGGGTGGAGCAGGATCTCGAACCCGGCGCTGCGCAGCATCGCTTCGGTGCAGGCGCGGTTTGGAATCCACCAGTTGGTCGGGTCGTCCGCATAGCGATGCTCGATGAAGTGCAGCTTCGGAAACTCGGGCTGATCGAAGAGGTCGCGTGTCCAGAAATGGTAGTTCTGCTCAAGCGGCAGGACTTCGTTGCTGCCCCGCTGCATCGACTGGAAGATCATCAGGTCGCTCGCGACATGGCCGCGGATCAGGTCGAGCGCCAGCAACGGGTGGCGCAGGTGGTAAAGCACGCCCATGAACAGCACGATGTCGAAGCGCTCGCCGAGCGAGGCGACGTCGTAGACCGACAGTTCCCGGAACTCGATCTCGCAGTCGGCGATCTCGGCGGCGAAACGCGCCTGGGCGAGATAGGCTTGGTCGAAGTCGATTCCCAGCACGCGATCGGCGCCACGTTTCTTCATTTCGATCGAGTAAAAGCCGGCATTGCAGCCGATATCGAGCACCGACTTGCCCGAAAGATCTGTCGGAATGGCATCCGCGAATTTGCGCCATTTGATCAGCGGATAGTTGCCGAGGAAATGATCGGGAGCAGTCTCCACGCCCGCGAGCTCCATATTGTGGAACCACGGCCCCAATGCGTCGATGCGGCGGCGTATTTCCGTGCTGGAATGCAGCATGGCTAAGCTCCTTCGCCTGGAACGGTTGGCACTGCCGGACAGTCCTGCGATGCGAATGTCGGCAGGGTCCCGTCATCGATGGCGTCGTTGCTTTCGAGCAGCCTGAGCGCCGTGCGATAGCCGTTGAAGGTACCGACATCGACATAGGCCGTCCCCGCCTTGACGCCGTAAGCTTCGCCTCCGCCTGCGAGATAAGCGTTGACCAGCGTGCCGAAATACTCGTCGACGCCGTCGCGCTGGCGCCACAGGGCCGCCAGTTGATGAAAGATACGGCCCGGCATCTTGAAGGCGCCCCAGACCCAGTTTGTCGCGGCGTCAGCTTGCTTGACCTGGATCTGCTCGACCCGCCCGTTCTCGTCGAGGACGACGGCGTCGAACAGTTCCGGGCGATCGACCGGAAACATCAGGAAGGACAGCCGGTCGTCGGCCAGACGGCAGAAGCCGTCTTCAGGGAACCAGATCGTGTCCGGCAGGCCGATCAGGACCGTTTCGTCCGGCGTCACGAGCGGCGCGGCGCGGAAGATCGCGTCGCAGAGTCCGATCGGAGACGGCTGCGCCACGAAGATCGCCGCGGCGTCGCCATAGCCGGCGGCGTAATATTCGAGGATGTCCGACTTGCCGGAACCGATGATGAAGCAGATGCGGTCGACGCCGTTGCGCACCATGCGCCGCACCAGATATTCGCTCACCGCGCAAGGGCGTTCGGTCTGGCCGTCCAGGCGGCTGCCGACCGGCAGCAGCTCCTTGGAGAAACCCAGCGGCTGAATGCGGCTGCCACGACCGGCGGCAGGCACGATGCCAAACATCAGACAGCTTCCTCCATTGTGCCCCTCGACGTGGATGCAAAAGCGTCGTTCAGGATGCGGTCGAGTTCGGCGGCGCGATGCGCTGAGGTATGCTCGTCGAGGACACGCTCCCGGGCGCGGCGGCCGAGCGTTGCGATCTCATTGTCGGACAGGCCAAGCGCGGCAACGACGTCGCCGGTGCTGTGCGCCAACAGAATCTCGCTGCCGGGCGTGAAGAAACTGTCGAGGCCGGCCCAGTCGTCGGAGATGATCGCGGCGCCGCACGCAGCCGCCTCGAACAGACGGCCTGACGGGCACCAGCCCTGTCGCGCCATCGCTTCGCGGGTGACGTTGAGCGTCAGGCGCGAGGAGGAAAAGAAGGCCGGGTGGTCGGCGGGGGGCAGGTGCCTGACGAAATAGATGTTGCTGCTCCAGGGGAAGTCCTGCGGGTACTGCGCCCCGCCTATGACGAAACGGCGGTTCGGCAGTCGGGCCGCTGGAGCGACGAGCAGCCTTTCCACGGCCGCCTGCCGGTCCGCGGCATAGGTGCCGAGATAGGACAGGTCGCATGCGAACTCGGGCCTTGGCTGCGCCGGCCGGTGCCGGTCAGGATCGACATGGCCGTAGAGCGGCAGGACATGACGGGCGCCAAGAATGCTCTTCAGTGTGTCGATCGCCGGCCCTCCGGTATAGCTCAGGACCAGATCGAAATCGCGCAACCCCTTCGGCTCGAAATAGGCCGGGTAATCACCTCGCTCGATGCTCGCCAGCGTCACCGGTGTATCGAGATCGTAAAAGACCTTCAGGCCGCGGCAGCTGTCATTCGCGATCCGCGAGGCCTCGACGGCATCGGGACAATAGGAGGTGACGATGACGACGTCGGCTTCCCGTATCGCAGCCTCGGCCTCCTGGCGGATGTCCTCCCAGTCTGCGTAGAGAACGATATTCCCGCCCTTGAGCCGGTCGATGTCCCTGGCGCCGGCATAGTAGGGCGTATCGCGCTCGAAGAAGCTGATCGACCAGCCAAGCGGCGCCAGAGCGCCGATCAGTCCGCGCCAGAGCGTGGCGTGTCCGTTGCCCCACGAGGATGTGACGGTGAGGCCGAAAATGACCATGCGCATCGGTTGCCGCTCCCGTCAGGCGATTTCATTCAAACGGACCAGCTTCGACCCCCAGTCGCCGTGGACGACCGTTGTGATGGAGGCCGGCGCGATGTCGAAGCGGAAGCAATCGCCGAGCGGGAGGCCGAGGATCGCGCAGACAGCCGCCTTGATGACATCGGCATGGCTGACAAGCGCGATGCACTGACCCTGTCCATTCTCGCGCAGCGCGTCCATCAGGCCGATCATCCTGTGCTGCACGTCCAGCATGGTCTCGCCGCTCGGCGTGCGGGCGCTCTGGCGCTGGTCGTTCCAAAGCCGCCAGCTTGCGTCACCGTTGAGTTCCTCGAAGGTCTTGCCGGACCATTCGCCGAAGTCGATCTCGTCGAGTTCCTTGCAGATCGCGATCTTCTCAATCTCGCAAGCGATGGCGATCGGCTTCGCTGTTTCCAGCGTGCGCTCGCGCGGACTGCTCAAGATCGCGGCGAGCGGTTCGCGTGCCATGCGGCGAGCCAGATGCAACGCCTGCGCCTGGCCGGCTTCGCCCAGGCGAACGCCCTCGAGCCGCCCGGCCAGGTACGAGCCGACATGATCATGCGCCGCGTGGCGGATGAGAAAGAAGGTGGTGGTCATTCGGCGGCGTCCAGCATCGGCTCGTCATTGCCGGCGATGAAGGCGAGCGTGCGCAGGCGCGCCTCTGCGTCGGTGAACTGCTCCGGCGGCGACTTCATGAAGTAGCTGCTGGGGCCTGTGAGCGCGCCGGCAATACCGCGGTCGAGGGCAAGCTTCGCGCAGCGGACGGCGTCGATGACGACGCCTGCCGAATTGGGCGAATCCCAAACCTCCAGCTTGAGTTCGGCATTGAGCGGCACGCCGCCGAAGGTGGTGCCTTCGACGCGGATATAGGCCCATTTGCGGTCGGTCAGCCACGGGACATGGTCGCTGGGTCCGACATGGATGTTCCCGGCCTCGAGCGGGACGTCGATCTGGCTGGTGACGGACTGCGTCTTCGAGATCTTCTTCGATTCCAGCCGCTCGCGCTCGAGCATGTTGAGGAAGTCGGTGTTGCCGCCGAAGTTGAGCTGGTAGGTGCGATCGATGCGCACGCCGCGCTCGCGGAACAGATTGGCGAGCAGCCGGTGCACGATGGTTGCGCCGACCTGGCTCTTGATGTCGTCGCCGACCAGGGGAAGGCCGCGCTCCTCGAAGCGTTGGCGCCATTCCGGCCGCGAAGCGATGAAGACAGGGATGCAATTGACGAAGGCGCAGCCTGCATCGAGCGCGCATTCCGCGTAGAAATGGGCGGCCGCTTCGGAGCCCACCGGAAGATAGCATATCAGAATCTCGGCCCCGCTCTCCCGGAGTCGAGCGATCACGTCGGCAACCGGCTCGCCAGACTCCGGAATCTGGTCCCGGAGATATTTGCCGATGCCGTCGAGCGTCGGGCCGCGATCCACGCGGACCCCAGTCGGTGCAACGTCGGCGAAACGGAAAGTGTTGTTGGGCGCGGTGTAGATCGCTTCCGCCACATCGCGCCCAACCTTGTTTTCCGCAACATCGAAGGCGCAGACCACCTCGATATCGTCAACATGGTAGCCGCCGAGATCGGCATGCATCAGTCCGGGGATCGGCTCGTTGCCGTTGGCGTGGCGATAGTAGGAGAGACCTTGCACAAGCGATGATGCGCAATTGCCTACGCCGACGATGCCGATACGAACCTTCTTCGATGTCACGAAACCACGGCCTCTTTGGTTGGAGGTAAGTTCCTCGGCGCCGAACCGGGAGCGGCCGCGAATGTTCCTTCGCGCCGCGAAAAATTGCCGAGCCCGATTGCGGATCAAACAGGCGCCGCTTCGCGTTGGCGACCAGACAGCAGGCAGGAGCCGTATGATCGTCTTCGGCGACCACAAGCGAACGCATAGCGCAGAGCAGCTCAGGGAAGCTGTCCTGGCCGAGGCTGAAGCGATTGGCGATCTGCCTGCCGGCATCGAACGTCACGCTGCTCTGGTCGATCTTTTCGTTACCGCCTCGGAACTCTTCCAGGGCCTTGCCGACGCGGAATTCGACACCAGAGGTGCCGACGGCAGTTCGGCGAGGCAGAAGCTGGGTTCTGAAATCCTCGTCGAGCTGTCGCGGGAAGTGCTGCGGTCCTGGCAGCAGGGATTTGCCCGAAAAGGATCGCTCGATGCGTCGCTGCTGGCGAAGCTCGCCGCCATCGACTGCGGCAGCAAAATAACCACCGGGCCGGCCGAAGGCTATGCGCTGTACGCCCTCTATCCGGAAACCTATCTGCTTGCGGCGCTGCGGTCCGGTCTCGACGCAAACACCTGCGTCATCGGCATCCGCAGCATCGGGCTCGGCCTCGCGGCGATGGTCGCCGCCGCCCTGCATGCGCCGCCGCCAATCAGCGTGCGGCCGATCGGCCATCCGTTTAGCCGGCACATGAGCGCGGCGCCAGAACTTCTGGGCTCTTGGCGCGACAGACCGCGAGCCGAATTTGCCATCGTCGATGAAGGCCCGGGCCTCTCCGGCAGCTCCCTTTATGCCGTCATTGTCTGGCTGCGCCGGCAGGGCATCGACCAGGAGCGCATTCATCTCTTCCCGAGCCATCGCGGCGGGCCGGGCGCGCAGGCTGATGCCGAGACCGTCGCTGCCTTGTCGCAGTGCCAAAGCCATGTCGCGGACTTCGAAGATGTCTTTGACGGCGCGGTTGCCCCCGGGCTACGGGACTGGATAGGACATCTGCTCGGCAAGGCCGATGTTGAGCTTCAGGAAATCTCCGGCGGCGCGTGGCGGGAACATCTATCTGCGCCGGCAGACGCCTGGCCGCCTGCATTCCCGGCATTCGAGCGGCGCAAATTCATCGCTTCGGCCGGCGGCGAACGCTGGCTGATCAAGTTCGCGGGCCTTGGCGAGACAGGACAGCGCAAGCTTGGTACGGCCAAGGTACTCCACGAAGCTGGCTTTGGCGCTCAGCCTGCCGGACTCTGCCACGGTTTTCTGGTCGAGCGCTGGATCGATGCCGACAGGCTGGACCGGGAAGGGCCGGCAAGGGATCTGCTGATCGATTGGCTTGGGCGTTACCTCGGCTGGCGCGCCGCCAAGCTGCAGACCGACAAGACAGGCGCGTCGCTGGACCAGCTCGCAGGCATGTCGGTGCAAAACTGCGAGGAAGCGCTGGGGGAGAGGTTCGCGCACGCCTTGCAGAGCTGGTTTGCCGGCCAGCCGTCACCGGGTCCGACGCGCCGGGTCGAGATCGACGGACGGCTGCATGCGTGGGAATTTCTGGTCCGCCCGCACGGGAGCCTGCTCAAGACAGATGCGTTCGATCATTGCCGATCGCACGATCTTATCGGCTGCCAGGGCATAGAATGGGACATCGCCGGGGCAAGGGTCGAACATGACCTGTCCGCCGCCGAGCTTTCGAAGCTCGTGGGCTGCATCGAGCAGGCGACATTGATCGACAGAGCTTTGGTCGACTATTTGGAGCCCTGCTATCTCGCGTTTCAGCTTGGCCTCTGGACGATTGCAGGGCAGTCGACTGACGAGGAAGAGCGGATGCGGTCGACGCGCGCAGTTGAACGTTACAAAGACGGACTTGTCCGGCTTCTGGTCTGTTGAAAGCCAAGCCCGCTGGGTCAGTCGAGCCTGCGCAGCATATCGGCTTCCTGCTCCAGGATGCTTGCCACTTCTTCCCGTCGCAGATGCGTCATCATCAGGCTGACGCAACACTCGAGATAGGTGATGGAAGCTCTTCGCAGGAACGCGGCGGTTTCCGCCGCCGCCATCTGGTCGATGTCGTTGACTGATCGCTTCGGCTTCACAGCTCGTCCTCCATCGCGGTTGTCATGCCCAACCGCGATGTCGGGTGGTTGTTCCGCCCCGGTGAAAAGATGCCGCTGCTTTAGAGCTGCAGGTTCTGCAGCTTTCCCCCACCCGCCCTGTCGATTGCAGTGACGGGCGCGATCGCCAGATCGTCCACCCCTGAAAAGTAGACGATCGTCTGCAGCAGGCCTTGCCTGAGAGGCACCTCGGGCGACCAGCCGAGAAGCGCCTTTGCGCGGCCTATGTCGGGGCGCCGGCGGCGCGGGTCGTCCTCAGGCAGAGGCAGGAATTTCACGGGCGATCTGGTGCCGGTCAGCTCGCGCACCAGTCTTGCCAGCTCAAGGATCGAAAACTCCCCGGGATTGCCGAGATTGACTGGCTGGCGTGGATTGGGGTCGACATCCATCAGGCGGCGCAAGCCCTCGACCAGATCGGTGACATAGCAGAAGGAGCGGGTCTGCCGGCCATCGCCGAAGATCGTCAGCGGCCGCTTCTCGATCGCCTGCATGACCAGATTGGAGACGATACGGCCGTCGGCGGGGTCCATCCTCGGCCCATAGGTGTTGAAGATGCGCGCGACGCGAATATCCGCCATCTCGGCGCGCTGATAATCGAAGCAGAGCGTTTCGGCGGCGCGCTTGCCCTCGTCGTAACAGGCTCGCGGTCCGGTGCAGTTGACGTGGCCGACATAGTCCTCGCGCTGCGGATGCTGTTCCGGATCGCCATAGACTTCGCTGGTCGATGCTTGCAGGAAGCGGGCGCCGCTGCCGGCGGCGAGCTCCAAAAGGTTGAGAGTCCCGATCACACAGGTCCGCGTCGTGTGGATCGGGTCGGCCTGATAGCGAGGCGGCGATGCCGCGCAGGCCAGGTTAAAAACGCGATCGACAGGTTCACCGAGTTCCAGAGGGGTGCAAACGTCCTGCTCGATCAGTCGAAAGCGCGCCTGGCCAACCAGCGAACTGATATTCTCCATTCTGCCGGTGAGGAAATTGTCGACGCAGATCACGCGATAGCCGTCATGCAGCAGCGCCTCGCATAAATGCGAACCGAGGAAACCGGCACCGCCGGCAACAAGCGCGGTCCTTCTTTGTTCAGCCCTTTTAGATCGCCGCATATCGATGGTCTCCTGTCTGCCGCTCATGCCGCACTTTCGACGTCAAGATCGACCGCCGGACGCATCCCCACAGACGGCGTCAGCGCCGAAACGAATTCACGTGCCCTTGCCATGGCGGTATGTCTTGAAAGCACCGCCTCGCGCGCCCGTCTGGCCATGTCGAGCCTTGCCCGCTCGGATTTGGCGCTGAGGATCTCCTCGACATCTGCGGCAAAAGCTGCCGTCTCGATCGCCGGTCCCGGGAAGAAATCGTCGAGCCCGGGCCAGCGGTCGCTTATGATCGGCGTGCCGCAGGCAGCGGCTTCGAAAAGCCGCACGCTGGGCGACCATCCGGCCGCGATCATCGACGCCCGCGTAAGGTTCAGCGTATAGCGCTGGCGGCTGTAGAAGGCGGCATGTCCAGAAGGCGGCAGGTGCTCGATCCGCTCGACATTGTCCGGCCAGGCGATATCGGAGGGATATTGCGAGCCGGCGACGACGAAGCGGCGGTCGGGCAGGCGTCGCGCAGGCTCCAGAAGCAGCGCTTCCAATGAGGGCTGGCGATCGGCGCTGTAGGTGCCAAGATAGCCAAGGTCCCATTCGATGGCGTGTCTGGTGCGACGATGTCGCGTCGGATCGACGGAGCAGTAGAGCGCCTCCGCCCGGCGCGCGCCGAACTCGGACTCCAGCCGCTCCAGCGTCGGTCCGCCGGTGAAGGAGAAGTAGACGTCGAAATAGGGAATCTGCCTGCGGGCAAGATAGTCGCAATCGTCATCGGCAACCCGCGCCAGCGTCACCGGTGTGTCGATGTCATAAAAGCAGAACTGCCCCGTGCAGAGCGAAGCAAGATCGTCGATGATCACCCTGCCTTCCGGCACGAAGGAGCCTATCACCACTGCATCGGCGCGCTGCAGCTCCCGCCGGTGGTTTCGGCGCAGCTCCGAGACTGTCTCGTAGTAGCGCAAGTCGCAGAAATCGGGATCGCGCAGGTCCCGATGATGCGCGTACCAGGAGACGTCGCGTTCGAGGAAGGTGACGCGATGGCCGAGATCGTTGAGCGCGCGCAGCAATCCGCGGAAAGTCGTCGCATGGCCGTTGCCCCAGGACGAAGACAGGGAGAGCCCAAGGAAAACGATGTCGAGCGGTTTCGTCATTCCGCAGCCTCCATTGCGCGGCGCTCGAAATGCGCCTTGAAGATGTCGTCCACCAGCCGAGCCCTCAGCGTGTAGGTATGCTCGGCCCGAACGCGCCGCAGCGCTGCCGCGCCGATCGCCTCCGCCCGCTGTGGCGTCAGCGTGCGCATGATCTCGGCGACATCGGCCCCGTCGCGGGCGACCAGGATCTCTTCGCCGGGGGTCAGGAAAAATTCGATGCCGAGCCAGGCGTCGGTCAGAAGGCACGCGCCGGCCCCCGCCGCCTCGAAGACACGGGTCGCGGGCGAAAACCCGTTGGCCGCCATGCTGTCGCGGCTGATGTTGAGCACGGCCTTCGGCGTGACGTTGAAGGCGTTGTGATCGTTGGTGCCGACATGCCCCAGCCATGAGACATTCGGGGGCAGGGACTTGTCGTCCCAGCCGGAACCGCCCAGCAGGAAGCGCTGGCTGCCGAGCCTGCGGGCCGGGTCGAGGAAGAAGGCGTCGACGCGCGCCTCACGGTCGGGCAGCCGATTGCCGAGGAAGGCCAGGTCGCAGGCAAAGCGCGGATTTGCGGCGACCGGATGATGCGTCTCAGGATCGAGCGCGTTGTAGATCGGCACGCATTCCGCGGCGCCGAGCGCACGATAATCCCAGACGACCGGGTCGCCGCCGCCGTAAGTCAGCACGATGCCGATCCTCTTCAGTGCCTCATGCAACGGGTGTTCGGCGTCGTTGCGCAACTCGCTCAGGGTCGCCGGCGCGTCGACATCCCAGAAAACGGTCAGCGCGTCCGGGCGGGCATTGTCGAGGACTGCCCGCAGCAGCGCATCGTCTTCGAAGCCGACGCCGCTTGCCTTGACGACAACGTCTGCCTGCGCGGCGCGCGAGGCGACCTGCATCAGCGCATGCGGAGTCGGCTCGTAGACCACGACGCTGCACCAGTCCGGAGCTTCGATGTCGCGATGCTTCTGCCGGTCGTAGACGTCGGGCTCATAGAAGACGATGTCATAGCCGCTCTGCGACAGTGCCTTGAGCAGGCCGCGGTAATAGGTGGCGGCGCCGTTCCAGTAGGACGACAGAAGGCTCGATCCGTAAAAGGCAATCTTCATGCGGCCGCCTCCCTTGCAGGCTTGATTTCAGCCGCCGCGCGATTGCCGCATGCGGCGAGGATGTCGAACAGCTCGTCGCCGCGATGCCGGCATGTGTGCCGCGCCTGGATGGTCTCCAGGCCCGATGCGGCCAGCGCGTCCGCTAGCTGGCGATCGTTCAGCACGTCGCGGAGGTGGTCTCGCATCTCGGCGCCGTTTCGGGCGAAGAGGAAATCCGTTCCGGAGCGGAACAGGCCTTCGACATCCGACCATGGCGCAGACACAAGCGGAATGCCGCAGGCCAGCGCCTCGAACATGCGAATGGTGGGAATGCCCGGCAGGCTCTCCCGGTAGGGCCGGCGTGGGATGTGCATGGTGACGCGATGCCGGGCGAAGGCCTTCGGCACGTCGGCATTGGCGATCCAGCCTTCATAGCGCAAGCCGGTATCCGCGAGGGCCGTCAGCGCATCCGGCGGATAGCGCACGCCGTGCACGGTTCCCGACGGCGCGAGGGCGTGCGCGGGCTCGATCAGGAACTCGGCGATCTCGGCGCTGCGTTCGTCGTCGCCCCAATTGCCGATCCAGACGAGATCAGACTCACGGTCGATCTCGGGCAGCGGCTTGAACAGCCGTTCGTCCGCCGCCTCATGCCAGGTGAAGACCCGTCTGCCCCAGCCGGCACGAAGATAGCTCTCCCGCAGCACTTCGCCGAAGACCAGAACCCCGTCATAATGCTCGAGCTGAAGCACCGCGATCGCCTGCGTCGCCGATACGGCGCGATGATGGGTGTCATGGAACAGCAGCGTGAAATCGCCACCCCGGCCCCGAATGCGGCCGATGCGAGCGACGAGCTCAGGGTCAGTCCATTCATGAACGATGACGATATCTGCGCCGGCGAGCCAGGACTCATGCTGGAAACCCGCGTCGTAGGTCACCGCCATCAATTCCGGAAAATCCTTGCGGAAGCGCTCGACGGCGAAGGGGCCTTGCTGGGCGAGCAGGTTCGATCGGCTCCAGCCGTCGGCGGGCTCCAGCGCGATCACCTCATGGCCGCGCGCCACAAGCTCGCGCATGATGCCGCGCTGGAAGTGCGCGTTGCCGTGGTTCCAGTCGGAAACCGCCGAATGGGTGTAGAACAGAAAACGCATGGTCAACGCCCCGCTGCGGTCAGCGCCGCCCGATTGTAGATGTCGCGCATCATCCTCACTTGCTTGCCCAGCGAGAATTTGCGTGCCTGCCGCGCGGCGCGCCTGCCGAGCTTGCGCCGCAAGCTTTCGTCACGGGACAGGCTCTCGATGCAGCCGGCCAGCGCGTGTGGATCACGCGAGTTGAAGAACATGGCCGCGCCGTCCCAGATCTCGCGGTAGGTCGCGATATCGGCGAGCACCAGCGGCGTGGCCGAGAGCGCTGCCTCCAGGGCGGCCAGCCCGAAGGGCTCGTAGATGGAAGTTGACACGAAGATGCCGGCCCGCCTCATGCGGCGCCGAACCTCGCGGTGGTCGATTGAACCGAGAGAGACGCAGTGGTCGAAACGGGCGCGCTGTCCGTCGGGGCCGGCGAGCGGACCGGCGGCCTGAACGGGCCAGGCGCAGAGCGCGGCGGCGGCGTCGAGCGATGCCGCGTTCTTGCCCTCGTCCCACCAGCGCGCGGCAGCGAAGACAAAACGCTCGCGCCGTCCCGGCCTCGGGCCGGGCAGGGCGCCATTATGGACGACGCCCAAGCCTGCGATCGCGCCGTAGCAGGCTTGGAGCATCTCGGCATGGCTTCGGCTCGGAGCGATAACGACATCGGCGCGATCGAATCCGGCCCTGTTGCGATCTCGCTGCCAGGACCAGGCGTCCGCCGGCGCCTGCCCACGCACCGCGTGCAGCCAGGTGGCCACGCATGAATGCGAGACCGCGACGATGGGACATGTCAGATCAAGTCCGGCGGCTTGCGCCGGCGCATTGAGATGGACGAGATCGATCGCATAGGTCTTGGCAAGGCTTCGCAATTCGCCCGGCAAGCGGTCGAGATCTTTTTCATCGCGCGTCATCCAGTCCGGCGGGCTTTTCAGCCAAACCAGCGTGGCGAAAGACTGCGCCTCACGCGCCTGCTCCGGGGAAGGCTCCGGCCCCAGCCCGGCAAGCACGATGCTGTCGCCGCCGGCCGCCAGCTCGCGAGCCAGGTCGAGCGAGTAGCGCCACACCCCGCCGACGGCGTCGGTCGTCATCAGGATGCGCCGCGGACGATGGATCAGTGATTGCAGCATGAGGACTCCAACTCGGCCAGCGCATGCGGGCGCTGGTCCTGGATGTCGCTGAACGAGCGGAAGGAGGCGAGGTAGTGCTCATGCGCGCGCTCCCAGGCGAGGTCGTCGGGTTCGCCCCAGAGTTCGCGATAGCTGGGCGAGCTCGGATAGGGGTAGAGCGGCACGGGCTCGTTCGCCCAGACGCCATGATCGATGAGGTGCTTGCGCCAATAATCCACCAGCGCCGGGTCGTCCTCAACCACGCCGATCAGATTGGCCTGGACGAAAGGCACGTTGCGGCGGGCGTCGATAAGAAGCGCTGCGAGGTCCTCAGTGTCGAGGCGGCAGCGCTTGGCCAGCATCGCGCGGCCCTCGACGGTCAGGCTTTCAAGGCCTGCTTCGATCGAGACGCAGCCTGCCGCGCCGAGCAGCTCGAGCAGTTCCGGCTTCCACAGATCGATGCGCGTCTGGACGCCGAATTGAACGTCGCGATCGACCAGCGCTTCCAGCAGCGCCTTCTGCGGCAGGAAGATTTCGTCGATGAAATAGATGTAGCCGACGCCTTGCGCGATCAGCCCGTCGATCTCGGCGACGATGGCATCGTGCTTTCTGCGCCGATAGGCATCGCGAAAATCGATCTTGGCGCAGAAGCTGCAATTGTAGGGACAGCCGCGCGAGGCCTCCACCTCGGCGCCGGCGCCCTTCTGGACGGTATCGAACCTGTGGTGGTGGTGGCCATGCGCCGCGATCCAGTCGGACGGCCAGGTGAGCGCCAGGTGATCGACGAACGGGCTGACATGAACGCCGCCATTGCAGGCGAGACCGTCGCCCTGGAGGCTGGCCGTATGCGCGACCTTGCTCCAGTCGCTTTGCCGCGCGAGTTCAGCCACGACCTCCTCGCATTCGCCGCGCACGACGACATCGACGCCGAGCTTGCGCAAGGTGGGCGCCGGCGTCGCCGAGCCGTGCGGTCCGACCGCCACCGTGCGGCCGCCGCGCCCGGCGAGATGGTTGAGGAATTCTCCGGGAACACGCAGTTCCGGCGGCGCGCAGCGCCAGAACAGATAGGTCGGGGCGGTGGTCACCACCGTCATGTCCGGCGCGAATGACGCCACCTGCTCGGCCAGCGCCGCGTTGTCGAGGGCCTGCAATTGTCCGTCCAGCATCAGGACGTCGTGTCCATCGGCCTCCAACATCGCTTTGGAATAGCCGAGCTCCAGCGGCAGATGCGGCTGGCGGCAGCCGAAATAGATGCTGTGCTCATACGTCCAGAACGGATTGACCAGGGCTACCTTCATGCGACGTACCTCGTGGCTTCGGGGCGCGATTGGAGCCGATGCCGCAGCAGCCAGTTGGCGAGATCGCAGACGCCTTCGCGCCATAGGACATGCGCTTGCCAGCCGATCGTGGCTTGCAGCTTGCGCGTATCGGCGACGAAGTAGGGCTGATCGCCGGTGCGCTCGTGGTCGTGGCGGATCGCGATGTCGCTGCCGGTCATGTCGGCGATCTCCGCCAGCAGCAGGCGCAGGCTGACCGCGTTGCGCGGGCCGCCGCCCAGATTGAACGCCTGGCCTTTCAGGTCCTCGATCCTGGCGAGCACGCCGCGATAGGCGGCCACGGCATCGGACACATGCAGGATGTCGCGCACCTGCCGGCCGTCGCCGTAAACGGTGATCGGCCGGCCCGACAGCGCGCTGAGAAGAAAATGCGCGACCCAGCCCTGGTCCTCGGTGCCGAACTGGCGCGGCCCGTAGATGCAGCTCATACGCAGCACCGCCGTCGGCAAGCCATAGGACTTGGAATAGTCGAGCACATACTG
Source organism: Mesorhizobium sp. M2A.F.Ca.ET.046.03.2.1 (assembly GCF_003952425.1). Taxonomy (NCBI): domain Bacteria; kingdom Pseudomonadati; phylum Pseudomonadota; class Alphaproteobacteria; order Hyphomicrobiales; family Phyllobacteriaceae; genus Mesorhizobium; species Mesorhizobium sp. M2A.F.Ca.ET.046.03.2.1. The sequence continues at coordinate 1,620,584 of NZ_CP034449.1, read as the reverse complement.
ATCCGCCGCGCCCTTCGAGCAGCCATAGGGCGTGCAGAAATCAAGGCCGACCTTCTCAGCGACGCCGCTCGTACGCACCTCCTCGTCGAGCGGTTCATAGTGATCGTCGGCTTGCCGAACCGCGATCTGGGGCAGGCTGCCATAGACTTTGTTGGTGCTGGCGAAGACCACGGGAGCTCCGGTGCCGCGGGCCGCTTCCAGCACGTTGAACGTCCCCTTGAGGTTTATGTCGAAGTCTTCAGCAGGATCGCTCAGGCTGGTCGTCACGGCTGTTTGAGCGGCCAGATGGAAAATCGCTTTGGCCGGCGCCAGTGCGGTGGCCAACGCGCTCAGATCGCGAATGTCGACGATTTCGACGATCAGCCGCTCGCCATGCTTTTGCGCCAGCCAATCGAGATTCTGCTCGACGCCTGGACGGCTGAGATTGTCGACGACCAGCACTGTCTCTCCATCGGAAAGCAGGCTGTCGGCCAGGTTGGAGCCGATGAAGCCGCTGCCCCCGATAACGGCCACGGGCGCCTGTCGGGCGGGGCGGTGCGTCTGGGTCATGAGACCAATCCTCGCTCTTCCAGCTCGCGCCGCATGTCGGCGCCCCGGTCGATGACGACGCTGTTGCGAACCCAGGCGGCGAATTCGCCGAGCGAATTTTCCAGTCGATGCTTCGGCTCGAAGCCGAGCAGCTCGCGCGCCTTGGCAATGTCGGCGAAGCAGTTGCGGATATCGCCGGAGCGCGCCTTGCCCAGGATTTCAGGCGGGCGCTTGGGAATACCCATCGCCCTGGCAAGCAGGCGAGCCACTTCGCTGATCGAATAGGCGTGGCCGCTGCCGATATTGATGGCATGGCCGGCGGCCTGGCGCTGTTCCAGAGCAAGCCGGAAAGCGGTGGCGACGTCGCGCACATGCACGAAGTCACGCTTCTGCTCGCCGTCCTCGAAGATCGTCGGCCGCTTGCCGCTGGCGAGACGCGAGGCGAAGTTGGCGAGAACGCCGGTATAGGGATTGGAAAGCGCCTGTCCGGCGCCGAAGACGTTGAAGAGGCGCAGCGCCACCGCATCGATGTCATAGGCCTGGCCGAAGATCAGCACCGCGCGCTCCTGCGCGTATTTGGTCAGCGCGTAGATCGAGGCGAGATCCGGCCGCTTCTCCTCGTCCGTGGGAATCGGCGACAGGGCCTCGCCCGATGCCGATCTGAGATCCCACAGGCCGTCCTTGATGTCAGCGTGCTTGCGTCGGGCATTATCCATCCGCTCGCCGTCCGCAGTCCGGTAGAGGCCTTCGCCATAGATGCTCATGGAGGATGCCACGACGATCCGTTCGACCGGATGCTTGATGAGTGCCTCGAGCAGCACCGCCGTGCCGAGGTCGTTGGTGCCGACATAGCGGGCGATCTCGTACATGGACTGGCCGACGCCGACCTCGGCCGCCAGGTGGATGACCGCGTCGATATCCGAAACCGCCTCGGCGACCGCATCGCGATCGCGCACGTCGCCCTTGATCAGCTCGGCTCCGGTCGGAAGGTTGATGGCTTCGGCGCCGTGTACCTGGTCGACAAGTGCATCGAGCAGGCGCACGCGATAACCATGGTCGGCGAGTTCCTGGGCGACGTGGCGGCCGATGAAGCCGCAACCTCCCGTAACCAATACTCGTTTCACGATGACTCCCTTGCGGATTTTGCTTCGGCGCCCCGAACTGCGCGGTAAAAGGTTTGTTCCCTGCATCAACAAAGTTCCCGCCGCGGGAGGTCACGCAGCTCGGACAAGGGCTGTGCAACCCGGTGGAACATTGCCCTTTGGCTGCTGTTAGGGCCGCTCACCAATCCCCGCTGCGAGAAAGGGAAATCCATGTCCGAGGCCAAGACGACCACCAATCACGACGAGATCCGGAAATGGGTGGAAGAACGCGATGGTCAGCCGGCCGTCGTTCGCACGAAAGGCAAGGGCGGCATTCTGCGCATCGATTTCGGCGAGCCCGAAGACACGCTGGAACCGATCGAGTGGGACGAATTCTTCCGCATTTTCGACGAGAACGACCTAGCCTTCCTGCATCAGGATGAAGCCGGCGGCGGAGGAACGAGCCGCTTCAACAAATTCGTCGAGCGCAGCCAGAAGGACTAGAGCAATTCCAGGAAAAGTGTCAGCGGTTTTCCGTTCGGAATTGCGTCAAAACAAAGAGATAGAGCGGCTCGCCGTTTCCGTGAAACGGCGAAACGCTCTAGTGGGTCGAGAAGCTGGCGTCGTGGCGCCGTTGGAGGGAGAGGAGGCCCTGCAACGGCGCCGCGGCAGGCGGTCAGGCTGCCGCATTTGTTCGTGCCGCTCAATCGAGCGGCTTGTCCGTCGGCCTGGGTGTCTGCCCGGTCTGGCGCCGTCGACCGGCGTTGCGGTTTGCAACAGGATTGTCGAGCGGCGAGGTCGAGGGCTCCCGTGCGCCTGAGGTCTTTGGGGCAGTCGGTCTCGCGCCCGCATCGCGGTCCTGCGCATCGCGATGCGGATGCGGAAGCCCCCCGGGATCGGGCGATTTCACCGCAGGCTTGGACGTGTCTTTCGGTTCAGCCATTTTCGAACCTTTCCTCGTTCAGCCGTTCGCTATCCGCGCGATCAGCCGTGCGGGCGCATCACCACCTTGATGCAGCCGTCCTGCTTGTCGCGGAATGTCTTGTAGAGATCCGGTCCTTCCTCCAGGCCCGCGCGGTGGGTGATGACGAAGGACGGGTCGATCTCGCCGCTTAGCACCTTCTGCAGCAGCGGCTCGAGATAGCGGTGAGTATGGGTCTGGCCCATGCGGAAAGTCAGCCCCTTGTTCATCGCCGCGCCGAACGGAATGTGATCCACCAGGCCGATATAGACGCCGGGCACCGAGATCGTGCCGCCCTTGCGGCAGCAATAGATCGCCTCGCGCAGCACATGCGGCCGGTCGGTGCCGAGATAGACGGTGGCCTTGGCCTTATCGAGCATGGAATCGGACGTTGCGGTGGCATCGGCCTCGGTGCCGACGCAGTCTATGCAACTGTCAGGGCCGCGACCGTCGGTCATGGCCATCAGGGCATCGTAAATATCGGAATTGCTGAAATCGAGCGTCTCGGCCTTGCCGTAATCACGCGCCATGGCGAGCCGTTCCGGCACTTTGTCGATGGCAATGACACGGCCCGCGCCGAGCATCCAGGCGCTCTGGATGGCGAACTGCCCGACCGGCCCGCAGCCCCAGATGGCGACAGTGTCGCCTTCCTGGATCCCGGCGTTCTCGGCCGCCATGTAGCCGGTGGGAAAGATATCGGACAGGAACAGCACCTGCTCGTCATCCATGCCGTCAGGCACCTTGATCGGGCCGACATCGGCAAAGGGCACGCGCAGATACTCGGCCTGTCCTCCCCAATAGCCGCCGACCAGATGCGAATAGCCGAACAGGCCCGCTGGCGACTGGCCCATCACCTTGGCGGCCTGCTCGGCGTTGGGGTTCGAGCGGTCGCAGAGCGAGAACAGGCCGTTCTGGCAGAACCAGCACTCGCCGCAGGAGATGTTGAAGGGAACGACGACGCGATCGCCCTTCTTGAACTTCGTGTGAGCGCGGCCGACTTCCACCACTTCCCCCATGGTCTCGTGGCCCAGCACGTCGCCCGATTTCATCGTCGGCATGTAGCCGTCCATCAGATGCAGGTCCGAGCCGCATATGGCGCAGCACGTGACCTTGATGATGATGTCGCGATCGTTCTCGATCGCCGGGTCGGCGACCTGGTCGCAACGAATGTCGCCTTTGCCATGCCAGGTCAGGGCTTTCATCGGTTGTTCCTTTGGGTTGTCGATGCTTAGCGGGCTACGAACCGAACTGGCGCTGGGCGGGAATGTTCCCGGATCAGAGCCCGCGTTTTCAGCCATTCTTCGCCGAACCCGGTTCGGCCATGTTGCGGTGCTGTTCGGCCAGCATGCCGGCCGGTGTGACATGGGCGGCGGCGGCCTGCATCTTGTTCTTCCAGCCGCTGACCACTTGCTCCTCGCCGGCCATCAAGGCGTCGTAGCCGTCCCTGGCCACATCGGCGGGATTGTCCTTCTCTTGCACCCCGATCTCGGTATCCATCATGTCGGCGCGCTCGAAGAAGCGCGTCTGCGTGGCGCCCGGCATCAGCACGGTGACGCTCACGCCGCTGTCCTTCAGCTCGTGACGCAGCGCGATGGCGAAGGAATCGATGAAGGCCTTGGTGCCGTTGTAGACCGCCTGGAACGTGCCTGGCGTGAAGCCGGCGATCGAGCCTGTGAACAGGATCCGGCCGCGACCGCGTCCGACCATCTTGCGGCCGAGCCGATGGGCCAAATAGACCGTGCCGGTGATGTTGGTGTCGATGACGCGGCGTGCCTCGTTCCAATCCTGGTCGATAAAGCCCCGGCCCAGGCCGCGCCCCGCGTTGAGGAACAGGAGATCGATGTCGCGGTCGCCGATCTCGGCGATCAATTTGTCGGCGCCATTCTCGCGTGCAAGGTCGGCCTCCACCGCATCGACCGAGACGCCGTGCGATCGGAGCGCCTCCGCGGCCTGCTCGATGGCCGGCTCATCGGCGACGATGACCAGATCGTAGCCGTCCTTGGCGCAGAGTTTCGCGAGCTCCCTGCCGATGCCGCTCGAGGCACCGGTGACCACCGCCAGTTTCCCGTTTCCCATTCGATCCTCCTGAGTGGTTCGGCCGAACATCCGGTTGGACCGAATGTTCCTTGGGATCGGAGGATTCCGCACGATGAAACTGCAATGCCTTCGGCCGAGGGAACCGCGTGGGCGCTCTGGCTGTTGGATCGGCAAGGAGCAATCGCCATGGGACTCTTTTCCGACCTGAACAAGAAGCTGACCGAAAACCTCTATGCCCATGGCAGCTATCTGAGCGATCCGAGCGCCGACCTGCCGCGGCGGGTGGAGGAGACGGTCGATCTGCTGATGGCCTTCGTGAAACCCGAGGCGCGGGAAACAGTGAAGCTGCAGATCCTCGGTATCATCCACGAGCATATCTTTGACGAGGAGTGACTCCGGCGATCGCTCGATCCACCGGAGACATAACCGTCAGGATGCGGTCATTCCGAACGGCGGGATCCGCGCTGCTTCTCGGCGTCGCGCAGCAGCCGCACAATGGCATCCACTGGAGAGGGGGCGGTCGCAGGCTGTGCTTTCCAGCGCCAAAGATGGCGAAACAGACTTCTCAAGCTGGGCATCGCAATAACCTCCTGCGTTATCAAACCTGGGACGGCGAATGATGTTCCTTCCATGGCTAGTGCAGGGCCGCGGCGAGCAGAAAGGCGACCGCGGCCAGGACAACCAGCGCCACGATGACCAGGACCGGCCCGTTCCTGCTCGGCTCGAGGTGTGGCGCGTTCTCCGGCGGTCGCATCGCGTTGGCAAAGCTCGACTGGTTGGTGAAGTTCGGTTTGCGCGGCTCGGCCGGCGCGGCGGACGTCGAGACAGCACCGGCTTCGGCGTCTGCTTCCTGCGGTGCCGCCGCCGGGTCGAATCCGGGTGTCTTGTCCTGCGTCCTGCCGGCCTGGATTTCGCCGCGGGCCTCGGCCGGTGTGCGTGGGTTGGGTGACATTCGGCGCCTCCTTTGTTCCCAAACCTTCATCCGGCCCCGCTGTTCCAACCGCGCCTTCTTGAAACTCGGAGGGAACTTTCCGGAGCAGGGCAGCTTTGTATTCTCAACACCAAGAGAAAGAGGCAGGAATGCAAGTTCTCGACACAGCGATACATGCCAGTCCCGGAACTGTGACGGTCGAATTTGTCGGCGAGGGCGGCGAAAACATCGCTGTCACGATGGTCGTGTCCAATCCGTTGCTTGACCACGGCGCCCTTGTTGATCGCGCCAAAGAGTTGATGGTTCAGTGCGCGGCTTTCGGCGGCCTGCCTGCACAAGACCGCTCGCAGGGGAACGCAGATGGCGGCCGGCCCGGCATCCAGCGGCAAAGCGATACAGGTGAGGGTCCCTACACATTCGAATATCGCGAGGGTGGCAATGTGAGGCGGCTCGAAGGCGTGGACTTGCCCAACCTGGAAGCCGTTCATGACGAAGCGTTGCGGTCGGCGATCGATCTGCTCGACGATGCGGCCGAACCCTTTCAGGACGGCTGGGCGGTTCGGGTTCGTGGCGGCGACGGCGCTGTCGTCGTGTCCGTCGATTTCGAAGAAGCAAGGCAGGAAAGGGCAACCGCCGCCATGTGAGGGAGGCGGCATCTGTGAAAGGTAATATGATGCGTTCCCTCATGTCACTGCATGCGCTTGCGAGTTCACGAGGCGACGGGCTGAGACCTGAGTTCCTTCGCCTGCTTGATGCCCGCGCGGCCTTGTCCCACCCCGACGTGATTGAACTTCAGCAGGAGACGGGGTTGAACCAGGCCGGTCCAAATCCTGTTGGGGAGCTCGAAACCGCTCCGAAGCAAAGCGTGGTGCGTTTCCCTGGCCGGCGGAGTACGATCAGTCGTGCGTCCGGCAGAAATGCGCCTGTCATAGGAGGTCGCCATGGCAACGCCCTTGGCACTGATCATTGAAGACGAATATCTGATTGCGTCGGACGTGGCGAATGGCCTGAAGGAGCGAGGTTTCGAGGCGGCCTGCGTGGCGTCCGAGCGGGCAGCCGCGACTTGGCTGGACGATCACAGGCCGGACCTTGCCATTATCGATATCCAACTGCTCGATGGCCAGCGCGGTGTCACCGCCGCCCGCCTCAAGGAAGCGGGCGTGCCTTTCGTCGTCCATTCGGGCTACGATCCGGAGTTCCAGTCGCCGATCTTCCACGGCGCGCCTTATGTGCCCAAGCCGGCGCCGATCCGGCATCTGGTCGAACTGGCGAGCCAATTGGTAGGGGATCGCACCGAGCAATAGATCAGGCCAATTCAACGAGCCCAAGCTGGACTTCAGCCCGACGCGGCATCACCTTTGCGGAACCGCGACACCGCCTCGATCAGCATCTTGTAGTCGACGGGCTTGGCTAGCTTCTGCGCGTCCCTGAATTGATCGGGGAAGACGGTGACGCTGTCATATCCGGTGAGAAAAATGAAAGGCACGCCGCCACGCGCCAGATGCTCGGCCAAAGGAAAGCTTCGCTCGCCGCGAAGATTCACGTCCAGCACGGCACCATCCAGGGCGATACTGTCCGCTTGATCCAGCGCTTGTTGAACCGTGGGCACCGGTCCGACCACGGTGCATCCGGCACCGCTCAACTGGTCGGCCAAGTCCTGCGCAAGCATGAACACGTCCTCAACCACCAGGACTTTAAGGTCGGACAAGAGTGTATTCGTGTTCATTCCCGGTACCCAGCGCGAGGATGTCAGCGGTCCGTGGCGGGTGCCAACGGTATCTGGATGTCGCACTCAAGCCCGGAGGGCTCGAACCGCAGGTCGACCTTCCCCCCAAGCTCATACTCTAAACTTTGCTTTATAAAGCTTGTTCCGAAATTCAGTCGCGTCGGCTCGTCTACGGCAGGCCCGCCGATTTCCTTCCATCGGATTGACAGCACACCCGATTTGTCGGTTCTCCAGGCCACTTCGACGCGGCCGTCCTCGGTCGAGAGCGCCCCATATTTCGCCGCATTGCTAGCAAGCTCGAAGAACACCATGCCAAGTGTCGCGGCCACGCTTGCGCCGAGCTGCAGTGATTTTCCGTCAATGACGATGTTCTGGCGAAGCTTGCTGCTGTAGGGCGTTAGAACTGCCCGCAGCAGCTGCTCGAGATCGGCATCGCGCCAGTTGTAGGAAGACAGCACTTCGTGCGTTCGGCCCATTGCCTGCAGCCGCTGCTGGAACGAGGAAAAGAAATCACCGATTGAACTCGATGTGCCAACCATGCGTGAAGCCAGCGCGGTGACTGTGGCCAGGATGTTCTTCACGCGATGTTGCAGTTCGTGCAGCAATCTCTCCTGGCTGCGCTCTGCCTCCTTGTGGCTCGATATGTCGACAAGGGTCGCGATGGCGCCGCGCACCTTGCCGTTTTCGTCGAAAAGCGGGTTGGCCGACATCATCACGTCGATGCCCGAACCATTCTCGTGCAGGATTTGCGCTTCGTAGCCGGGGATAGGTTTTCCGGTGCGAATCGCCTTTCGCAGAGGCTGCTCTTCAGCATCCACCTTAACGCCGTTGAGCGTCAGCGGCAGGACGGCGGGAACTGAAATGAGCTTGTCGCCGGTGGAGCGCTGCCCCATGAATTCCACCGCGCGGCGGTTGGCGCGGATCTCCGCGCCGTCGCCGTCTTCGGCGATGAAGATGCCGACCGGCACCAGGTCGAGCAGGGTCTCGAGGCTTTCGACGCGGTTGCGCAGGTCGTGCGAGAGCACGCCGATCTTTTCCTCCGCCCGCGCGATCTGCGTGACATCGACAAAGGTGACGACGACGCCGGCAATCACGTTGTCGACGGTGCGATAGGGCAGGACGCGCATGATGTAGCGCCGGCCGCTGTCGGTACCTTCGACCTGCCGCTCGATCGTGCCAAGCCTCAGCAGCACCTGCTCCATGTCGGCCTGCAGCCCGTCAGCGGGGAAGCGCGGCCGCACATGCGCCAGCGGCCGACCGACATCGCTCTCGACCAGGCGGAAAAGGTCGCGGGCGGTCGGAGTGAAGCTCTTGATGCAGAGGTCGCGGTCGAGAAACACGGTGGCGATCTGCGTGCTTTCGAGCAGGTTGGCCATGTCGTTGTTGGCGCGGCTGAGCTCGTCGACGCGAATGTTGAGCTCGGCATTGACCGTCTGCAGTTCCTCATTGATCGACTGCAGCTCCTCCTTCGAGGTTTCCAGTTCCTCGTTGGACGACTGCAGCTCCTCGTTGATCGACGACAATTCCTCGTTGGAGGATTTCAGCTCCTCATTGGAGGATTCGAGCTCCTCCGTGGTAATCTGCAGCCGCTCCTTGGTTTCCCTCAGCTCCCTTTCGAGCTGGCTGACATTGGCGCTTTCGACATCGTCGGTCGTGTGGACGGGCTCGTCCTCCGACTCCGCCTTGATGCCGCCGATGTCGCGGAAGACCAGCATGTAGAGCGGGTCCGCCGAGCCGTCGGAGGGCAACGGTTGCACGGCCAGGCTGATCGTCTGCCGGCCGCCATTGGTGCCGACGGTGATCTTGTTCTGGATCGCCACCTGTCCTGTGCTGGCCGCCTTGTGGAGCGCCGCGCGCAGGTCCATGCGAAGGCCCCGCCTTGCCATGGAAAAGACGTTGTGGTCGGGGGCGCCCGCGGCGAGCTCGAGATATTTGCCGGTACCGCCCGAACTATGCATCAATTCGCCACCAGCGTTGACCACCACATAGGCCGGCGCAAATCGCTCGACGAGAAGACGCTCCGCCACTTCCTGCAAGGTTCCGTTCGTCGCCCGCTGCCGTGTATTCGGCACGGTGTGCCTGGCGGCGGCGGCGAGCGGGAATTCGGGCAACCGCTGCGGGGTCATCCCGCCACGCTTCTGGAAGATGCGGCTCGCCTTGTCCACGGTGGAGAACAGGCGGGCGTGCCGCGTGACGTTCTCCGAGGATCCGAGAAAGAGATAGCCGTTGTTGCGCAGAGCGTAGTGGAAGATCGGAATGATTTTTTCCTGCAGTTCCGGGCCCATATAGATCAGGAGGTTCCGGCAGGTGATCAGGTCGAGCTTGGAGAAGGGCGGGTCGCGCAACAGGTTGTGCGAGGAAAACAGACAGACCTCGCGCAGATCGGCCGAAACGCGGTAAGTGCCGTCCTCGCGCGAGAAGAACTCCTTGAGCCGCTTCGGCGTTATGTCCGTGGCGATCGTTGCAGGATAGCGCCCGGCGCGGGCCACCTCCAGCGCACGCTCGTCGATATCGGTGGCGAAAATCTGCAGATTGGGCGAGGCGGCGCCCCGCGGAGCGCTCTCCTTTAAGAGCATAGCGATCGAATAGGCCTCTTCGCCCGTCGCACAGCCGGGCACCCATACACGGATCGTCTCGTCGGGCTTTCGGTTCTCGAAGAGCCGGGGAATGACCAGTCTTTCCAGCACATCGAAGGCGTGCTCGTCGCGAAAGAAGCTGGTGACGCCGATCAGCAGGTCCTGGAAGAGCAGATCGACCTGCTGCGGCTCGTCGCGCAGCCGCTCGTAAAAGGCGATCGGGTCGTCGATCTGCAGCACCTGCATCCGGCGCTGGATGCGGCGCAGGATCGTGTTGTCCTTGTAGCCGCTGAAATCATGGCCGGTGCGCACGCGAAGCAGCGCCGCGATGCGCGAAAGCTGCTCGGCGACATCGCGCTTGCGGCGGTCGCGCTCGCCATCGGTGTGGTTGGCGTGGCGGAAATAGCTGGTGAGCTTGCCCGCCATTTCCTCGGCCGGAAGCACCATGTCGACCAGGCCGCTCTGGACGGCGCTGCGCATCATGCCGTCATACTCGGCGCTTTCCTGCGCCAAGGTCAGGCCGCCGCGTTCCTTGACGGCTCTCAGCCCGATGGTGCCGTCACTGCCAGTGCCGGACAGGATCACTCCCGCCGCGTTCTCCGACTGCTCCTGCGCCAGCGAGGTGAAGAAATCGTCGATCGGCGTCCGTCTGGCGCGCGTCGTGGCCATTTTGGCCATATGGAAATGCTGGCCACGCACCGTCACCGATACACCGGGCGGCGTGACGTAGATCTTGTCGGGCTCGATCTCCATGTCTTCGGCCGCCGTCAGCGTCTCGATCGAGGTCGACCGCTGGATGATGCTGGCGAGAACGCTTTCGTGCTCGGCATCGAGATGTTGAATGACCACATAGGCAAAGCCGCTTTCGGCCGGCACTTCGGGAAAGAACCGTTGCAGGGCCGCGATGCCGCCGGCCGACGCGCCGATGCCGATAATCGGGAAAGGTGCCCCCTCCGTTGCGGCCTCGGGCGCGTCGTTAGCCTTCGCTCTTGTCGTGCCTGTCTTCCTCGCCGCCCGCGCCATTGCCGCCTAACCGTGCTCGCCTGCTCTCAAGGATGCGCTCGATGACGGCGGCATCCGCTTCGTATTCCCGCGCCCGCTGGCCGAACTGATTGGCCAGTTCGGAGCGACGCCGTGTCTTTTCCCGCTCGGCCATGCGCCGGGCAAACTCCGCCCGCTGCTGATGCGAGCGAAGCAGGCTCCACAGGATCTCGTCCGCTTCGATAGCCTGAGCCTCTATCACTGCGTCGGCGGTGAAGGCATGCCCGGTATGACACCGATAGCGGAGCATGTCACCGTCTTCGATCTCCCACAACGGCCCGTGGCATTCCGGGCATGTAAACACCGACAATTGCCCAAGTCGATCTTCGTCTTTCATGGTCGAATGCTCCTGCGCGGCGATGGCCGCTTCCAATCTTACCATCGGCGGTGCCGCAAAGGTCTCGCCCGGCGGCTCGGCAGTCAGCTTTGCAAGCAAAGCGCCGAGCTCGGCAGCAGGCAGGCAGTGGTCGACCTCGACATAATGCAGCGCGCTTTCCACCATGGAAGGTACCAGCGTATCTTTAGGATGCTGGACGACCGCCAGCCCGCCGACGGCCTTGACGGCCCTCAACCCGGCGGTGCCGTCGGACATCGCACCCGACAGCAGCACGCCGATGACGCTGGCGCCGTAGCTCAGCGCCGCCGAACGGAACAAAGGATCGATGGCCGGCCGGGCGAGGTTTTCGCGCGGGCCGCGCCGCAGCATCATATGGCCATCGTGAAGGAGAAGATGGAAACCCGGCGGCGCCACATAGATGCAGCCCATCCTGAACGCCGCGCCGTTCCTGGCCGGCTGCGCTTCGAGCCTCCCCGCGCGGTCGAGGATATCGGGCAGGTAGCTGACCTGGCCGATATGCACCACGACGAACACGGCCGCCGCCAGATCGGCGGGCAGATCGGCGACGATCCGCTTCAGAGGCTCGATCCCGCCGGCCGACGCGCCGATAACGATGATGTTGTGGTTGTTCGTTGGGCTTGTGGAACGGGCCATTCCGCGACGAGCCTCCATTGGGCTGTAAGAACCGCTCCGTTGCGGTGATGGCGCCATCGCGGTTCAGCGACCGGTCAGGTGTTTAACAATGCAATCCACGCGATGTTCCATCGCTGCCGGTTCAAGCGCCTGCCCGCTGTCCCAAAAGGTGGCTGGAACATAGGAGATCGCTGGCAGTTCGGGTTCGCTTCGGACGCCATACCAAGGCGTCTGTTGAAGACGGGTGGGCAACACCTGGTCGGCCCGCGCCTGCCCTCGCTGGCGTGGGCTTCAGGCCCCGGCAGAACCTGCCGCGCCGCCGTGCAGATGTCGCCGCCACAACCACAGGAGACAGCAATGAAGCATCAGACCTCATACGAACTTCAATCGGTGGCAATCGTCGATCGGCTCGGCTTGATTCCCCTTGCGACGAGAAGGCAGCGGATCGAGCGGTGGGCGGAATTGCTCGATCGCAATCCTCAGCGTTGCCTCTCGGCGCTGACGGGCACCGAATATGTCGATCCCGGCGTCCGTGAACGGGTGCGGGCGGATGGCTCGCCGCTCGCGGTTGCCTTCGATGATCCGCTGCTGCGCGCGGCCGGGTTGCAATCGGACACCTATGGCGAGGCGAAGCGCTTCTTCGAACTCTCCGATTGGCAATTGCATGATGTCGTCTGCAGCTGCCATACCGGCGCGACGATGCAGGCCAGCTGGGCCGCCGCGCGGGTGCGTCGGATTGTAAAGGGCAATCGGATCCTCGGATGGCTCAGAAGCCGCTTCGTGCAATAAGAGAGTTGCCGGCGAGCGCAGGTCGCCGGCGGCCCGATCAGTGCAAAAGAGAGGCTCCGCGCGACCAGGCTATCCTGCGCATAATGCTGTTCAGCCAGTCGGCGATCGATGAGGCCTCGGGCCTTTTGTCGATATCCTCAAGCGCCTGTTCCAGAGTGTGCTCGACAAGGCGGTCAGAGGCCCCGGCATCGTCCAGCAGCAAACGTGCGGTAAGCCGGAGCTTGGGCAGCAGCGCGACGACGTCCTCCGCCGCAGACACCGGCTGCGCGACGGTCGCTGGCTCTGCGGAGGGCTCCGGCGGGAACAACGCATCGACCAGGCTGATGCGGTTCGAGGACTTGCTCAGGCTGCTGGCGAAACGCAAATGTTCGGGGATGGCGATGTCGTCATATCCGCTGAAGAACACGAAGGGCACGTTGCGCAGCATCAGTTCGTCCGCCACCGGAAAAATCTTGCGGCCGTGCAGGTCGATGTCCAGGATCGCGGCCTCGGCTGCTTTGGCATGTCGTCCGGCCTGTTCCAGCGTCGCCACCGGTCCCAGGATGATCGCGCCCATGTCAGCGAAGAAGGTCGCGAGATCGCTGGCGAGCAGCCACTCGTCCTCCGCAATCAAGAGGTGAAGTCCCCTGAGGTTTCGCACACCCGAACTCCGTCAATGGCATTCCGACGTGGTGAGACCGCAGCCCTGGACCATGCCGCGCCGACATCGGCGCGCATGACAGGAGGCCGCAGGGAAGCCAGATGTTAGAACGCAGCGACGGGTGAACCGTTCCGGCCGTTCGCTGCATGCGCTTCGATCCGATCCGGCAGGCATGGAACCATTGCGCCGGCCCGCGGTTCGGCACGAGGCGGGACTTGGCCGGAACCAGGACCATGACATCGCACGGCGAAGCCTCCAAGGATGATAACGAGCGTGAGAATGCCGAACGGGTCCGCGACCTCGCGGAAAGAGCGGGAATTCCAAGCGGGTTGGCGCTGGCGCTGATCCTGAAATACGGAAACGATCCGCGCGTGCTCGATCGCGAGGCGGCAAAGCTGAAGCGGGACGCAGACAATGGCGATAGATAGGGGCAGCCGTGCTTGACGATCCGATGGTCCTCATCCTGATGTATTTCGTCTTGCCGGTCTGGCTGATCGCGGGGTTTGCCGATTGGCTCTGCCACCGCGCGACCCACATAGAATCCACCACCGGCGCGAAGGAATCGCTCATCCATCTCCTGATGTTCGCCGAGGTCGGGATCCCGCTGCTTGCGGCAATGTTCCTCGAGGTGAACGCCCTGGTGGTCTCCGTGATGATCGTCACCTTCTTTGTCCATGAAGCGACAGCGATGTGGGACGTGCGCTACGCGACCACGGCGCGCACGGTGAGCCCTATCGAGCAGCATGTGCACAGCTTCCTGGAGATGATCCCGCTGATGGGCCTGGTCATCGTGGTGGCGCTGCATTGGGGGCAATTCCTGGCGCTATTTGGCGCCGGAACGGAAGAAGCTCGCTTCGATCTGACCTGGAAACATCAGCAACTGCCGGTGACATATATTGCCGCCGTGATGGTCATTATCGTGCTGTTCGAACTGCTGCCCTATGTGGAGGAGTTCTTCAGAGGACTGCGCGCCAACTCGGGCCGGCTCGTTCCAGCCAAGGCAAAGCGGCACAAGGCCGGCGACACCGCCGCGCGATGAAGCGCCTCATCGTCTCAGCCATTCTGGTCGATAGCATGAGGCGAGGGCTGCTGGGCACCGCCAGCCGGACGCCCGCCATTCTGGCCAGCCCACAGCCAGAGGGCGACCAGAACGATCACCACAAGGCCAACTGCGAATATGATACGGCGCATCCGCGACCTCAGCCGCCTGGCCTGTTGGCGGCCAGGTCCGAGCCGACCCCAACAGCAGGATCGGGCGCCACCGGACCGCGCTCGGCCTCCGAACCTTCTGACTCGATCTCCTGAACGGCTTGATCCCAATGTTCCTGCTGGCGCCCCTCGGGGCGGCCTTCGCGTTCCCATATCTCGTGGGCGCGCTGCCTGATCCGTTCTTCCCTGTTCATGCCGGACTCCTCTCGCGGCTGAGCTCCCCTGCCGGCGCCTAATCCGGTGGGGGGAGGTTTGTTCCACCGAGGACTTTGTTTCGGCTGCCCGGGAGGCGGGAACTCCGTCCTCGCGCCGGTGTTTTCTTCCATCAACCGGAGATCAGTCATGAACAACATCCAGAACCATCGCGAGACGGGCGCCAGGAAATATCCGGCGAATACCGATCCGGATCCGAGCGACGAATTTTCCCAGGACGCCGCCAGCAACGAAAGACCTCACGTCGATCCAGGCCTTAGCCGCAAACAGGGCGAGGTCGAGGACAAGACCCACCAATCGGAAGGCCGCAATCCGCCGCGGCAACCGACGCCGAGCCCGGCGACCGAAAAAAGCTCAGGCGCCGGCCCTGCGGTCGCGGAGCATTCCAAGGACGCGAAAGCGCCCCGGAGCGGCCGTCAGCCCGGCGCCTATATAAAGGAATGATGGCGCCGCAGACGTCGTGGAACATAGCTATGACTTCTAAGTTCGGGGAAAGCCGCCGCCGACGATCCGGCGGCGGATCGTGAGGCTCTGGAACCGTCCGGAGCCGCCGCAACCACGGCGGATCGGCTATGAACACAACAGCGTCAAGCGAACATCTGCAGGCACGGGCAGCGGCGGTTGGGCTACGTCCACTCCGCCGGCGGGCATGGCTTCCTCTGACGGCAAGCGTCCTAGCGAGCCTCCTTTGCGTCCCGGCATCGGGCCACCAGGCGCCGGAGGGCTGGCAGTATGACCCTTCCTGCTGCGCTGGGGTGGATTGCTACCAGGCACCGCCTTCGGATGTGAAAGAGACGAAATACGGCTATCAGCTCTCGACCGGCGAGCTGATTCCCTACAGCGACCACCGCATAAAGCGATCGCGCGACGAAAACTTTCACGAATGCAAGCCGGGTGGCGATATGAAGTCGCAGCACTCCTTCTGCCTCTATGTCCCCGACCGCGGCATGTAGTGGGAAGTGCTCTAGCACGCGATCGCCCAAGAAGATGGGCCCGCTTCTGAGAAAGGCGGGCCCTTCGGCGTGAATGGGCTCCAGGCTTACTTGTTGCAGTTCTGGATATTGGATGTGGTGTTGCCGGTAGCGGTATTGTTGTCCGTGTCGTTGCCGGCCGCGTCCTTGCAGCGGTCGTTTGCGCCGTTGGACTTGGTGCTGTTCGTGCTGTTGGTGGCGTTTGGATCGATCGTGCCGTTGCTACTGCCCGTGCCTGTTGCGGCGCCGGTGCCAGTGGTGCCTGTGGTTGGGCCGGTGCCGTTGGTGCCGTCCCCGGTGCCCGAGCCGCTGGTTTGGGCCATCGCGGAAGTCGCCAGGACAATTGCAAGTACCGATGCGGAAAGAAGTTTGATCATGGTAATAATCTCCTGTTGATCGCCTGATTGCGATTAGAATCAACAAGAAATGCGCCCGGATGTTCCAAAGGTCGCTGATCGGGTGCAGATTTTGTTGATCAATGTTGATGTACGCCGGACAAATTTAACGATTATACTATGTTGATCGGTGTTGTTTCTGGATTTATTTGTTCGTGCGAACCTTCTGGCGCGGGTTGATGCCACCCGCGTCGGTGGTGTCATTCTCGACATCACCTTCGACAGTGTTCTCGCCGTGCTCCAGCTCGTCGCCTTCCTTGATGGTGCCCTTGGAGGTTCCAATGCCGGGATCATTGCCCAGATCGGCATCGCTCGGTTTTTTCGATTTCGGGTGCTGGTTTCCGCTCATGGTCGTTCCTCGTTATGTCTTTCGAACCGGAAGCGGCGCGGAATGTTCCGGCGTCAGACGCCGAACGGATAGGTTTCTGGCATGCCTTCAGCGGCGTGTTCGGGTCCGAGCGGCGTAACCGCGCTGGTCTCGTCGAACCAGACAAAGGCATCGAATTGCCGCGCCAGAGAAGCGTCGGCATAGTGGCTGTGCAGTTCGGTTTCCGGCCGGTAGATCACGCCGATGAACCGTTCCAGGCGGCGTTCGGTCAGCCGGTCGCGCAGCTTCGGGGCGCGTGTCAGGTCAAGCAGGAACCGGTCGATGCCGGCTTCGTGGCAGAGCCGCTCGTAGCTGTCCTCGCGCGATGGCCGCACCGACTTGATTTCCATCTCGCCGTCCCAGTCGTTCGCCGCCGCGACAGTGCCGGTGTGCGTGCCGAAACCGATGAGAGCCGCGGCATCGCCGAAGCGCTGCCGGCAGAGCTGGCCGATATTCACTTCCTCGCGCGAGATTCCCATTTCGGTGTAGCGGGCATCGCCGATGTGGGAATTGTGCGCCCACACGACGGCCTTCGCGTTCGGGCCATGCGCATCCAGCACATGGCCCAGCGTCTCGAACATATGCGTGTCGCGCAGATTCCAGGAGTGCGGTCCGCCATAATACATGACGCGGTAATACTGCTCCGCCGAAGCGACGAGCCGGGCATTCTGCGCGGCGTCGAACAGTTCCTCGCCGCCCCGGCCGGCATGATCGAGTTGCCTCGCCAGCATGTCGCGGCACTGCTCGAGGACCGCTTCCTCGCATTCGCGGTAGCCCTTGGTCAGCGCGGCGCGGCCGTAGGTCGACGGCTCGGTCTGCCACGGCGTAAGGCAGCCATAGCGTTCCCGCGCAACCCTTGCCGCTTCCGGGTCGACGCGGTCGAGATACTCCAGGACGGCGGCGATCGAACCGCGCATGTTGTAGATGTCGAGGCCGTAGAGACCTGCTTGCGGCTGCAGCGCCTTGACCTTGTCATTGTGCTTGCGCAGCCATTCCACGAATGCCGCGACATCGGTGTTGCGCCACATCCAGCTTGGAAAGCGCTGGAACGGCCGATTGGCGCCGGGCGAGGCGCCTCGACCGCGGACATAGCGGTCGATGGCCGCTGCATCGGGCCAGTCGGCCTCGACCGCGACGATTGCGAAGCCGTGCCTCTCGATCAGCCTTTTGGTGATCGCCGCGCGCGCCCGGTAGAATTCGGACGTGCCATGGCTGGATTCGCCGAGCAGGACGATCCGCCGGTCCGCGAAACGGTCGAACGGTTCGGCAAACGCAGGGTCGTCGAAGTCGGAAAGCGGCTCGGCGACCGCGGCGATCATTTCCGGCAGGCTGCGTTTGCGCGCCAGTGGCGTCGTGGGGACAGTCGCCGGGCGGCTTTCCTCCCGCCAGCCCTGTTCGCCGATCAACGGGGCGAAGCGCACGCCGCCGAAATCCTCCTCGCTATAGGTCGATGCGCCCGTGCGGGTCACCTTGAGCAGCCGCTGCTCGTCGGGATCGTCGCCCACCGGAATGACCAGCCTGCCGCCGACGTCGAGCTGCTGCTGCAAGGCCAGCGGTGCGCCCGGTCCGCTCGCCGCCACCACGATGGCGTCGAAGGGTGCTGCTTCGGGCCAGCCTTTGGTGCCGTCGCCGATCCGCACTTCGATGTTGCCGTAGCCTAGTCTTTGAAAGCGTCGCCGTGCGTCCTCGGCCAGTGGCGCGTGGCGTTCGATCGTGTAGACATGGTCGACGACGCGGCTCATGACGGCGGCGGCGTAGCCTGATCCCGTGCCGACCTCGAGCACCTGGTCGCCTGGGCCGATTTCCGCCATCTCCAGCATGAAGGCAACGATGTAAGGCTGCGATATCGTCTGCCCTTCCGCGATCGGCAGCGGTCCGTCCTCATAGGCGAATTCCTCATACCCTGGGCCCACGAAGACTTCGCGCGGAACCTCCCGCATCGCCGCCAGGATTTCCCGATCATGGATGCCGCGCCGGCCAAGATGCACATCGACCATCCGTCGACGCTCACGGGAAAGATCAAGCATCGCAATCGCCTTCTATTCGCCCGCCTCCATCATCGTCCTGGCAGGCTCCCGAGCGACGTTTTCCTCGATCTCATCGTGGCCTGGAGTCTGCGGCAGCGCCTTGCGGAAGTTCTTGGCGTAATCGGGCGGCATTTTTGGCGGCATCATCGGCTCGTAGGCGTCGACCAGCGCCTCGATGATCACCGGCCCGCTGGTGGCGAAAGCCTGGTCGAGCACGCGCTCGACCTCCTCCGCCCGCTCGATGCTGAAGCCTTTTCCGCCCATCGCTTCGGCGGCCTTGGCGAAATCGATCGGCTGCAATTCGCAGCCGAATTGCGGGTTGCCGAGGAACATCATCTGCTCCCAGGCGATCTGGTTCAGCATGTTGTTCTTGATGACCAGGATTTTCAGCGGAATGCCGTAGCGCACCGCCGTGGAGAACTCGCCGAGCTGCATGGCGAGACCGCCGTCGCCGACGATCGCCGCGACAGGCCGGCCCGGAAAGGCGATGCCGCCCGCGATCGCATAGCTCAAACCGCAGGACATGGAGGCGAGCGCGCCCGAAACGCCGAAAGCCTGTCCCGCGCGGAGATCGACATGGCGCGCGGCAAGTTCCGTGTTCTGGCCGGAATCGGTCGCCAGCACCGTATTCTCGGCAAGGCGCTCGCCGAAGGCGCGCACGACGCGTTGCGGCTTGAGCGGATGGGCCAAGCCATCTTCCGACTGGCGCATCATCTCGCGCCATTTCTGCATCGAGCTCTGCGCGGTCGCCAGGAATGCGCCGTCGCCCTTCTGCTTCAGCCGCTTGTTGAGGGCGCGCAAGGTCTCCGCCGCATCGCCGACCAGACCGGCCTCGACCGGGAAGCGCAGGCCGATGCGCTGCGCGTCGCAATCGATCTGGACGCCAAGGGCTTTGCCAGGCTGCGGATAGTACTCGATATAGGGGAAGGTCGAGCCGACGATGAGGACGGCGTCGCACGTCTCCATCGCCTCCTGCGATGGCAAGGTGCCCAGAATGCCGATGCCGCCCGTGGTGTAGGGATGGTCGTCCGGCAGCACCGCCTTGCCAAGCAAGGCCTTGACGATCGGCGCCTGCAGCAACCGGGCCGTTTCTTCGAGCTCGGCCGCCGCCCCGATCGCTCCGCGCCCCGCCAGGATCGCCACGCGCCGCGCGTCGTTGAGGATTGCCGCCGCTTTGTCCAGCTCCACATCCTGCGCGAGGCAATGCGGAGCGAACATGTCTTGCGGCGTGTGCGCCGGCCGGTTGCGCTTGGATCGCTTGGCCGCGTCGGCGGGCTGTTCCTGGATATCGCTGGCGATCGAGAGATGCGCGACGCCCTTGCGGGCGAGCGCCGTGCGGCAGGCGAGGCTTGCCACGTTTTCCATATGCGCCGCGTCCGAGACCTGGACGTTGTAGACGCTGACGTCGTTGAAGACGCGGGTAAGATCGACATCCTGCTGCGTGAAAGTCTCGATCAGGTCATGGAACTGCATGCCGGTGATCGCCAGCACCGGCGCCTGGTCGAGCTTGGCGTCGTAGAGGCCGGTGAGAAGATGCGTGCCGCCGGGCCCGGATGTTGCGAGGCACACCCCGAGCTTCCCTGTCCATTTGGCGTAGGCGCAAGCCATGAAGGCGGCCGATTCCTCGTGCCGCACCTGGACGAAGGATATCCTGTCCTGGTTCTTGCGCAGCGCTTCCATGACGCCGTTTATGCCGTCGCCAGGCAACCCGAACACGACTTCGACGTTCCAGGCAATCAAGGTGTCGACGAGAATTTCGGCTGCATTTTGCATGGCGAGGCTCCGCTGTTGGCTTTCCGAACCAGCGAGGCTGCGGTTGGTTCCCTCGCCGGATCGAGGCGGCTCAAGACCAAAAGGAACCCGATTGCGCAGGGTTGGGCGCCCACTGCACTGTGGGCGCATGAGGAGGCGTCCATGCAAGAACCTGTTTTCTGCGATACTTCGCTTTTGCGGGTCGCCTATCTGAGCGGTGGATCCGAGGATGGACCGCCTGTGCTGCTCCTCCATGGTTGGCCGGATGATGCGACGACTTTTGCGGATGTGGCGCCATCGCTTCAGGCCGCGGGCCTCCGAACCTTCGCGCCATGGCTGCGCGGATTTGGGAAGACCTCGTTCCACTCCGATCAAACGATGCGCTCAGGCGAGATCGCCGCCATGGCGCAGGACGCGCTCGATTTTGCCGACGCCATCGGCCTCGAACGGTTCGCGGTTGTCGGCCATGACTGGGGCGCGCGTATCGCCTATCTGCTCGCCTCCGTCTTTCCGCAGCGCATAACATGCTGCGCGGCGCTTTCGCTGGGGTGGCAGCCCGGCCCGCCTCCGACGCCGCCTTTGGAGCAGACGAAAGCCTTCTGGTATCAGTGGTTCATGGCGACCGGGCGCGGCGAAGAGTTCGTGCGGCAGCACGGTCGCTCCTTCGCGCGTTTCCAGTGGGACAGTTGGAGTCCCCCAGGCTGGTTCGACGACGCGCTGTTCGAACGGGTGGCGAGGTCCTTCGAAAATCCCGACTGGCCGGATGTCACGCTGCATTCCTATCGCGTGCGCTGGGGCGAGGCGGATCCCGACCCGCGCTATGCTGAACTTGCGCGCAAGCAAATTGAGGCGGAGGTCATCTTGGTGCCGACATTGGTCCTTCATGGCGACGACGATCGCGTCGTTCTGCCGGATTCCTCCGAAGGCAAGGAGCCGTATTTTACCGCCGGTTATGAGCGTGTGCTCCTGCCGGGTGTCGGTCATTTCCCGACGAGGGAAGCTCCTGGCCAGGTCCGGGAGAGGCTGGAGAGATTCCTGGTCGACTTCGGCAGGCAATAAAGCATGTCTCCCGAAGTGGGAACCGGTTTCGGGATAAAGACATGCGTAAGATCAAAAAACCTAAAGCGCATGGAGCGAATCTGAAAGATCGCGACGCGCTTTAGGCGACGTCGACTTCCGGGTTCGGGAAAGCTGCATCGAAAGGAGGTTCGTCGGTCCAGCGGAGAAGCGAAGCAGGAACCTTTTTTCCGTCAGTGGGTTAGTGGAGGCATTAACCCATGTTAGGGCGCGGCCGTGGCACGGAAGGTTCGTGAAGCACTGAGATCGGAACAGACGCTGTCCGAGACGACAACGCCGGAACGCGAGACGACCGTCGCGTTGGAGGCGCTGGGATCCAAGGAAGCGCCTTCCCGAATGCTGGAATTGGCGCGAAAGCTGGACGCCGCGATCGCGTTGCGTGCGCGCAAGGCCCGTCCCAATTGATTTTCAACTGACGACGCTCTGATCGCGCCGACCCGGAACAATCAGGGCCGGCATCCGTTCGCCTGTGAACCCTCCATGGGCAATCGGATGAAAAGCCTGATTCAAAGCCTGATGGCCGAGTTCCTGCCGCGCTGGTGGCGCCGAAAATCTCGCATCCCTGCGCCGCGAGAGATGCCCGTGCGTGCATCGTCGCGGGTAACGCCGGACCGTTCCCAGGCAAGCGGGGCAGGGGATGGGTCGGACGCCGTTCAAAAATAGTTCGAGCTGGGGATGCCCGCTCCACCGGCTGGAACATTCGCCCTGATTGCTCGTTCGGCAACATCATTCAGCGAGCACAAGGGACACCGACAATGCCGAAGAAAGCTTCCCCGGCCGACGCTACAGCCGTGGCTGAGATTCACGACCAGAAACTTGTCCGCGGCAGTGGCGGCGAGCTGCATCAGGTGGCCGAAGGCAAGGTCGAGGTGCAGACGACGGCGCTTGGCGCGCCGATCGCGGATGACCACAACACGTTGAAGATCGGCGACCGCGGTCCCACGCTGATCGAGGATTTTCATTTCCGCGAAAAGATCTTCCATTTCGATCATGAGCGCATCCCCGAGCGCGTCGTCCACGCGCGCGGCTACGGCGCCCATGGCTTCTTCGAGACGTATGAGTCGCTCGCCAAGTACACCAAGGCCGATATCTTCCAGCGGCCCGGCGAGAAGACACCCGCCTTCGTTCGTTTCTCGACCGTCGCCGGCAGCAAGGGGTCCTTCGACCTGGCGCGGGATGTGCGGGGCTTCGCCGTGAAGCTCTATACCAAGGAGGGCAATTGGGACCTCGTCGGCAACAACATCCCGGTCTTCTTCATCCAGGATGCGATCAGGTTTCCGGATATGGTCCATGCCGTGAAAGAGGAACCGGACAGGGCGTTCCCGCAGGCTCAATCCGCGCATGACAATTTCTGGGATTTTATCTCGCTCACGCCGGAATCGATGCACATGATCATGTGGATCATGTCCGATCGCGCCATTCCCCGGTCGTTCCGGTTCATGCAGGGTTTTGGCGTGCACACGTTCCGTCTTGTCAACGCCAAGGATGAATCGACCTTCGTCAAATTCATCTGGAAGCCGAAGCTGGGCATGCAGTCGGTGGTCTGGAACGAAGCCGTGAAGATCAACGGCGCCGATCCCGATTTCCACCGCCGCGACCTCTGGAACGCCATCCAGTCGGGCGATTTTCCGGAGTGGGAGCTCTGTGTCCAGCTCTTCGACCAGGATTTCGCCGACAGTTTCGACTTCGACATCCTCGATCCGACCAAGATCATTCCCGAGGAGATCATCGAGCCGATCCCGGTCGGGCGGCTTGTCCTCGATCGCATGCCTGAGAACTTCTTCGCCGAGACCGAACAGGTTGCCTTCATGACGCAGAACGTGCCGCCAGGCATCGACTTTTCCAACGATCCCCTGCTGCAGGGACGCAACTTCTCCTATCTCGACACGCAGCTCAAGCGCCTGGGCAGCCCCAACTTCACCCACCTTCCCATCAACGCGCCGAAATGTCCCTTCCATCATTTCCAGCAGGACGGTCACATGGCGATGCGCAATCCCGCCGGCCGCGCCAACTATCAGCCGAATTCCTGGGGCGAGGGGCCGCGTGAGTCACCCGAGCGGGGCTTCCGCTCCTTTGCCGATGCGGAGGAGGGGCAGAAGGTCCGGCTGCGGGCGGAGAGCTTCGCCGATCACTACAGCCAGGCCCGGCAATTCTTCCTCAGCCAGACCGAGCCTGAGCAGCGTCATATCGGGATGGCTTTGACGTTCGAACTGAGCAAGGTCGAGACGCCGGTCATCCGCGAGCGGATGATCTCCCATCTGCTCAACATCGACGAGACGCTGGCGACCACGGTCGCCGACAAGCTCGGCATCAAGACCATGCCGGCCCCTGCCGACGCCGCTGTGCCGACACGCGATGACCTCGAGCTGTCGCCCGCGCTCAGCATCATCAACAACGGGCCGGACAGCTTCAAGGGCCGCAAGATCGGCGTGCTCGTCAGCGACGGCATCGATTCCGGCTTGCTGCAAGCGGTGCGGGATGCGGCGCAAGCCGAAGGCGCCAAGGCGGAAATCGTGGCGCGCCGGGTGGGCGGTGTCGAGGCAGGCGATGGCAGCTGGATCGAAGCCAATCACATGATCGACGGCGGTCCTTCCGTTCTCTTCGATGCGGTCGTGCTGCTCGTTTCCGAGGAAGGCGCCGAGATGCTGTCCAGGGATGCTGCGGCAAAGGACTTCGTGTCCGATGCCTTCGCGCATCTGAAGTTCATCGGCTTCGTCGCGGATGCCGGACCTCTGCTGGCAAGCGCCGGGGTAGCAGCCGATGCGGATGAGGGGCTCATCGAACTCACGGGCGGCGATTCCGCGCGCTCATTCGTCGAGGCTTGCCGCAAGCTGCGGCTTTGGGCGAGGGAAGGTGCCGTCAAACTCTGATTTTCGCGGGAACATTTCGAGCGCCTGCCGGTTCGAAAGAAGATCGCCCTCCCTCCAGCGATCCAGGGTCCCATCAAGACCTGACAAGGCCCGTTGCCGCATGCAGGCAGCGGGCCTTCTCTATCTGCCGATATTCGGTTGCGGCGAGCCTACAAAACCGGGCCCGACGGGAACAAGCGGATGCCTGCGGGGTTGCTTTCGAGAGAAGGGAACTGTCAGCAGGAGGCCGCAATGAGCGAGGCCATGACCACCTCAAATCACGAAGTGATCCGAGCTTGGATCGAGGCGCGCGAAGGCCGACCTGCAGTTGTCGCGACGCCGGGGAAGGCTGCAACGCTGCGGGTCGATTTCGGCGCCGGCGACGAAGATCTGAGGCCGATCGAATGGGAGGATTTCTTCAAGGTGCTGGACGACAACAACCTGGCGTTCGTTCACCAGGACATGACCGCGGAGGGCAGCACCAGCCGTTTCAATAAGTTCGTGCCGCGCGAGTAGCCATTCGGGAGCAACGGATTTCGACTGTCACTGAGCCCCCGGCATCTTGCTGGCGTCCTGTGGATTCTTCGTGATGCCGGCAGCTGGCGAGCTATCCTGCGGCGCATTCCCGCCCTGGTTTTGTTCGGGCGTGCGCTTCCATGGCGCCGAAGATGAGCCGCTGTCGACACGAATGAAGACCCAGTAACATGCCAGCAGCACGATCAAGGTCAGTATGAGCGGCAAAACAACACGTCTCATGCCGATTCCTTCCTGGCCTTTGTCGAGGGCAAGCCGGTCCGAGTGTCTGGGTGTCTGGCTCAGGCTCCCCGCCGTCGCGCCGCCTCGCGCTCGACATCGTCAGCCGAATAATCGCCGGCAGCCGGGTCGAATGCTGTCCATCCGTCCGCTTGGTATTCACTGCGGCGGTCGGCGATGTCGACCGATGCGGAGCTGCGGAGAACTTCACGGGCTTCCGAAGCGAGGTCGTCCTCGACACGAGCCGTCACCAGCGTGCCGCCGCGGCGGACGCCTTCGGCATAGACATGCGCGTCCTGCTCCGGCACGCCGGCGTCGGTCAGGCTGCCGATGATGCCGCCGGCCGCGCCGCCCACAATCGCCCCGGCGACGGCGCCCGCGGCCGTCGCCGCCAGCCAGCCGGCCGCGACCACCGGCCCGACGCCCGGTATCGCCATCGCGCCCAGGCCCGTTGCCAGGCCGCCGGCGCCACCCACGACCGCGCCGATGCCGGCGCCGCTGGCGGCATCCTCGGCTGCGGGGGATTGCGTGTTCCTATGCCAGCCGCGGGCATTGTTGGCCATGATGCTGATGTCGGATGACGGAACGCCGGTGGACTCCAGCGCGCCCACGGCGTCGGCGGCATCGTCATAGTCGTCGAACAGGGCGGTGATCGTTTGCATGTCGGTTCTCCTGTCTACTGTTGGCCGGCAAAGACGTTGCCCTGGTAATCGAGCGCGACGGAGGTGCCTTTGCCGTCCTTCGTCGCCTGGCCGCGCCAGATGCCCTGTTCGTCCTTGGCGAGGGCGGAGACGTCCGCATAGCCGGCGTCCTGGATGCGCTTCTTCGCCTGCGCTTCGGTGAAGCTGTTCGCGCCGGGGACCGGAGCGGGTGGTTTGGGCGTCGATGCCGATTTGACCGCCGGCGTGCTCGCGCTGGCGCCTGCGATCTTCTCGATCATGTCCTGATGCATCTTCAGCGTCGGCAGCGTCTCCGCTGCGAAAGATTTGAGGGCAGGATTGTCTCCATCCTTGGCGTAGGCCCCGAACAGGCCGACGGCGTCGGCATGCGCCTTACGCTGCATCTCGACGTAAGGCTGGTCCAGCGAAGCCGTCGTGCTCTGCAATCGTTCCAGATCGCTCTTATGAGCGGCATCGGATTGCGCCGGCACCTGCAGCTTCTGCTCGCCGGCGATCTTCTGCAATTTGGCGTTCGCCGCGCCGTGATCGGTGATCATGCGCTTGGCAAAATCCTTGATCTGCTGATCCTTCGCATTGTCCTGCGCGATCTTGCTCGAATCCACTTCGAACATCCCGCCTATCGCAGCCTTGTTGACGAAGGTCTGCGCGTCGTCGGCCGCGAAGGCAGGGAGGGCAAGCATCAGCGCGGCGGTCGCCGATGGGATAAGGAATATCCGCATGCTCATGGGGCAAGGCTCCTTTGGTCTTGGTGGCACCGAACCACCGTTCCGGCCCTTTGTTCCCCAACGACCTCGTTTCCATGACGTAAAAAATCGCCCGGCCGTGGCGGGGCGGATCTTGGGTTGGATCCGCTTGGGTGCCGAAGGTGCCTGGACGACAAATCCGGCAGCGTCAGCCGCCACGCTGGCTCTGCAGCCGATGACGGCAACAAACCTCGTATCGGGCCAATCGTTCGATGAATTTTCCGGCGCACTGGCCAAAAACATCATTTGTTATTGCGACTTGGCAAATCGAGGCCGGTCGGCGCGAGCGCTTTTCGAAAAATGTGGCAAGCGCCTGCCTTGATGGAACGGAGGACTTTAGTCGGAGTTTAGCGGCAGACAACGCGATGGAGAAATCCAACATGGAATATGCTGCCGAAAATCTTTGTCCTGAAATCGCCGAACGGGAACGGTGCGCGGCCATGGCCGAGGCGCAAGCGAGGGAATTTGAACGCATCAAGATGTATCCCGTGGCACGCGCAATGCGCGCCTTGGCCTGCCGCATCAAAGAGTCCAGCCTGACACAGGAATTCGACACGCGAACTGCTCTCGCGATATCGCCGCGATTTGAGGGTCATATGCTTTGAGCGCGCTCTCACCGATCTCGGCGAAAGCCGTCCATATTTGCGTGGACATGCAGCAGATGTTCACGCCGCCGTGGCCATGGGCGGTCGATTGGCTGCCCGTGATCCTGCCACAAGTTCAGAGGCTGGTGCGCAAGCGACCAGAAGCCACGATCTTCACCAGGTTCATCCCCGCGCGAAATCCGGGCGAGGGCCACGGCCAGTGGAAACAATATTATGAGCATTGGGCGGACATGACGATCGCAAGGGCCGGCAAGGAGGCGGTGGACCTTCTGCCCGAGCTTGCCGTCCATATCCCGCCGGCGCGCGTGTTCGACAAGCCGATCTATTCGCCGTGGCTGAGCGGCGAACTCGCTGGTGTGCTTCAGTCCGAAGGCGTCGAGGAGGTCATCGTCAGCGGCGGTGAGGCCGATATGTGCGTTTTGGCGACCCTGCTCGGCTCTATCGATCTTGGCTATCGAACGATCCTCGCGGAGGACGCCATCTGCAGCGCGTCCGATGAGGCCTATGAGAACATCCTGAAACTCTTCACCAAGCGGTACTCCCACCATGTCGAGGTCGCGCCGGTGGAGGCAATTCTCGAATGCTGGCGATAGCGGAGAGGCGGCGCCCCCGACCAGCAGACTGCTTTTCGTTCGGAACATCTCGCTACTTTCTTAGTTCGGTCGGCGCCGGCGCGTTCCGCGTCCCGAATGCGCGGTCTTGGGCAGGCGTCCTATCGAAAGGCTCGCCCGTTCACCCCCTTTGCGGGCGAGCCTTCGGTCGGTCCAAGATTTGTGGGCCGTGATGGCGTTTGCGTCAGGCCCTGAGTTTAACAGCTGATTGAAAGAAGTAGATCAGGCGGAACGAAAGCGAGATCCAGGAATTAAATACAAGAATTCAAACACTACTTATAGGAGGACGAAATGGGACGAGGTATTCTGCTCTGGCTGCTCGGCGTTCCAATTCCGATCATCATCCTTTTGATGCTTTTTGCACGTTAGGAGCCCACGATGACCTTTTCCCCGGCCGACGAACCGGCAACGATTGAGACATCATCCTCCGCCGTCAATTGGGGGCCGATCGTGGCCGGCGCTTTTGCGGCAGCCACCTTGACCGTCATCCTCATGCTTGTCGGTTCCGGACTCGGCTTGGCGATGATGTCGCCATGGGGTAGCCCTTCCCTGACGACATTTGCGGTGTCGACCGCGGTCTGGCTCGTTATCGTGCAATGGCTGTCATCTGCGTTAGGCGGCTATGTCGCCGGGCGGCTCCGCACGAAGTGGGTCAACGTGCATACCGACGAGGTGTATTTCCGCGACACCGCGCATGGGTTCCTGGCCTGGGCCCTGGCTACGCTGCTCGTGGCCACGGTCCTCGGCTCGGCGGTCTCCGGAATTGCGGGGACGGGCGCCCAGGCGACGACTGGTTTGCTGAGCGGCGCGGCCGCCGGTGCGGCTTCGCAGGCTTCGTCGGCGCAAAATCCGTCCGCTAACGATCTCGCCGGCTATTTCGTGGACGCGCTCTTCCGGCCGGCCGGCAACGCGGCCGCGCCTACAGCGGCGGCAACGCCCCAAAACAACGCGGACGCCGCGGCACAGGCCGCGCGCATACTGACAATCAGCGCTGCGAACGGCGAAATGAGCGCGGATGACAAGGCCTATCTTGCCCAACTCGTGGCATCCCGCACGGGCCTTCCCCAGGCGGAGGCGCAGAAGCGGGTCGACGAGGTCCTGGCGCGTGCCGAGGACGCCAAGAACAAAGCCAAGGCAGCCGCCGACAAGGCCCGCAAGGCGAGCGCCGCCGCTGCACTGGTTGGCGCGCTGTCGCTGGTGATTGGCGCGTTCATTGCTGCGGTCGCGGCAGCGCTAGGCGGCAGGCAAAGAGACGAAGACGAGGCGGGCTATTTGCGCAGCGACTCCCGGACGGTTACGACCGCTGTCGGCTAAAGCATGTCTCCCGAAAGTGGGAACCGGTTTCGGGATAAAGACCTGCGTAAGTCAAAAACCTAAAGCGCATGGAGCGAATCTGAAAGATTGCGACGGCTTTAGAGTGGTTCGCCGCTTCACCGAAGCGGCGAACCACTCTATCTCTTTGTTTTCTCGCAATTTCCAGCGGAAGCCGCTCACACTTTTCCTGCAATTGCTCTAATGGCGCGAAGCGGGACGGCAGCCGTGAAATTGAGACCGCTCGGAGCGAACCGCAACTCCACCGTCGCTCCGAGCTCGTAAGGCAAGGTCCGCTCGAGCACCTCGAAACCGAAGCCTCGTCGCTCGGTCTGCTCCAAATCGTCAACACCGCTTTCAGCCCAGACGAAGCGGAGCAGATCTTCCTCCAAACGCCATCCGATGTCGATGCGGCCAGCCCGGTTGGAGCTGGCAAGCGCCCCGTATTTCAACGCGTTCGTCGCCAGTTCGTGGATGGCCAAGCCCATCGTCTCGGCAGCCTTGGGGGCGAGCGTCAATGGCGGCCCCTCGATCGTCAGGTTATCGCCCTCCCGGCCCCCGGCGGCGCGCAATTCCTCGGCGACGATTAATGCCAGGTTGATCTCGATCGACGGACGGCGTGTGATCGCCGCCTGCACGCGGGCGAAAGCGTTGATGCGCCCTTCCAGGTGAGCCGCGGCTTCGTCCAGGGATTCGCTTTTCTCCATCGTACGCCGCACGATCGAGCGGATCACGGCCAGCGTGTTGCGCATATGATGCTGCAACTCGGCGAAGCGAGCCTGCTGCTGTTCCTCGGCTTGCTTCCGGCGCGTGATGTCCTGGCCGACGCCGCCGATATGGGCGACCTTTCCAGCCTCATCGCGCATCGGAAAGCCGGAATCGCGCAGCCAGCGTATCTCGCTGTCGGCCGGCCGGCAGATGCGGTATTCGAAGGTTGCGCGTTCGCCGTCGCGTATGCGCGCGATCTGGCCCAGCACATGCTCGCGATCCTTGGGCACGATAAGTTCGATCCAGGTGGCGAAATTGTCGCCGGCCAGGGCCTTTTGGCGGCTCATCCCGTAAATGGCGTCGAAGGCCGGCGTCAGGTATTCCCACTGCAGCGTGTCGGCATTGCGGGCCCAGAGCACATCCGAGGCGGCTTCGGCGAAATCCCGCAGGGTCTCGTCGCTCTCACGCAGCCGGGCTTCGGCGCGCCCATGCCCGCGCAAGGCCGTCTTGACATCTGCCAGACCGCGTTCAAGCGGCTTGTTGGGCGGGCCCTTGGACATCACTCCTCGTTGGCGTCGAGATGCCTGCCCTCGCGATCGAGATGCAGATAATTGGGATTGAACAGCGCGACATCCTGCAGTGCCTGGAGGTTGGGAATGGTCAGCGTCCTGTCCTTCAGCACGATGAGGTTCGAGGCGCGCAGCTCCTGCAGCGTGCGATTGACGTGAACCGTCGACATGCCCAGCGTCTCGCCCAGTTCCGTCTGCGTCAACGGGAATTCGCAACTGCTGTCGCTTGTGCAGCCGGCGGCCTCCAGCCGGATGAACAGCTCGCACAACAGATGCGCCATCCGCTCGAGCGCATCGCGCTGGCCGAGGTTGACTGTCCACTCGCGCTGGATCGCCGCCGCGACCAGCGATTCCCACCACAGAGCCTGAGTGATGCGCGGATGTCCGATCATCATCTCGTCGAAGGCGGCGCGCGAAATCTCCGAGACCGCGACTGGCGTGATGGCGCCGATCGAGTGGTCCATTTCTTTCAGGATGAAGACGTTGAGGTCACAGAGATCGCCGGGGAGGAAGAAAGCAATGATTTGCCGCCGCCCGTCCTCGAGGGTCTTATAGCGGCAGGCCCAGCCCTCGTTGATCAGGTTGATGAACTCAGGTTTCTCGCCTTCGTGGATGATGTCTTCGCGCGCGGCGAAGCGTCGGACGCGTTGCGCCGCAATTCTGACCAGCATCTCCTTGTCGGCCTGCGAAAGCCGCGTGAATTTCTCAAGCTTGCGGATCAGAGGTCGCCTCATCCCAGTCCTCTTTCCCGTGATACACACAATGATGCGGCGGCGACCTTACCTATGTTAATGTCGGACCGCGTAAGACGGTCCAAATGACTCCGCTCGGGAGGCTTGCCATGAACGAGAAATTCGCCGGCGCTCGTGTTCTGGTCATGGAAGACGAGTATTTTCTGGCTGAGGATATCACAAAAGCCCTCTTGGGGCTCGGGCTGACGGTCATCGGACCCTTCGCGACCCGTGACAAGGCCTTGAACTCCCTTGACCTGGATTGCGTCGACGCCGCCATACTTGATCTCGATCTGGCCGGTGGCATCGACTTTGCCGTGGCGGACGCGCTGCTGGAAAGGCGGCTTCCGTTTGTGTTCGCCACCGGCTATGACGCCGCTGCCATCCCCCCACGCTTTGCTGAGATTCGCAGGTTCGAAAAACCTTGCGACGCAACGGAACTGGCGCACCACATTGTGGACATGACGCGCGAGTCGCTGCCGATCCCTTGCGATCGATAATGGGTTGGTGCGGACTAGATGGCCGTCAAATCGAAGCTCACGGCGTAACCATGCCTGACGGCCGATCGCGCAATCATGTTGCTCAATTGCGGCCTCTCGACCGAGCAATCCGGCATGACGGTCAAGATGGCCCTCGTGGCCGCGGCGACCGACACCGGCGTGCGCTGCGAGGAACGCGTTTCCATGTAGTGTTCTATAAGCTCGTTCAGCCGCACAGGATAATATTTGATCACGCCGCAACCTTCCCTTAGCCGCGCTTTTGTTATGTTTGCATTTGATAATTGCGCCCTGCCTCGCCACGCATTAACCCATGCGAGGGAGGCGGAAATTCTTTGGAAGCTTGGGCGCGGTCAAGACCCCGATCGCAAAAAGGGCCCGCCTCGCCTGGGGGTAGAGTTAGGCGGGCCCTCCGGCTCTCTTCGGTTGCCACCGTCTTGTAAGCCAGGGTTGAAATTTATCCGAGCCCGGAAAGAGTCGCTTTAACCTGCGTTATTGTCGGGGACCTGAGCCGGGCGCAGATATCTTCAGCGTCACCCGGCGGACCCGGTTGAGTGGCGCCTGGGGACGCCCGCGAGGCGCTCAGCCAAGCAACAAGAGAACAAAATGGTCTCCGCTGCCAATGGCTATGACTTTTCCGACATCAAGGCTGTTGCGCGCGAGCTCGTGCAGTCCGATCCGTCCGTGTCGATAGAGGACATAGTCCGCTCGCTTTACGAAGATCTCTACGAAGGCCAACCTGCCCGCCGGCGTTGATTGAAGCCGTCAAGCAAGCGTTGCAGCACCCGGCCAGCGGGCAAACAGGCGCAGGTGGTACCTGATGTGCGCCGCTCTTGTCCGCCCTGAGCTGCATCGGCCGCTGAGAGTTATCATGGCAGCGCTGGAGCGGTTTGGCGGCTGAAGGGAACATGCGGCTTCCCCCGGTGTTCGGCATCATGGATGATCTGCGCTCGCCTCGCATCCAGCTCGACCTGGAACATCTTCTCCAAACCCGGCGACGCGCGGAGCGTCTGATCGGCGAAACCGGTTCCGCTATCGCCAGAAGTCGGATTTTGCTGCAGCAGTCCCGACAGTTGCTGGCCAAGATCGGGCGAGACAGAAGCCTTGATCCGC
Source organism: Mesorhizobium sp. M2A.F.Ca.ET.046.03.2.1 (assembly GCF_003952425.1). Lineage (NCBI taxonomy): Bacteria > Pseudomonadati > Pseudomonadota > Alphaproteobacteria > Hyphomicrobiales > Phyllobacteriaceae > Mesorhizobium > Mesorhizobium sp. M2A.F.Ca.ET.046.03.2.1. The sequence continues at coordinate 1,588,122 of NZ_CP034449.1, read as the reverse complement.
CTTGGCAAAGTGCTCAAGGCACCCGGCCAGAAGCGCGCGGCCAGAAATAGCGTCAGGCTTGGTCGCCCAGGAAAATCCTGGCGTCCTTTGCGGCGTCTACGAAAGCCTGGCGCGCCACGCCCTGATGGCGTGATGCCGGGCGCGGGAGTTGGGCTTCGGCCAGGTATGCAGAAGGACGTCGGCCGCATCCAGCACAGTGACCACCACCCGATCACGATCGATCCGGCCGGGCTGCACGATTACCGGTTTGCGAAAACGTTTGATGCGTTTTGAGCGCATGATCGCTTTACCGCTGACCATTCGCCCAAAGAGAAGCGCTCAATCCCCGCCGCCATCAACAACCTATGTTAAGGCGGCGGCGCAATCATCGTGCAACATAGGTTGGCCTTTGTCCCTCACTTAGGCCAGGCCCGGCCTGCAATCCTGTGTCACGGACGAAAACGCAGGTCGGGCTTCATCCCTACGGGGTCAGGCGAGCTGCCAGCGTGTTCAAGCCACCAACGACTGATGTGCGGTCTCCGTTCCGAAAGCGGAACATTTGAACCTTTCACCGGTTAGCGCACCACCGGCGCCTCTGCTTGCGGGAGCACAGCCTTCAGTCCGGGAAGGAAGATCAATGTCAGGCACCGACTTGTGGTTCATCGTCGTCGCGGGCGGTCCCCTCATTCTCATGCTCGTGATCGTCTACGTTCTCCTTACCCGCCGCCGCCGCGGACCGGCAGAGCGGCGCGAGAGCGACCGGGCAACCCAGCGTCTGTACCGGGACGAAGGCGACTAGCGCCTCTGTCCTGGCGAAGCTCGTCGAAGCGTGACGTCAAGCGCGGAACAACGTCGGTCTGCCGCTGTTTACCGAAACATGGGAATGAAGATCGAAAGCCGGAGCAACGGTTGATGGCCAATGACGAGTTGCCGGGAGTGCTGGCGACGCTGCCGGTTATCGATGCAAAGGCGGAGCCGACGCTGAAGAGCGCGGAGGCGGAAGCGTTCTACACGAGTGCAATCCGCGAGCTCACCGCCACCGACATTCCTTTTCTGGTCGCCGGGACCTATGCCGTCAGCGCCTATACCGGTGTCGTGCGCCAGACCAAGGACCTCGACATCTTCTGCAAGCCCGGCGATTGCCCACGCATCCTCACCCATTTCAAGGATATCGGCTACGCCGTCGTGATCGAGGATGACCGCTGGCTGGGCAAGGTCTTCGAGGGCCCGCATTTCTTCGACGTGATCTTTGCGTCCGCCAACGGGACCATGCAGGTCAAGGACCAGTGGCTGGAGCATGCCCGCCAGGTCGAGCTGCTGGGCAGCCGGGTCAGGATCATCGGCCCGACCGAGCTTATCTGGTCGAAATGCTTCATCCAGGACAGGGGCCGGCATGACGGCGCCGACATCGCCCATACCATACTCAAGGCGCATGAGCAGATCGACTGGCAAAGATTGCTCTCCTATCTCGACACCCACTGGGAGGTGCTCTTGATGCAGTTGCTGAATTTCAGATGGATCTATCCCAGCGAACGCGACCACATTCCCGACTGGCTGCTCGACAATCTGCTCGACCGGCTCGCCAGGCAGCGGCAACTGCCTTCGCCGCGGATGAAGATCTGTCGCGGCCGGCTTCTGTCGCAGGTCGACTACGAGATCGACGTCAAGGAATGGGGCTTCGCCGGCGTCGGCGGCGTTGGAGAATTCCGCGATGGCTGAACAAAGCAGGACGGGCCGCAAAGCGAGCGGCAACGGCAAGGTCAAGATTGCCGCCATGGGCGACCTGCATGTTCAGGAAGATGCGCAGACTTCCTACCGCGACCTGTTCGGCGAGGTTTCCCGAGAAGCAGACGTCCTGGTGCTCACCGGCGATCTCACCAATCTCGGCAAGCCGAAGGAGGCCGAGCTCCTCGCGGAGGATTTGCGCGCCTGCTCCATTCCCGTGGTCGCGGTGCTCGGCAACCACGATTACGAATCCGGCTGCGTCGACCAGATCGCGGCGACGCTCCGCCAGGCCGGTGTCTATCTCCTCGATGGGCAAGCGACGGAGGTGATGGAAGTCGGCTTTGTCGGCGTCAAGGGTTTTGTCGGCGGCTTCGGCCCGAGGATGCTTGGCTCTTTCGGCGAGCCCGCGATCAAGGCCATGGTGGCCGAGAGCGTCAACGAGGCGATGCGGCTCGAGAACGCCATGCGGCAGGTCCGCGCCAAGCGCACGCTGGTGGTGCTTCACTATGCGCCGATCGCGGAGACGGTCGCCGGCGAGCCGCCGGAAATCTTTCCGTTCCTCGGATCGTCGCGGCTTGCCGAAACGATCGACAGGTTCAAGGTGAGCGCGGTCGTGCACGGCCATGCCCACCGTGGCACTTTCGAGGGCCAGACCCCCGGCGGCGCCAAAGTCTACAACGTCGCCATGCACATCACGAAGCCGACGGGCCGTCCCTACGCGCTGCTGGAAATCTGAGCCGGTCGGCTCTTAAAGCGCGTCGCGTCGAAGCGGATTCGCGCGACGCGCTTTAAGTCTTTGTTTTGATGCATGTCGTTCTCCCAAAACCGCTGCGCACTTTTGGGCGACATGCATCAGACCTCGTCGAACCGGTTGCCTTCCTTGGAAGGGTCCTTCGACAGGACGCGTTCTTCTTCGTCATCAGGCAAGGCTTCGTCGCTGTCCTGGAAGGGGTTGTCGTCATCCTCTTCCGGAAGGTCCCCTTCGGCTTCGGCATCATCCTGCGGATCACCGTTCACCGCGACGCTGTCAGGCAGGATCCTGCTGCCCTCCAGAGCGTCCCAGTCCTGCTGTTCGATGGTCGGCGCTTCGGTTTCGTCGGTCTTTGCAGGCCGCTGTTTGTCGCGCGGGTCCATGAGGTTCTCCATTTCTGAGCTTCAAGTGAAGAACCTCTCGCCGAAACAGTTGTTCCGCTTCATATCCAATCACGGCGCGGTTGCCCGGGAACAGCACCGGCGCCTTGTGACTTATCGTGCGGAACCGGGAACTTTCATGCCTCGCCAGCTCGATCTCAGAAGCGGCAAACCTGTCTGGTCTGCCTATCGCTCGCCCGCGGTGCCGGCGGAACGCCTGACCCGAGATGCAAAGACCGATGTCCTGATCGTCGGCATGGGCATTAGCGGCGCGATGATGGCCGAAGCTTTGACCCGCGACGGCCACGCCGTCATTTGCATCGACAGGCGTGGGCCGTTGCAGGGCTCGACGGCTGCCACGACGGCGCTCGTCGCGTTCGAGATCGATCAACCGCTGACAAGGCTGTCCAGGATGATTGGAGGCGATGCCGCTCGGCAGGCCTGGATCCGCTCGAGGCTGTCGCTGCTCAATCTGCGCGGACGCATCGCGGAACTCGATATTCGCTGCCGGTCGGCCGAGACGCCGTCGCTCTACTTGGCCGGCAATCGGCTCGATGCACCGGAGCTGCACAGCGAGGCCGAAGCGCGTCGTGAGGCAGGCATTGGAGCGTCCTTCCTGCCACGCAAGAAGCTGAGAGAAGATTTCGGGATAGAGCGCGCCGCAGCGATTCTGAGCCATGGCAATCTGGCGCTCGATCCACGCAAATTGACGTCCGGACTGCTGATGAGGGCGCTGCTAGGCAAAGCGCGGTTCTATGCGCCGGCGGAAGCAACCGCCATCGACGATACCCGCCTCGGCGTGACGGTGGCGACGCGACATGGGCCTGTGATCAAGGCTCGCCATCTTGTTCTTACGACCGGCTACGAGCTGCTCGATATCGTGCCGAAGATGCGCCATCGCATCATCTCGACATGGGCGATTGCCACCCGGCCGCAGCCGGAGAAGATCTGGCCGCTCGCCGCCCTGATCTGGGAAGCTTCGGACCCTTATCTCTATCTCAGGGCGACATCCGATGGTCGCGTGATCTGCGGCGGCGAAGACGAGGGGTTCACCGACGAGGAGAGGCGCGACGCCCTGACCGCGCAAAAGACGGACCGGCTTGAGGAGAAACTCGGCAAAATCTTCCCGCGACTCGACACCGCGGCGGAATTCGCCTGGACCGGCTCGTTCGGAGCCACCGACACCGGACTTCCGATTATCGGCAGTGTGCCCGGCCACGCGCGCGTTCATGCGGTGATGGGCTACGGCGGAAACGGAATCACGTTTTCACAGATCGCGTCCGAGATCGTCTCGGCTTCCATCGCCGGCAAGGAGGATGCGGATGCGAGCCTCTTCGCGTTCAAGAGATGATCCTCCAGGCTGTCTCCGACAGATTAATGCATGTCGCCCAAAAGTGATCTCGGTTTTGGGAAGACGACATGCATGAAACAAAAACCTAAAGCGCGTCGCATGAATCCGGTTTAACGCGACGCGCTTTAGGCTACGCGATCTGCTCGAACGTGCACTGCTGCGGCGCCTTGTCCGGCCGCCAGCGCAGCAACCTCGTGCCATGCCGGAAGCGCTCACCGGTGACATGGTCGAAACGAACCTCGACAACCAGGTCCGGCTTCACCGGCTCCCATTCACCGCTGCGCTCTGTGCTCCAGCGGCTCGGACCGCCCGGGGCCTTGCCGGTGAAGCCCGGCCCTCCGCGCAACGCCTCGAGCTTCGCCGTGAGCGCCGCGCGGTCTTCATTGGCGATGGTCGATGTGAAGCCGACATGATCGAGTTGCCCATTGTCGTTGTAGAGGCCGAGCAGAAGCGATCCGACCTGTCGTTTGCCGTTCAGATAGCGGAAACCGCCGACCACGCAGTCGGCGGTGCGCAGCCGCTTGACCTTGACCATCGCGCGCTCGCCCGGCCGATATGGCTCGTCGAGCATCTTGGCGACGACACCATCGGTCGGGCCGTGGCCGGCGCCTTGCAGCCATTGCCTGGCGGTGGCGACATTGGTGGTCGATGGCGACAGCTGGAGGCCGAGATTGGCCGCCTTGGACAGAAAAGCCTCCAAAGCCTCGCGCCGGGCGCGCAAGGGTCGTTCGAGCATGATCTTGCCTCCCGGGGCGACCAGCATGTCGAACAGGATCAGCCGCGCCGGCGTCTCTATGCTCAGCTTGCGGATACGGCTCTCCGCGGGGTGCAGCCGCATCTGCAGCGCGTCGAAGGAAGCGCGACCGTCGATCTCGATGACGATCTCGCCGTCGACGACGAAATCCTCCGCATCGAGGCTTTGCATCGTCGCCATCAATTCGGGAAAGTAACGGCCAAGCGGCTTTCCGGATTTCGCCCTGAGATCGACGGCCTTGCCGTCCTTGAAGGCAAGGCAGCGAAAGCCATCCCATTTCGGCTCGTATTGCCAGGAACCATTTCCCTCGGGCAAGGCTTCCGCCGTTCGCGCTTCCATCGGCGGCGTTTCCGATGGCAACGGCAAGCTCCGGTGCGCCGCTACCATCGTTCTTCCGTGTCATGGTGCGGCAGGTCGATGCCGCAGCAGACCCAGCCGAGCCGTTGCGAGGAACCGTAATTATGACGCGGCTCAAGCCCGGACGGATCGTCAAAGGTCCCGATATGCATCGCGACCTCGTACGGGTTCGCGTCGTAGGCAAGGGTAAGCGGCGTACCGCAAGACCGGCAGAAGCTTCTGCGGGCAATCGGCGAGGAGCGGCGATAGGCTGGTTCCGTGGTCAGCCACGAGAGGCCGGCGACAGGCGCCCAGCCAAGCACGGCGAAGGCGCTCCCGGTCGTGCGCCGGCACATATCGCAATGGCAGTAATGCACGCGCGGCTCCCCCGTCAGGCGGTAGCGGATGTTGCCGCACAGGCATCCGCCGTATCGCTCGACGGCTGCGTTTCGCGTAAAGACATCCGCATGTTCCATCAAGCTTGAACGCTCGATCGAAGATGCGGTTTCGGTAGCGCGAGATTTTACGCGTCGAGATCGATCAGGGCGATGCCGAGGCCGGGTCGTTTCGTACGCCGCAAATGGACGGGCGATTCCGTCACCGTGACTTCGAGGGTCGGCTTCACCACGCCTTCCAGCAGGTGCCCACCGCGGGTGGATCCGTCGCTCAGGCCCAGCACCGCATGCAGATGCAGGCTGGCTTGCCGCTGTCGTCGACGGCGATGTCGCCGATGGCGCTCAGCACCTCACACTGCTCGTCGACCGGTAGCTTGCGGTAGGATTTCGAGCCGAAATCGAACCATCCGACCGTTGCTCTCTCGAAGGCGCCGATCGCCGTCAGCGAGGCGCCGGTAATTCCCTTCTGCCCCGCGAAAGCCGTGAGGGAGGCGAAGGCTTCCTCGCCCGGATCGAGCACGACCACGAATATTCGTTGTCCAGAGGTTTCAGTGACCAGCTTTGATTTCATGATGCCCTACTGACGGAGAGATGGACTGGCACAGAACGCCTCGCCACGCCGCATGTTCCCGGCGAAGCCTCGCGGCACTCCGGTTGAGCAGGAGCCTCACAGTTTGGTGAAGTGTCGCGGTTCTGCGTTCAGCGCCGGAACAATGGAACCATCGAAAGGTTAGCGCACAAGACCAGCCAGCCAGGAGCGAGCCATGTCCCAGCCGTCAGTCGCATCAAACAACGGGTTCAGTCGAAGAAGGTTCATGGCAGGTACTGTTTCGGCGGCGGCAGCACCGTTGCTAGCATCGACCGCGCGGGCTGAGGCGCCAGTCATCCCCCAAACAAAATTGAGGCAGCCGGTCGTAACGTCGCTCAGGATCAACGAGCAGCCCTATGAACTTTCGCTCGACACCCGAACCAGCCTGCTCGACGCCCTCCGCGACCATGCCGGCCTTACCGGCACCAAAAAGGGCTGCGACCACGGCCAGTGCGGCGCCTGCACGGTGCTGGTCGACGGCAAGCGGGTGCTGTCTTGCCTGAGCTTCGCCGTGATGAACGAAGGCAAGGACATCACGACGGTCGAAGGGCTCGCCTCCAGCGACGGCAAGCTGCATCCGATGCAGCAGGCCTTTATCGACCACGATGCCTTCCAGTGCGGCTATTGCACGCCGGGCCAGATCCTGTCGGCGATCGGTTGCGTCAATGAAGGTCACGCCGAATCCGAGAATGACATCCGCGAATATATGAGCGGCAATATCTGCCGCTGCGCCGCCTATCCCAACATCGTCGCCGCCATCCTGCAGGCGCGCGACGAGACGAAGGGAGCCTGACATGCGTCCGTTCGTCTATGAACAGCCTGCCGACATCTCCGCGGCGGTCGCGATCGCGTCCCGGTTCACGACCAACGACGATCAACCCACGCGAGCAAATGCGCAGTTCATCGCGGGGGGTACCAACCTTGCCGACTACATGAAACTCGGCGTGGCGGAACCCAACCGCCTGCTTGATCTCAACCGGCTCAAGGAGTCTGGACTGAGGCAAATCCGGGTAACCGATGACGGCATCCGCTTCGGCGCCCTGGTGCGTATGGGCGAGGCTGCGGATCACCGAGAGGTCAAGGAGCGCTATCCCGTCATTGCCGACAGTTTGCGTTTGGCGGCAAGCGGCCAGATCCGCAACATGGCAAGCCTGGCCGGAAACATCCTGCAACGCACGCGCTGCGAATATTTCCGCGAGACGTCTTGGCAATGCAACAAGCGTGTGCCTGGCTCCGGCTGCGCGGCGATGGAAGGCTTCAACCGGCAGCATGCGGTTCTGGGGGACAGCGATGCATGCATCGCCACTTACCATGGCGATTTCGCCCAGGCGTTGATAGCGCTCGATGCTGTCGTCCATGCCGAAGGCTCGCGCGGCGCACGAAAGATCCCGTTCGCCAAGCTGCATCGGCAGCCCGGCGACACGCCACATATCGAGACCGATCTCGCCGCTGACGAGATCATCACTGCGATCGAAGTGCCCGCCATCCCGTGGGCACGGCGCTCGCTTTACCTGAAAATCCGCGACCGCGAATCCTATGCCTTTGCGCTGGCTTCGGCGGCCGTCGCGCTCGACCTGGACGGCGAGACCGTGCGCGAGGCACGCATTGCGCTCGGCGGTGTGGCGACCGTGCCCTGGCGTGCCGGCGCGGCCGAACAAAGCCTGCAAGGCAAGAAGCTCGACGAGACATCGGCAGAAGCGACGGCCGACGCCGCCTTCGCCCAAGCCCAACCGCGCCAGCACAACGCATTCAAGATCGAGCTTGGAAAACGAACGCTGGTGCGGGCGCTGCTTGAAACCCGAGACATGAAGGTGTGACCATGGACGCTGCCGCTCCCAGACCCAAGGAGAACATGGGCGAACCGCTGCCGCGCGTCGATGCACGGTTGAAAGTCACCGGACAAGCCCACTACCCCGCCGATCTGCCCACCGCCAACATTGCTTATGGCGCGCTGGCCACCAGCAGCATTGCCAAGGGCAAAGTGACGAAGCTTCGTCTCGACGACGCCCGCGCGGTGCCCGGCCTGCTCGACATCGTCACCTATGGCGACATGGACAAGGTGGACAAACCGAAATTCGGCAATTCCGGCGCGACTTCTATCGGACCGCTGCACGATCGGACGATCTTCCATGACGGTCAGATCGTCGCGCTCGCGGTTGCTGAGACATTCGAGGCGGCCGAAGAAGCGGCGCGGCTGATCCGCGCCGAGTACGAGGAAGAGAAGCCGACTGCGACTTTCGACAGCCCGGGGACGGCGACCATCCCTGCCGCCGGAAAGAGCCCTCTGTTCAAGGAAGATGTGAAGGCAGGCGACTTCGATGCGGCCTATGCCGATGCCGCGGTCAAGATCGACCAGCGCTATTCGACGCCCACGCAGCATCACAACCCGATCGAGCTGTTTTCAACGACGGCCTTCTGGGAAGGCGACCAGCTGACCGTTCACGAGCCGTCGCAGAATGTGACCGGCTGGAAGGTCGAGCTGGCAAGGCAGTTGAAGATCGACCCTGCGAAGGTGCGCATCGTCAGCCCCTTCATCGGCGGGGCCTTCGGCTCGAAGGGGCCGATGACTCCGCGCACGGCAATCGTGGCGGTGGCCGCCAAGCGCCTCGGACGTCCGGTGCGCTGCGTGACCAGCCGCATGCAGGCTTTTGGCACGCAGACCTACCGGGCCGAAACCCGGCACCGCATCCGCATCGGCGCCGGCAAGGACGGCCACATCACCGCCTTCGCGCATGAAGGCTGGGAGGTGACGTCGCGCCCGGACGCCTATGTCGTCGGCGGCACGTCGGCCACCGGCCGCATGTACGGCTACGGCTCGGTGCTGACCCATGTCTCGCTGGTGCAGGCGGACCGCAACACGCCGGGCTACATGCGCTCACCGCCTGAGACGCCTTATGTTTACGCGCTTGAAAACGCTATGGACGAGATGGCAGTGGCGCTTGGCATGGATCCGGTCCAATTCCGTCGGATCAATGAACCGAAGGCGGAGCCGATCGGCAAGAAGCCGTTCTCCAGCCGTTCGCTGATCCAGTGCTACGACCAGGCGGCGGAAGCTTTTGGCTGGGCCGACCGCGATCCGAAGGTCGGCGCGATGCGCGACGGCGACTGGCTGGTCGGCATGGGCTGCGCCACGGCGATTTACCCCACTGCCGTCGCGCCATGCGCGGCGCGCGTGCGCCTGACGGTCGACGGCGATGTGCGGCTGCAATGCGGTTCGCACGAGATCGGCACAGGCGTTCGCACGGTGGCCGGCCAGATGGCGTCGGAGCGTCTCGGCGTGAGCATCGATAGGATCAGCGTCGAAATGGGCGACAGCAGCCTGCCTCCGGCTCCGGTCTCGGGCGGGTCGATCTCCACGGCAAGTGTTTGCTCGGCGGTGCTCATGGCCTGCGACGCTATCCGCACCAAGCTCTACGCCGCAGCGACCGCGGAAGGCGGTCCGCTGGCCAGCTCCCATAATGAGGAATTCGAGCTTGCCGGCGGCAAGATCGTGGCGAAGAGCGGCGCGTCGGCCAAGGTCGGGGATGTCCTGAAAGCCATGCAGGTCGGCGCGATCGAGGAATATGCCGAGTTCGCCCCCAAGAACGCGACGCCGGAGGCGCTGAAGAAGCTCTATGCCGGAACGCCGGAGTTCCATGGCGGCGAGCAGGACGAGGATTCCGTGAAATACGCCTTCGGCGCCGAGTTCGTCGAAGTCCGCATCAACCGCTATACCAGGGAAGTCCGCGTGCCGCGCATCGCAGGCGCCTTTGCCGCCGGCCGCATCATGAACACCCGCACGGCGCGCAGCCAGCTGATGGGCGGCATGATCTGGGGCATCAGTCAGGCGTTGCATGAGGCGACCGAGGTCGACAGGCGCTACGCGCGCTATGTGAATCGCGACCTGCAAGACTACCTTGTGCCCGTCAATGCCGACATCAAGGACCTGCAGGTGATCCTGGTGCCGGAGGTCGACCATGCGGTCAACCCCGCCGGCGTGAAAGGCCTCGGCGAGCTCGGCAATGTCGGCACGGCCGCTGCCGTCGCCAGCGCGGTCTACCACGCCACCGGCAAGCGTATCCGCGACCTGCCGATCAGGATCGAGCAACTGCTCGTCTAACAGTCCTGCTACTCCTTCGGACGGGCAAGGCGCTCAGCCGTGCGTCCAGCTCCCGAAGATGATCCTCGGCACGCGGACTTGGTCGGCATTAGCGGCAACATGGGCGACGCTCCCGGCAGTTGGCGCTATAGGCGTTGTCCCGCACCTTCGGTCCAAGCGCCATTCTTCCTTTGCCGGTGCGGGCATCGGCGGAAATGCCGATGTCCTGGCCGGGCGATAAGAGTACGATATCACTCGCCGGCAGGCACGCCGGCATAGTTTTTGGTCTTGAAGAGCCCGGCCAGATGAGCGGCATTGGAAGCCGCCATCTTGATCATGCTGACGACTTTCTCCGGTGTCCCGGGAAGATCGACGAAGTTGACGTCGCCCATCGCTTCTCCAACCCAGTAAACGCCGCCATTGGCGGGAACGGTGAAGCCGACATCGTTGAGCGCCTGATAGCACTCGGCATGGCAGTGATGGGCGCCATCCTCATTGCCGACGATCGCCACCAACGCGACCTTGCCTGCCGCCGGCATGCGTCCGCTGTCGTCGGTCTCGGACAGGAATGCGTCCATCCGCTCCATCACGCGCTTGGCAACGGACGACGGCTGCCCCATCCAGATTGGCAGGCCAAGGATGAAGATGTCGGCGGCCAGGATCTTTTCCCGCAGCTTCGGCCAGTCGTCGCCTTCGCCCAGGTCGGAGAGCACGCCGGGCTTGATGTTGTGGACGAGCGCACGTGCCGTTTCGCATCCGACGTCATGTGCCGCCAAAGCGTTGGTCAACTCAGCAAGCATTCGATCGGTCGAGGACTCGTCATCGTCCCGAGGAATCTTGAGTGTGCAATTCAAGGCAAAAGCGGTGAGCGGCATCGAATCTTCCCGGCTGAATATGATGACCAACGCGAAGGGCAGCCACTGGTTGCCTCTTTCTGCGCAACAGCCAGCCGGAAAGAGTCAGGTGTTTTCATTGGCAAGGTGGGCGTGGCCGGAATGCCGTCGCGACCTCACGCGCCTCAAGCGCCGGTTCGGTTCCGGTTAACGGAGCCGAATGTTGCGGTTAGGCTGTTGAAGATAGTAACGAAAGAAAATCGCATTGAAAAACAAAGGTTTAGGAGCAGATACGCACAACCTTAAGTCGATGGTGCCAGAGGCGGAATCTTAGTGAAAAAAATCCTCGTTTGCTTTCAGATGCGTAGGGAAGGTCAGCCGCAGTTGCTACCAATAGAAATGGATAGGTTCGGTTCCCCAATAGAACCTGTGCGTCCCTTGCCACTGTATCTCGGATGGCGCGGTGATCGGGCCTCAGGGTTCGCTACGCGGAGGCAGCGTATCGGAGATTGAAACCGTCATCATCTTGGGACTGGCGGAGTGAGCATCAATCTTAGGCGATATTCGAAAGTCATGCGCAAGGAATGTCAGCCTTGCGCCTCATCTCGGTCGTAGAGTCAAGCTCCGTCGTTGCCTGAAAGCAGATCGCGTGCTTTGCCTCTATGGAGGTAGGAACGAATTCTCTCAAGCCATGTCACGTCGATAAATCATCAACTCGTTCTCGCCTTCCTGTACGGTCCGTCCCCACTGATTGCAAACGACGAACCGCAGACGAACAATCGCGCGGGCCGGATTGCGAGTGGCCCGCTTTTCCGCGACCGTCACCTCGGCTTTGATGATGTCGCCGGCGAGCACCGGGGCTGAAAACCTCCAGCTCCAGCCGAGCGAGGCCACGGCTCGGAACCGGGCGACGGCATTGTTCTTCAGACCATCGACAAGGGACAGCACAAGCAGACCATGCGCTACACGCGCCGGGAAGCCGTGCCGATGTGCCGCCTCGTCGCTCATGTGGATTTCGAACCGGTCACCGGTCATTTCCGCGAGCGCTTCTATGATGGCCGCGGTCACTTCTGTGGAAGGCGTTTCGAAATGGTCGCCGATCTCCACGTCCTCGTAGCTCAACCCGAGGCCTGTGAGCGATTTCCCTCGGACGTCGACACTCATGCCGGCACCGGCGCGTCTTCCCGCAACAGCCCGTTCTTCTTCAGGTCTTGCCAGAACTCGCCGGGGATCGGGTAACTGAACCAGGCAAGGTTCTGCTCGAGTTGCTGGACAGTGCGAGTGCCGGCGCAGAAGGACGGGATGGCCGGATGCGCCACCACGAACTGCAAGGCGGCGGCCGGCAGCGGCACGCCATGCGCGCGGCAGACCTCCTCGATCTTCGCCACTTTCTCCATGACGGGCTTTGGCGCCGGTGAATAATTGTACTTGGCGCCGGGAACGGCGCCCGTGGCCAGGATGCCGGAATTGAAGCCCCCGCCGACCAGCACCGCCGCGCCGCGCTCGACGCAAAGCGGCAGGAACTCGTCGAGGGCTTCCTGTTCGAGCAGCGTATAGCGGCCCGCCAGCAGGAAGCAGTCGAAGTCGCGCTGCTTCAGCGCCTCGTGGCAAACCTGCCATTCGTTGACCCCAACGCCGATCGCCTTCACGACGCCTTCGGAGCGCAGTTTCTCCAATGCCCGCCAGCAGCCATCCATCGCCTGCCGGAACACTTCCGGCTGCTCGTCGCCACGGGTGAACCGATCGATGTCATGGATGAACAGCATGTCGATGTGTTCAAGCGCCAGGCGCTGCAGCGAATCCTCGAACGACCGCATTGTGCCGTCGTAGGAGTAATCGAAATTCATGGTGTTCGGCGCGGCGTTTGACCACGGCGCGAAGTCGATCTCGGAGCGCTTCGCGGGCTTCAGCACCCGGCCCACCTTGCTGGCGAGGACGAACTCGTCGCGCTTCTTCCAGCGCAGCGAATGCCCGGCCCGCAGTTCCGAGAGGCCGTGGCCGTACATCGGCGCCGTGTCGTAGAAGCGTATGCCCGCGTCCCATGCGGTCTGAATCATGGCATCCGCGGTCTGCTCGTCTATGGGATGAAGGAAATTGCCGATGGGAGCGGTTCCGAACGCGAAGGCCGTGACGTTGAGGCCGGACCGGCCGAATACGCGCTTGTCAGATGGCTTCATGATATCCTCCATTAGTAACCATCTGGTTATTTCTAGTTAAGTTCGACCGAAGCCGCAAGCACTTGTAACGGCAACGCATGGCGATGCGAAGTCCGCCGCTTGACGCCGCCGACGATTCCAGCGTAGGAGTAACTAGATAGTTACATAGGGAGGTCGGCCGTGCCGCTGAGCGAAACGCAGCAGCAGGTGCGCGAGATGGCGCGCCAGTTTGCCGAGGATGTCATTCGTCCAGTTGCAGAGGCGCTTGATCGGGATGAGCGCTTTCCTGGCGAGATATATGAGCAGATGGGCGAGCTCGGTCTCTTCGGTATCGGCGTTCCGGAGGCCATGGGCGGTCCCGGCTTCGACACGCTTACCTATGCGCTGGTGATGGAAGAGCTGTCGCGCGGCTATGCGTCCGTCGCCGATCAATGCGGCCTCGTCGAGCTGATCAGCACCTTGCTTGTCCAGCATGGCAGCGAGGCGCAGCGGCAGCAGTGGCTGGGTCCGGCCATGCGCGCCGAGAAGAAGGCTGCCTACTGCATCACCGAGCCTGAAGCCGGGACCGATGTTTCCGGGATACGCACCACCGCCACGCGCGACGGGCACGGATGGCGGCTGGACGGCGGCAAGATCTGGATCCACAACGCGCCGGTCGCCGACGTCGGTTTCGTGCTGGCGCGCACCGACAAGGATGCGGGCCATCGCGGCATGTCGATCTTCATCGTCGACCTGCACGCCAAGGGAATAGAGCGCGGTCCGAAGGAACATAAGATGGGTCAGCGGGCCAGCCAGGTCGGCGCGCTCAATTTCAACGATGTCGTCCTGGGTCCCGAAGCGCTGCTGGGCGAAGAAGGTCGCGGTTTCCACATGATGATGAGCGTGCTGGACAAGGGGCGTGTCGGCATCGCCTCGCTGGCCGTCGGCATAGCGCAGGCCGGGCTCGAGGCAGCGGTCGACTATGCCCAGCAGCGGCGTCAGTTCGGCAAGCCGATTGCCGATTTCCAGGGCGTGCAGTGGCTGCTTGCCGACATGGCGAAGGACATCGAGGCGGCCCGTCTGCTCGTGCGCAGCGCCGCCGAGAAGATCGATGCGGGGGAGAATGCAACCAAGGCCTGCTCGATCGCCAAATGTTTCGCGGGAGACATAGCCGTGGCGCGCACCGCCGATGCCGTGCAGGTCTTCGGCGGCTCCGGCTACATACGCGGCTTCGAGGTCGAGCGCCTCTATCGGGATGCCAAGATCACCCAGATCTATGAAGGCACCAACCAGATCCAGCGCATGATCATCGCCCGCGAGCTCCTCAAGCATGGAGCCCGGGCGTGAGTGCCGGATCGCGTCATGCAGCCTTCGTCACGGGATCGAGCCGCGGCATCGGGCTTGCGACGGCATTGGAGCTCGCCCGGCGCGGATTCGGCGTGGCGCTCAACGGTCCGTCCGATGACGAGGAATTGAAAGCCGCCGAAGCCGCCGTCGCTGCGCTCGGCGGCCCGGTCGCGCGTGTCGCGGGCGACGTTGCCGATCTCGGCGGCCACGAAAGCATGCTCGAAGCCGCCGAGGCCGCCATCGGTCCCCTGTCGACGCTGATCAACAATGCCGGCGTGTCGGTCATTTCTCGCGGCGACCCGCTCGACGTGACGGAGGAGAGCTACAACCGCTGCCAGGCAATCAACACCAAGGCGCAGTTCTTCCTGTCGCAGCGTTGGGCTAGGCGGCTGCTTGCCCGCGAGCGCGATGACGGCCGCTTCTACAGCCTGATCAACGTCTCTTCCTCCAATGCCACGGCGGTGGCGGAGCCGCGCGCCGAATATTGCGTGTCCAAGGCCGGGTCCGCGATGGTCAGCCAGGTCTTCGCCGTCCGCCTTGGTCGCGAGAACATCGCTGTCTACGACATCAGGCCTGGCCTGATCGAAACGGCCATGACCAAGGCGGTCAGCGAGACTTATCAGCGCCGCATCGACGAGGAGGGGCTGACATTGATAAGCCGCCTCGGCAAGCCGGAAGATGTCGGTCGCGTCATGGCGACGCTCGCCACGGGCGAGCTGCCCTATACGACCGGCCATGTCATTGCCGTCGACGCGGGCATGCTGGTGCCGCGGTTCTGACTGCGGCGTATCGTCAGGGAGAACGCCATGATCATCCAACTGCCGGATAACACGGGCAGACTTTCCGACTACCGGCTTCAAGGCAAGACGATTCCGGCCGCGCGATTGCCCTCTGATGCGCCACGTACCGTGCTGTCGGCGGCCCATGTTGTGGCGGATCCTTTCAGCTTCAACGATCCCGGCGGTCCCGCCGCCATCGACTGGAAGGCCACGATGGCATTCAGGTGCCATCTTCACGGCCTCGGCCTCGGCATCGCCGAGGCGATGGACACCGCGCAGCGTGGCATGGGCCTCGATTGGCCTTCGGCCTTGGAGCTGATCCGCAGGACCAGGAGCGAGCTGCCCGACGCGCTCGTCTTCAACGGCGCCGGCACCGATCAGCTCGGACCGGCCGATGCACGCACGCTCGACGATGTTCGCCGAGCCTATTTCGAGCAGCTCGAGGCCATCCAGAAGGTCGGCGGCAGATTGATCGTCATGGCCAGCCGGGCATTGGCGGCCGTGGCGCGTTCGCCCGAGGATTATGTTTCGATCTATGGCGATGTGCTCGCGCGCTGCGACAGGCCGGTGATCCTGCACTGGCTGGGAGAGATGTTCGATCCGGCCCTCAAGGGTTATTGGGGAGCCGCCCGCTTCGAGGACGCGCTCGAGACGGTCTTGGCGATCATCGGAAACAACACCGCTAGGGTCGACGGCATCAAGATTTCCCTCCTCGACAAGGAGAAGGAGATCGCGATGCGCCGCCGTCTGCCCGCCGGCGTGAAGATGTATACCGGCGACGACTTCAATTATCCGGAGCTGATCGCGGGTGACGAACAGGGGTTCTCGCACGCTCTGCTTGGTATCTTCGATCCCTTGGCGCCGGCCGCCGCCTACGCCATCGATCGGCTCGGCCGGGGCGATAGCCAGGGGTTCCACGCCGCGCTGGATCCTACCGTGCCGCTCGCGCGTCTGATCTTTCGAGCGCCCACCCAATACTACAAGACGGGGGTCGTGTTCCTCGCCTGGCTGAACGGGTTCCAGGATCATTTCGTCATGCTCGGGGGCGCCCAGTCGATGCGGCCGCTGCCCTATTTCGTGGAAGTGTTCAAGCTGGCCGACGGCTGCGGCCTCCTGGCGGATCCCGAGCTGGCGGCCGCACGCATGCGCAAGCTGCTTGCCCTTTATGGGCTCTGACCGGAAACATGCGCGACTTCACGGCGAACCATTCCGCGCTGGCGCTCAATACGGCGACGCTCGGCCATAATCTGGACGGGCACGGCGCGGGCTGGCCTATCGAGCGTGTGCTTGATGCCTGCGCTGAGCGCGGCATACCCGGCATCGTCTTCTGGCGTCGCGAAATCGGCGACCGCGCCGTCGAGATCGGCGAGCGGGTTCGCGCGGCCGGCCTGAGTGTCGTCGGCCTGTGCCGCGCGCCTTACCTCACCGGCCCCATGGGGCTGCCCGGCCGCGCGGCGATCATGGACGATTTCCGCGCCGCGATCGACATGGCCGCGGGTCTCGGCGCCCCTGTTCTGACCATCGTTTGCGGCGGCGTCGAGCCGGGAACGAAAGGCATCGGCGAAAGCCTCAAGCTGGTCGCTGACCGTGTCGCCGAAGCTGCAGCCTACGCGGCGGCCAGAAGCGTTCGCCTGGCTCTCGAACCGCTGCATCCGGTTTATGGTGGCGACCGCTCCTGCCTGGTGACGATGCGCGACGCGGTCGATCTTTGCCTTGCCATTGATGCGTCCAACGTTGGCGTCGCGGTCGACGTCTACCACGTCTGGTGGGATCGCGCGCTCGCCGGCGAATTGCTGCGGGCCGGGCCGAAACGCATTTTTGGCTATCACCTGTGCGATTGGCTGGCGCAGACACGCGACGTGCTGCTCGACCGCGGCATGATGGGTGACGGCGTGGCCGACCTGAAGGCGATCCGCGCGGCGGTGGAAGCGGCCGGCTACGACGGGCCGTGCGAGGTGGAGGTGTTCTCGGCGCAGAACTGGTGGAAGCGTGACCCCGGGGACGTGCTGGACGCCTGCGTGGAGCGCTTCCGCTCCGTTTGTTGAAGACAGAAGCTGGACAGCCGGGCATCGCTCGCAACCGTACGGATATGCCACGTTCGAGGGCTGTTGAGTGGTCAGCCGCCGCCCTGCGAAACAGATTTCTACTGCGTTCAGATCGGGCTCGAGATCAATCTCTCGACCGGAGGCCCTTTTCCCGGAAGGCAGCCAGGCCCGCCCGAAGGTCGTCGCTGCCGGCGGCGATACGTCCGGCAAACGCATCCAGGACACGCTCCCGTTCCTCGCCTTCGGCAGCGTTGATGAGCATCTTGGCGAGCTCCGTGGCGGTAGCGGACCGGCCTGCGACGATAGCGGCAAGTTGTTCGGCCGCCGCGAGGCCGTCACCCTTGCCGACGACCTTGTCGACAAGCGACAATCTCAAGGCCTCGTCGGCGGAATAGACCTCGCCGAAGAGCGACATGCGGCGGATCAACTGGGTGCCGAAACGGCGAGCCGTGCGCTGGGTGCCCGACCAGCCCGGTGTGATCCCAAGGCCGGTTTCAGGCAGACCGATGCGGGCGTGGCTCTCGGCGATCCGATAGTCGGCGCAGGCCGCAAGCTCCAGGCCTCCGCCAAGGCAATGGCCGTTGAGGACGGCAATGACCGGTTGCGAAAGCCTGGCGAGAGCGTCGAAGCCGGCATGGCCGTCGCGGATCCAGTGGCGCGCGAACTCCGCCGGGTCGAGCGCGCTCCAGGCGGCGACGTCGCCGCCCGCGGAGAACGACTTCTCGCCCTCGCCGGACAGGATCAGCACCTTCGCCGCGGAACGCTCCACCGCCCTGCACAACGGCACGAGCGCATCGACCATCGCGGCATCGAGGGCGTTGAGCTTCTCAGGCCGGCGGATGGTCACTCGCGCGACCGCTCCGTCGAAGCTGAGGTCGAGGCGGGGATCGCTCACAGCCGCAACCCGATCGGCTGGTCGAGGAACAGCGCCGCCTCCATCAGCTTCAGTGCCGGCGAGACCACGAGAGGAGCCGCCGCCTGCCGCAGGACATCGCGCTCGAGGTCGAGCCCGGGGGCTATTTCGGTGACGACCAGGCCGTCGGCGGTCAGGCGGATGACGCATCTTTCCGTCACATAGGTGACGTCCTGGCCCTGGCTGACGGCGCGCGCGCCTGAGAAGCTGACCTGGTCCACCTTCGGGACGATCTTTGCGACCTTGCCTTCCTTGTCGATGACCAGCTTGCCGTTCTCCAGCCGCATCTTCGCGCCGGCGTTGAAGTTGCCGGAGAACACGATCTTGCGCGCCCGCGAGGTGATGTCCACGAAGCCGCCGGCGCCGGCGGTGCGATGCGGCGTCGAGGAAAGCCGCGAGACGTTGACGGATCCGTCGGAGCCGATTTCGAGGAACGACAGCAAGGAGCAGTCGAAGCCTCCGGCCTGGAAGTAGGTGAAAAGGTGCGGGGAGGCGACGAAGGCTTCCGCGTTGGAGGCGCAGCCGAACTTGAAGTCGAGCAACGGCACGCCGCCCACCGGCCCTTGCTCGATCACCCAGGTGACGGCGCCGTGCAGGCCCTCTTCGATCAGGATGCGAGGCACGTTGGCCGAGATTCCGAAGCCGATATTGACTGCCCAGCCCGCTCGAAGCTCCTGCGCGACGCGACGCGCGATGACCTTGGAGACATTGTATTCCGGGGTACGGAATGTGTGCAGCGGCCGGAACAGTTCTCCCGATATGGCCGGGTCATAAGCGGTCGCCGTGGTCTGCAGCTGGTCCGGCGCCTCGACGATGAAATCCACCAGGATACCGGGCACATGCACATCATGCGGCCGTAGCGTGCCCGGAGCCGCGACGCGCTTGACCTGGGCAATGACGATGCCGCCGCAGTTGCGCGCCGCAAGCGCCATTTCCATGGCGCCAAGCGTCGCGCCTTCCTGCTCGAAGGTGAGGTTTCCCTTCTCGTCGGCGGTAGTCGCGCGGATGATCGCCACATCCGGCCGGAGGGGAGGGAAGTGAAGCCAGGTCTCGCCGTTGAATTCGACGCGCCGCACGATCGGCGCCTTCCGGGCCGAAGCGTTCATGGCTCCGCCCTCGAGCATCGGATCGACAAATGTCTCCATGCCGACCTTGGTCAACACACCCGGACGCTGCGCCGCGCCCTCGCGTAGCATGTCGAACACGATCCCGGAGGGGAAGTTCCATGCCGCCACATCCTCGGCAAGGATACGCTGCCAGATCAGCGGCGGCTCGGCATTGGTCGGTCCTGAGGGATATGAGCCGCCGATGATGCGGCTGATCAAGCCCGGCAGGGCGATGTGATCGACCCCCTTGGTGCCGAACATGTCGCCGGCGGCAATCGGATGGATGGTGGTGATGTTGCGCGGCGCCCCTTCGCCTAGGAAACGTTTGCCAAGGGCTTCAAGCACGGCATCCGGGCAAAGCAGGCCGGACGACGAATTGACCGCTACCACCGCTCCGTCGCCTATCGCGGCGACAGCCTCCGCTGCGGACCTGACCTTGCTCACGCTACCTCTCCAAAGGCTTGGCAATAAGTAACTAGATAGTTATAAACGTGATATAGCCGCCTGCGGCTTGCAAGGCAAGCTCCGCGCCGACGGCAACCAGCGGGAGGATTTTTATGAACATCATGTTCCAGAAGGCGAACCAGCGGATGTTTGGAACTTTCCCTCTTAAGGGGGATACGCTGCGGGCTGCGATCGCGGCTGCGATCGATGCGGGTTACCGCGCATTCGACACGGCTCAGGCCTATGGCAATGAAGCCGACACGGGCCTGGCCCTGGCCGAGAGCGGCATAGCCAGGGACGAGCTCTGCATCACGACAAAGGTCACGGTTGAGAACTTCTCGCGGGAACGGTTCATGCCATCGGTCGAACAGTCCTTGCGGGATCTGAGGTTGGATCGTGTCGATATCCTTTTGCTTCACTGGCCGACGCCGGGAGGCGATATCAAGCTTTCCCTGGAACTGCTTCAGGAGGCGCAGGAGCGGGGTTTCGCCGGCACCATCGGCGTTTCGAACTACACAGCGGCGATGATGCGCCAGGCTAGGCAGATTACCGGCGTGCCGCTCGTCACGAACCAGGTGGAATTCCACCCGTTGCTTGACCAGCGCAAGCTGTTGGCGGCCGCGAGTGAAACGGGTATCCCTTTGTCTTCCTACTGCTCGGTCGCGCGCGGCGAGGTCTTCAAGCATCCGCTTTTCGCCGATATCGGCGCCGCATACGGCAAGTCGGCCGCCCAGGTCGTGCTGCGCTGGATCCTGCAGAAGGGTTTGCCGATCAACACAATGTCCACCAAACCGGACAACATCCGCTCGAATTTCGACGTGATGGACTTCACCTTGTCGAGTATCGACATGGGCCGCATCAACGCCATGAATGCCGTCGGTTATCGCGTTGTCGGGAAGCGGCTGATCCCATACGCTCCGGATTTCGACGCCTGAGCGCGCGAACCGGAAGAGCGAGCAGATCCGAGGTGACTGGCAAATCCTAGCGGTTGCCTCGGATCAGGTCCGACGCATGCTCGCCGATCATGATAGTCGCCGCGTTGGTGTTCGAGCCGACCAGGGACGGCATTGCCGAGCTGTCGCAGATGCGGATGCCATCCAGCCCGTGCACTCGCAGTTGAGGGTCGACCACGGACATCGCATCATTCCCCATCTTGCAGGTGCAGGTCGGGTGATACGAGGTGCGGCCGGAGCGTCGCGCATAGGCTTCATAGTCTGACTGCGAGCGCACATTCGTGTCAGGGAAACGGAGTTCCTTGATGAATTTTCGCAGCGAAGGCTGATTGAATATCTCCCGGCTGATCTTGATGCCTTCGACCGACACTCTGAGGTCGTCCGGGTCCGCGAGGAAATTGGGATCGACGACCGGATTGTCGCGCGGATCCGGCGAACGGAGCGTCACGCTCCCACGCGATTTCGGGCGCAGCGTGTAGCTGTTCAACGTGATGCCGGACGATCCCTTCGGGACCGAAGGAACGCCCGCTTCCGCGCCGGCTCCGGCCAGGAAGTGGAACTGCAGATCGGGAACCGCTCCGGCATGATTCCCCGAGGAATGCCAGAAGGCGCCGCCCTCGACGACGTTCGACGTTATCGGTCCGGTCTTGAACAGCATGTACTGAATGCCGGCCCACAGCATCCAGTGCGTCTTGTTGTACTTGTCGAGTGAATCGTGGCCTTTCAGCTCGGCCACGATGTCGATGCCGAAATGATCCTGGAGGTTCTGCCCGACGCCCGGGAGGTCCTGGATCGTTTCGATACCATGTTGACGCAGGTGATCCGCAGGGCCGACGCCGGACAGCATCATCAGCTTCGGCGTTCCGATCGCTCCCGAGGTGACCAGCACTTCGCTGTCGGCATTTATGACCTTCAGCGAGCCGCCGACCGAGCATTCGACGCCAACGGCCCGGCGGCCCTTGAAGACGACGCGGTGGACCAGCGCCCCCGTGATCAGCGTGAGGTTCGGGCGCGCCAGGGCAGGCTTGAGATAGCCCACGGCGGCCGAGCAGCGGCGGGCGTTGCGCGTCGTGGTCTGGTAGATGCCGGCGCCTTCCTGCTTCGCGCCGTTGAAGTCCGGATTATAGGGCAGCCCGTATTCCTGGCAGCTCTGGACGAAGGCGCGCGAGACGACGTTCGGATCGGGTATGTTCGACACCCCGAGCGGTCCGTCGGTGCCGTGGAGCCTGCCGGAGAATATGCTGTTGCCCTCGGAACGAAGGAAGTACTTGCGCACGTCCTTGAACGCCCAGCCGTCCGCGCCTTCCTCGTTCGCCCACCGGTCGTAGTCGGTCTCGTGGCCCCGGGTGTAGACCTCGGCATTGATCGACGAGCCGCCGCCCAGCACCTTTGCCTGCGCGTAGAGGATCTCGCGATTGTCCGCGTGCTTCTGCGGAGCCGTCACCAGGCCCCAGGTGAGCGGTCCGGTGGTCATTTTGGCGAAGCCGACCGGCATATGGATCAGCGGATGGCTGTCCTTGCCTCCGGCCTCGATTATGCAGACGCGGACTGCCGGATTCTCGGACAGGCGCGCGGCAAGAACGCAGCCCGAAGAGCCTGCGCCGACGATCACATAGTCGAAACCTGTCGTCATCACTTGATCCAATGGGCACGCTTCCTGATCTCGATGTGGACGGACTTCACCTGTGTGTACTCCTCCACGCCGTACATTCCGGCCTCTCTTCCCCAGCCGGACTGCTTGAAGCCGCCGAGCGGCATTTCCGGCCCTCCGGCCATGATCGTGTTCACCCAGAACCGGCCGGCGCGCACGCGCCGCGTCACCACCAGCGCCTTGTCTATGTTCTTTGTCCACACGCTGGCAGCCAGGCCATACACCGTGTCGTTGGCGAGGCCGATGGCCTCCTCGACCGTGTCGAAATGGAAGGACGACAGGACGGGCCCGAAGATTTCGTCGCGGGCAATCGACATTGCGGGCGTGACCCCGGAAAACAGTGTCGGCGCGATATACTGGCCGCCGCCGAAATCCAGCGCTTGCCCGCCGGCGACAAGCGTTGCCCCTTCGGCCTTGCCCTTGTCGATATAGCTCAGGATGGTCGAATTCTGCGCATCGGTGGTGATGGCTCCCACCTGCGTCTTCGTCTGCAGCGGATCGCCGACGACGATCCTGGCCATCTTGGCGGCAAGGATTTCCTCGAACTCGCGAGCGACCGAGCGCTCCACGATGACGCGGCTCGACGACACGCAGCACTGGCCCGTGTTGAAGCTTATGCCGAAGGCTGCGCCGTCCGCCGCGTCCTCGAGGTCGCTGTCCGCGAAGACGATGATCGGATTCTTGCCGCCCAGTTCCAGGCCGAGTTTCTTGAAGTTCGAATCGGCCGCCGCATGGACGCATGAGCGTCCGACGGATGTCGATCCGGTGAAGGACAGCATATCGACATCGGGATGCTCGCTCAAAGCCTGGCCAATCGTCCGGCCTGATCCGGTGACGACGTTGTAGACGCCGTCCGGCGCGCCGGCTTCGGAAAGGATCTCGCCGAGCATCAGCGTGGTCGCCGACGTGACCTCCGAAGGCTTGACGACGACGGTGCATCCGCTGGCAAGGATGAAGGGAATGCGCTCGCACAGGATCAGGAACGGGAAATTCCAGGGCGTGATGAGCCCGACCACGCCGACCGGCTCGCGCAGCACCATGCCGAAAAGGCCGTCGCCGAGACTGTTGAAGCTGTCGCCATGCAACAGCCTCGCGGCGCCCGCGCCGACCTCGAAGCAGGCAATGCAGTGATCGATCTCGCCGCGCGCCTGGGAGATCGGCTTGCCGTTCTCCAGGACCTCCCAATAGGCGATTTCGTCGCGGCGGCGGCGCAGGGTCTCGGCCGCCCTCAGCAGCACGCCGGCCCGGTCGGCGCCTGGCAGTCCGGCCCACCGGCGATCCTCGAATGCGCGGCGCGCCGCCGCGACGGCGGCATTGAGGTCGTCCACCGTGCATCTGGGCGTGAGCGTCACCGGCACGCCGTGGCCCGGCGACCGGCGCTCGAACAATGCGCCGCCCTTGCGCCAGGATCCGTCCGACCAGAACCCGAATTCGCGTGGTGCATCCGGCAGGGGTGCGCGGTCAGTGAAATCGAGCATGGAATGCCTCCGTTCTGGCGGTGCGCCGGCCGCCCACTGCTCCTGGCAAGCGGGTCGCGCCGGCGCCTAGTTCAATATGATTTGCGTCTTGAGATCCCGGGGCCGCTCGGCCAGGGTCTCGAAGGCGCGCTGGATGTCGTCGAGCGGAAAGGTCGCGCGTGTGAACGCCTCGGTTCGGAAGCGGCCATGCGACAAGAGCGTCAGCGCATCGTGCATGTCTTCGCCCATGCCGGCAACCGAGCCCTTGAGACTGTTCTCCTCGAGTATGGTGCGAAGGATATCGACCGGCACCGTGTCGTTGGGTCCGCTGAGGCCGAAGAAAGCGACATGGCCGCCCTTGCGGATGAGCTCGAAAGCGAACGCGTAAAGCCGCGGCGAACCGACGCTTTCGATCACAAGATCCGCGCCGCGCCCGCCGGTCCTTTTCAGCACCTCCTGCTTAAGCTGGGCGGGATCGGCGACCGCTGCGTCCGCCCCGGCTGCAAGGGCAAGGCGGCAACGGTCTTGCGACAGGTCGGCGATGATGATCGGCGCGGCGCCGCACAGGCGCATCATCTGGACATGCAGATTGCCGATTGGTCCGGCTCCGAGGATCACCACGGACTGGCCGAAACTCGCCTGCGCCTTGCGCGCGGCGCGCACCACGCAGGACACCGGCTCCGTCAGGGCAAGCACCTCGACCGGCACATCGTCCGGGGCCGGTATGACAAGCCTGGCCGGCACGCACACATATTCGGCGAAGGCGCCTTCGCGCCCGATGCCCACCTGCGTCATCGACGGGCAGTTGAGGATCTCGTTGCGGCGACACCAATAGCACTGGCCGCAGCCGATATTGATATCCGCGACGCAGGTCGTGCCCGGCTTGATATGCTTCACACGCTCGCCTGTCGCTGCGACCGTCCCGGCAAACTCGTGGCCCGGCACCAACGGCAGCCGGTCGGCCGCATAGTGACCGTTGAACATATGGATGTCCGTGCCGCATATGCCGGTCCGCTGGACACGGATCAAGGCGTCGTCAGGTCCCACCTCCGGAACGGCGACCTCGCGCAGATCGAAACGGTGCGGAGCGGTCAGGACGGCGGCGCGCATTGTTGCCATGGCTTGTCTCACTTCACCGTGCGAAGCTTGGAGCGGTCGATGGTCAGGGCGATGGCCGCGATCAGCACCAGGCCGAAAACCATCTGTTGCTGCGTCGCCGCGATGCCGAAATAGAGCATCGAGGCGCGGATGACCGCCACGATCAGCGTGCCGATCGCGGTGTTGAGCACACCGCCGACGCCGCCCGTCAGCGGTGTTCCGCCGACAAGCACCGCCACGATGGCCGGCAGCAGGAAGCCGTTGGCGATCGTCGGCGCGCCGCCCGACAGCTTGACGGAGAACAGCAGCCCGGCCACCGCGGCCAGCCCTCCGGATATCGCAAAGGCGAGGATTTTGTAGCGGGCGACGTTGAGACCGGACGCGGCTGCAGCCAGTTCGCCGGCGCCCACTGCCTTCAGCGCCCGGCCGAGGACCGTGCGCCGTTCTAAGAGCAAGCAGATCGCCAGCAGGCCGATGGCGATGAAGAGCTCGTGCGGCACGATACCGGTTCGACCGATCATCC